>NZ_CP159258.1:4772500-5040000 GCF_040438925.1 Pseudomonas sp. MYb327
CCGGATACAGCGCTTTGAACTGCTGCTCGCTGCGACTGTAGAGCTGACGGCTTTGGCTTTCGAGAAAATGGATGCGTACTTCAGTGGCGCCCCAGTTCAGCAGCAACAGCATCAACATTGCTGCCCCGGCGAGACGCCAGGGCAGACGTTTTCCACGCGGGGCGAAATCACCATGCAGCAGGTTGATTGCCTGTCCGTGACCGCCGATCAACCACTGATCGACATCCTCCTGACGCTCGTCGCGCCACTGAACATCAGAGGGTAAACCTGCCCTGAGCAGCACCAATCCTTCCTCCGCCAACGTCAGACGAGCCGGCAGCCCGCCACCCAGCATCCAGCGACCGAACCACCAAACGCCAAGCGCCTGATCCTGCGGCAACAGATCGGCGTCGACCAAAACCGAGCGTACTTCAACGCCCATTTCGGCCAACAACGCGAGCACGGCAGCAAAGCGCTCCCGATCAATCACCATCACCGAATAACGCCCTTGCGAATCGCGAGCGCCGACGCTCAAGTGCAGTTTCTCCAGCGATTCGCTCAGTTGTTCTTCAATCGCGAACGCGATGGCGTGTGCATCGGGTCGGCGCCGGGAGGGCCACGGTTCACTGCGCACCCAACTGCACAATTCCATGGGCAACAGCAGGTCGACGGCCTGCCCCTTCAGAACCTGCGGCGCCTGACTCAATGGCATGAGCTGTCGTTGACCGGTCGATGACCACAGGCAGCACGGCCACTCGAATGACGGCGAGTGCAGGCCTTCGGCCGTCAGGTAGAGCCAGGTTTTCATTGGGTTATCTCATGGGTATTGGACGGCAAAACTCGCCGTTGCAGGATTTTCAGCTGGCGCGTCTTGGGGTCGCGCTCGACATCGGTGGCCAGGCGAAAACGGCTCTGCCCCTGAGTCACCTGAACGGTGATCCGGTACCAGCGGCTGTCGATGCCCAGACCGTGACTGCTCACACCCAGACCGGCGAGCAGCGGACCCTGCGTGAAAGCCTGGACGCTCGGCCATGGAGCCTCAGACCGCTGGCGCATCAGCGCATCCGCCTGGAGGGCGTCGATACCATCGAGTGCGCGCAGCACCAGCGCCGGGGCGGTATTGATGTTCAAGGCGGCGTCCGTGGGCAACAGGGCTATCCAGGGTTCGAGCCGACGCAGACGTATACCGTCGACACCCGGCAACAAGCGAAGCTGACTCAACTCTCGCAAGGCGCCCACCTGCTCAAGTTGCAAAGCAGGCAGCCCGAGCAACGCCTGCAAACGCACCCAACGGTGGAGCGTAACCTGATCAATCTGTCCCTGAATCAACACGGCATTGAGATTGAAGCGTCCAGCCAGGTCTTCGATATCGATATGGACTTGCGCGTCTTCAATATCAAAAGCGGTTGCCGGGTCAGGTATCAAATCAGTGTTATTTTGCTGAGCCTGAAGCTGTGCCATCGCCCAGGTTTCCGCGGCGGAACCGAGTTGGCGCACATGCATCTGCTGCAACTGTTGTCCGCTGCTCTGCAGCAACAAACGATGGCTGCGCAGCACCCCGCCGATGATCAACAGCGCCAGGCTCATGACCAGCAATACGCTGATCAACGCCACGCCACGTTGACGAGCCTTCAAGGCAACACACTCGGTAGTACCAGCACCCGACGGATCGCCTCGAAACGCCCCGTCGACACTTGCATTTCCAGCGCCAGCGGCAACGTCCCCCTCTGATCACTGCGCCAACCGCTCTGGCTATCGAACAGGCGCCAGCTCAGGTACCGGACGTCGTCGAGCAGTTTCTGCTGCTGCACAATCAACGTGCCTTCGCCCTGGCTGTCGCGCCACAACGCTCCATTGTCGAGACGGTAGGTCAGCGCCTGGCGTTCACTGCGCGGCTGGTCCAGCGGATTGCGCCAGTTGCTGCGCTGCAATTGCAGCTGGTTTTGTACAAGCACGATGGGTTGCTCAGTGATGTGCAACAGGTCGCGCTCAATCACAGCCACGGCGCGTTGCAGGCTTCTGAATTCACGCTCATGGGCGGTGGTGCCTTGCTGTACGCGCACGACGCCATCGAACAGCGTCCAACTGGCCAGCCCCAGCAGCGCGAAGATCGCAAGAGCGATCACCAGCTCCAGCAAGGTGAACCCGGCCTGTTTACTCATGGCGATTAGGGATCCAGCTGTTGGCGCGGTGCAGGGTCTGGTCGCGACCGGCAAGGCTTACCTCAATGTCGACCGTGAGCAGGCGCGAATCGTTGGCGGTTCCAATGTGTTGACGCACGATCCAGTCGCGACGGTCCATGTGCACCACCCGTTGCGATTTCCCGATGATGGGGCCGGATTGCAGGCGCACTTCGCTCAACTGGTTATCCGCCACCCACGCCGCCAAAAAGCGCTCTTCGACCGCACTCGCCTGCTTGATCACGTATTGGCTGGCGGACAAAACGGCCGTCGCGAGCGTCGCGAAAATCGCCAGGGCGACCATGATTTCCAGCAGGGTAAACCCGGCCATGCGCGGGAAGCACGATGGCCTAGCCATCGATCACCACCTCGCCAATACCATCACTGGACAGGCTCAACCAGCTCCGGTCTTTGGTCTCGAACGTCAACGTGAACGCGCTTGTTTCGTCGCTGCTGAGCATCAGCAATTGAGGTGGACCTTCATCGGTGCCCAGGCTCACGGAGTAACCCTCGTGCTTCAGGCGCAGGCGCAAGTTGTCGGGCCATCGATAAAGCGTCGATACAGGCTCCCAGCCGCGAATGCCGAGCCGCATCGCCCGGTAGCCGCCGACGCTCAAGCGCACACCGTGCTCCTGACTTTCGAGCACTGCCTTCTCGCGTAACTGGCGAATCATGCCAGCCAGCGTGTCAGCCTCTTGCCTGGCCTGGCGCGCCGGATTCACACCGGTGGTAAAACTCACCATGCCCGCCAGCACGCCGATCAACACGATCACGATCATCAATTCCAGCAAGGTAAACCCCCGACAACGACGCCGCATGAATTAACCGCCCCAGTTGCCGATGTCGGCCGCATGGCCCTCGCCGCCGACCACGCCATCGGAACCGAGGGAGTACACGTCATAGCTGCCATCGGCCGATTTCACCCCGGGATTGAGGTATTGATAAGGCGTGCCCCACGGGTCCACGGGCAGCGTTTTCAGGTAACCCTGAGGATTCCAGTTGCGCGCCGCCGGCAGTCCCGAAGGGCGTTTGTTCAAGGCCTCCAGCCCCTGCTGTGTCGAGGGGTACTGGAAGTTGTCGAGGCGATACATTTCCAGGGCAGTGGCGATGGCCTGGAGATCGGTTTTGGCGGCGGTGACTTTGGCCTGATCGGGGCGGCTCATGAACTGCGGCACCACAATGGCCCCGAGAATGCCGATGATGACCACCACCACCATGATTTCGATCAGGGTAAAACCGCGCTGGGAAGATCTGTGACGTAGAGAGTTCATGAATCAATTCACCAATTGGTTGAGGCTGAGAATCGGGAGCAGGATGGCCAGTACGATCAGCAGCACGACGCCGCCCATCAGCACGAGCATGGCCGGTTCGAACAGGCTCACCACCAGCGCGATACGTGCCGCCAGGCTGCTTTCCTGTTGTTCGGCGGCGCGGGCCAGCATGCGGTCGAGTTCGCCGGCGCGTTCGCCGCTGGCGATCATGTGCAGCATCATTGGCGGGATGTCGCCGCTCAGTTCGAGGCCACGGGTCAAGGTCCCGCCTTCACGGACTGAGCGGGCGACATCGGACATGCGGGCACGAATGGTCAGGTTGCCGATCACGGCAGCGGCGATTTCCAGTGCATCGACCAAGGGCACCGCACTTTTGCCGAGGATCGCCAGGGTGCTGGCAAAGCGTGCCGCTTCCATTGCCCGCAGCACTTCGCCAATGAGCGGCAGGTTCAGCGCCAGCCGATGCCAACGCAGTCGCCAGATCGGCTGGCGCAGGCTCCAGCGCCAAAGAGCGATCAGCAGGGCTATTGCGCCAATGAACAACAGGCCATGGTTGCGCAGCCCGTCACTGGCACTGATCAGCGCCCGGGTCAGTAAGGGCAACGACTGACCGCTGTCGACAAAAATTTTCACAACATCCGGGACCACGAAACCGAGCAGAAATCCGACGATCACCACGCTGGCCAGCATCAGGATCAATGGGTACACCAACGCCATCTGGATTTTTTGTCGCGAGGCCTGGCGTGCCTGGGTGTACGCCGCCAGTTGCTCCAGCACATGACCCAGATGCCCGGAGCGTTCGCCAGCGGCCACGGTGGCGCGGAACAATTCGGGGAAGGCCTTGGGGAACTGTCCCAGCGCCGTCGCCAGCGCATGGCCTTCCATCACCCGACTTCGGACCGCTGATAACAAGCCGGCGACCCGACGCTTGGCACTCTGCTTTGCGACGGCGTCGAGGGCTTCCTCCAACGGCAGGCCGGCCTGCACCAGCGTGGACAATTGCAACGTCAGCAGCGCCAGGTCCGCAGCACTCAATCGTCCTGCACCACGCGGTGTATGCGTGCCCGCGACTTTTATCTCGCTTACGGCGCGAGGCCACACGCCGCGCTCGCGCAACAGTTGCCGCGCGTGGCGCGGGCTGTCGGCCTCCAGCCGTCCCTTGCAACGGCGCCCTTGAGCATCGTCGGCGCGGTAGTCAAAAGTCGGCATGCCTTAGTCCTCCCTCGTCACGCGCAGTAATTCGTCGAGGCTGGTCAAACCGCCGATGACCCGCTGTCGGCCGTCCTGGAACAGGCTGCGTGAAGCCTTGCGCGCTTCGTCGGACAAGGCCTGCTCACTGGCGCATTGATGGATAAGCGTCGACACGGCAGGTGTCACGCTGATCAATTCGTAGATGCCGATGCGCCCGCGATAACCTTGCTGACATTGATCACAGCCCACGGCTCTGAACAGCTGCAATGGCGTCTTCGCGTCCAGCCCCAAACGCTGGCAGGCCGACGCATCAGCGCTGTACGGAGCCTTGCAATGCGGGCACAACGTACGCAACAGGCGCTGGGCCAGAACACCCACCAGTGACGACGCCAGCAGGTAGGCATCGACGCCCATGTCCACCAGCCGCGTCACCGCGCCGACCGCGCTGTTGGTGTGCAACGTCGAGAGCACCAGATGCCCGGTCAGCGAAGCCTGGACGGCGATTTCCGCCGTCTCGCGGTCACGGATTTCGCCGACCATCACCACGTCCGGGTCCTGGCGCAGAATCGCCCGCAAACCTCGGGCAAACGTCATGTCGACTTTCGGATTGACCGGCATCTGCCCGACACCCGGCAGGTGATATTCGATGGGGTCTTCGACCGTGAGAATGTTGCGGGTCTGGTCGTTCAGGCTGCTCAGCGCGGCGTACAGGCTGGTGGTTTTCCCGGATCCCGTCGGCCCGGTCACCAGCAGAATGCCGTGGGGTTTGCCTAGCAATTGGCGCAGGGCGGCGAGCGTGTCGTCCGGCATACCCAAGCGTTGCAACTCCAGGCGTCCGGCCTGTTTATCGAGCAGGCGCAATACCACCCGTTCGCCGTGGGCCGAGGGCAAGGTCGAGACCCTCACGTCAACTTCATGTCCGGCCAGCCGCAAGGCGATGCGGCCATCCTGCGGCACACGTTTTTCCGCGATGTCGAGTCGCGCCATGACCTTGATTCGCGACACCAGCAGCGTCGCCAGTTCACGCTTGGGCCGGAGCATTTCGCGCAGCTGCCCATCGACGCGCATGCGCACCGACAGGTAGTGCTCGAAGGTTTCCAGATGCACGTCCGACGCCTGTTCGCGCACCGCTTCACTGAGCAGCGCGTTGATCAATCGGATGATCGGCGCGTCGCCCTGCTGCTCCAGCAGATCGGCGGTTTGCGGCACCTGGTCCACCAAGCTGAGTAGGTCCAGCTCTTCGTCCAGACCCTGGGCGACTTGTTCCGCGGCGCTCTGCCCTTCGCGGTACGCTGCCGCCAATCGTGTTGCGAAGACTTCCGGTGGCAGCAATTGCAACGGCAGTTCGTGGCCACAGACACGGCGCGCTTCCGCCAAAGCGGTAAGCGGCGTATCGGCACGTATCGCCAGGCGCCATTCAGCGCCATCGTGTTCCAGCAACACACCGAAACGCCGGGCGAATCCGAAGGGCAGTGCCTCGCAAAAACCGTTCTCGCGGATCATGGCGCTGGTTTGCGCAGGTCGAACACCGGCACCTCGGAAACCGGCTCGAACAATTGCCGCGCGTCCGCTGGCAGCAGCAACGAGTTGTTCTCCCCCGCGTCGCGCCGGCTCAAGTCGTGCAGCGCGTTGTAGCGCTTCTGGCTGACCTCGACCAGGTCTTCCTTGCTGCGCACGATGGTGGGCCGCAGAAACACCATCAGATTGCTCTTGGTCTGGGTGTCTCGATTCCAGCGAAACAGTGCGCCGAGGTACGGAATGTCACGCAGCAGCGGCACACCGCTTTTTTGCGTGCGCACGCTGTCGCGGATCAGCCCACCGATCACGATGATTTCGCCGTCGTCGGCCAGAATGGTGCTTTTGAGCGCGCGTTTATTGGTGATCAAATCCGAAGAATCAATGCCCGATACCGAGGGCGCGATGTCCGACACTTCCTGCGCGACTTCCAGGCGCAGCGTCGAGCCTTCGTTGATGTAGGGCTTGATCTTCAGGCTGATGCCGACGTCTTTGCGCTCGACCGTGGTAAACGGATTGTCCGCGCCGCTGCTATTAGTGGCGTAGGAGCCGGTTTTGAACGGCACGTTTTGGCCGACGATGATTTCCGCTTCCTGATTGTCCAGCGTCAGCAGACTCGGCGTGGACAACAAGTTGCTGCGCGTATTGCTGGCCAGCGCCGAAATCAATGCACCGAAGCGGTCACTGCCGAGGCGCAAAATCGCGCCTTCAGGCGCCGATTTTTTTTCGTCGAACGTCAGGCCACCGACAATCGGGATGTCGGTGCCGGGGAAGTTGATGAAGCCTTTCGCATCACCTGTGTTGATGCCCCACTGCACGCCTACTGCTTCGGCGATGTCCCCGGAAATCTCGACGATGGCAGCATGGATCAGCACCTGCGCCCGCGGCTGGTCAAGCTGACGCACGATGCTTTCGATGGTCCTGACCTGCGCCGGTTCGGCGATCAGCACCAGCGCGTTCTGACTTTCATCAGCCTTGATCATGAACGTTGCGCCAGATGCCGTTTCCTTACCGCCGCCCACGACCGGCGACGCTTTACGACCCTGACCCATGGTCTCCAGAATCTCGGCCAGTTGCCTGGCATCGCTGTGTCGCAAGCGGATCACCCGGGCGTTGTCGGGAATTGCCGTGGCAGGGATGTCGAGACTGCGAGCCAGATCAGCCAAGCGCTGGCGAACGGCGGGGGGACCAATGAGAATCAGGCGATTGGTGCGTGCATCGGCCAGCACCTGGATCGAGGTATCGGCATTGCGCTTGCCCAGCGCGGCTTCCATCATCGGCGCCACGTCGCTGGCCTGGGCGTGGCGCAGCTGAACCACCGCGTGCAGAGTGCCCTGCCCCGAGTCGAGCTGCCCGACCACCTGGGCGATTCGCTGGGTATTGGCGGCCGTGTCGGTCACCACCAATGCATTGGCCGAAACCGATGGCCCGACATACCCATTGACCGACACCAGGGGCCGGACCAGACCGGCAATGTCGGCGGCGCTGCTGGTGTTCAGCTCAATGACCCGGGTGACAAATTGCGAGGCCGTGGCGTTTGTTGCGGCTCCGCTGCCGGCGCGGGTTTTGGCTTCGGTCACGGGGGTAATCAGAATCCGGTCGCCCTCGTCGATCACCGTGAAGTTGTGGGCGTCGAGTACCGAGTAAAACAACCGACGAACACCCTCGCGGTCAAGGGCCTGATGGGACATCACCGTAATGCGCCCGGAGACCCTGGGATCGAGCACCACGGTGGTCCCAAGAATGGATGAAATTTCTCCGACGATGTCGCGCAGCTCGGCGTTATTCATCGCCAACTGCCATTTTTCTTCTGCGGCATGCAGCGCGTGCGGCAAGGTCGCCGTGGCCAAAGCGGCAAGAAAAAGCATGATGCGCAGGGCCTGCGCGCCGGTGAAACTGTTCATGGGTTTGTTCACTCTGACGGCCCGGAAAGCGGGCGTAGAAAACGCGCGGAAATAGCGGGGGTTTGTGTGTCGACTGCAGACTCAAGACGGCGCAGCAAACGCTCGGCAGACGGCTGCAGCGTTAATCGCTCTTCGCGACCCTTGTTCCACAGCACCACTTGATTGGCCTCGACGCGACGCAAAACACTGCCACCCGGCAAGCGCTCGCCAACCTGATACATGCGTGGACCTTGAGCATCGGCCAGCAGCGCTCTGGACATGCCGTTGCTGACAACGAAGCTCGCCTGTAGCGTCATCGGTTCGGCACTGGCAAGCAGCGTAATTTGCGTGGTCAAGCCAAGCATCGTTGCCACCGCTGTGGCATCCAGCGGCACATGGGCAGGCGCCCGGGTTATCGTGGCTAGCGTCGGCGACGGGCGAGCCAGTTGCTCGCGAAACTGCCATTCCTGCCATACCAAATAAACGGCGTAACCCGCTGGCAAGGCCAGCAGGAAGATAGCGCCCACACGCAAGCCGAAGCGGGTTAACACCCTCAGTGAAATTTCCACGATCGGCTCACTTGATGTTCATGAGGTGCTTGCTTCAGGCGACCCTTCACAGGTCGCCTGAAGTGCTACGAGGACTTAGAGTTTGTTCCAGGCCATGTGCCAGTGCCCACCGACGCCAGGCTCAAAGCCGTTGGCAGTCGGGCTGTATTGCTTGCAGTAGCCCGACTCGGGGAACGGCTTGCATTCAAAGACTTCATTGGTCTTAGGCTGCAGCACTTTGGTACCGGCCTTGTACTCGCTGATGCCTTCGGGGAACACGAAGTCATAGTCGGCACCGGCGCCTTCGCCGGTCACGTTGATCGATTGGGTGTCCTGTCGAGTGGTCCGGCCATCCAGAGTGGTGCCGACCAATGTCAGGGTGTGCGCACCAGGATTGCTGCGGATATCGATGGCCAGCCACGCGGAACCACTGTCCACCTGTGCCGAGGTAGAACCGACCGGCTTGTTGTTCTCATCGAACAATGTGGCTTCAACGTTCATCTTGCGATTGGAAATAGTGCTGAAATCGACCTTGGCCTGGCCCTTTTCCAACACGTATTGCTCTTGCTTCGCGGCGACCGACAGGCGAGCCGCCGCATCTTCCTGCATGTTCAGCTGCACTTCGTAACGGACCACGCCGCTCTCTTTTTGCGCATACAGGCTGTTGCTGCCCTTGACCGGCTCAATCGCGCCGCTTTCATCTCGAAGGCCTGCACGGATTAGCGTGTGAGCCTTATTAATGGCTTCTGCGAGTTTGAACGACCAGTTCTGCGGCGAACCTTCCTCTGCAGTATCGATGGAGATTTCGACGCTGAAATTCGGGCTCTCGCCATTGGCGGAAAATGCTCGAGCCTTGACCTTGTCGCCGATCAGCAACTGGGCCGAAGGGGCGATGCTGCCCACGGAGGTCCAACCGCCTGGCAACTCTGGCTCCGCAAGGATGTTTACGTCTGCCGCGTTGTAAAACGCCGCATCCGTATCACCTACCGTCCAGATGGCCAGGACCACGTGTTGACCGGTTTTGTCTGTCGGGATGGTGCAGTTGTGTTTGTCGCTGTTGGACGGTCTCTGATTGCCGCCATCAACCGTGCAGAACGGCGTGCTTTCGAAGGTCGCGCGTTTGAGCGATTCGTTCGGGTTCCAGCCGTTACGAGTAATGAAATATTCATGCTTGGTGGCTGGATGCACAGCCGTGTAGGTCCATTGGAAATCAATGTTGCGATCCTTGATTTCCGTCAGGTGCCAACGGGTAGCCGACTGCGCGTCCATGGCGGAGAACAACGAGTGACCGCCACTCGCGATCTTGCCATCCACCGGGCCTTGCAACGGTGCACCACCGACTCCGGCCGGAAAGCCTTTGAAGGTCTCACCGACACTTTGTGGTTCGTATTGCGCACCACCACAGTTGGTGTTCAGACCTTGCTTGCAAGCCAGTGCACGCGAAGGCGGCACTTCCAGGTAGCCGTGAGCGGAAGCGCTTTGTGATGCCAACATTGCCGATAACAGGATCATTGAGGAGGTGCAGGCTGCAAACGCACTTCCTTTGTAAGAAGTATTTTTCATCTAATGAATTCCAGACAGCTTATCGAAGATTAAGGCGCGCAGGACGCGCACCGTTGTTTGCGATATTGCTCAGCGTTGGGCTGAGCAAGGGTCGGGAACCTTACTTGGACAAAACTGTTTTCTATGTAGGGAAAGTCTCTGATCAAAGCGGGATTAGTCTCTCTAATCACTTTTCTGACAAAGAACGAAAAACTTCTTACAAGTAGTAACACCCCAACCAAACATGAAGTTTAAGGGCACAAAAAAGCCTGTTCGGCACCAGGCCGGACAGGCTTTTTAACAACTTACAAATCAGTTATTCGTGATACTGCGCCGACAACTCATGTACCGCGCGCAGGAAGGCGCCGGCGTGTTCCGGGTCGACTTCCGGCGTGATGCCGTGACCGAGGTTGAACACGTGACCACTGCCCTTGCCGTAGCTGGCCAGAATACAGCCGACTTCGGTGCGGATCGCTTCCGGTTTTGCATACAGCACGGTCGGATCCATGTTGCCTTGCAGGGCGACTTTGCTGCCGACACGCTCACGGGCGTTGCCAATGTCGCAAGTCCAGTCCAGGCCCAACGCGTCGGCGCCAGCGTCGGCGATGCTTTCCAGCCACAGGCCGCCGTTCTTGGTGAACAGAATCACTGGTACCTTGCGCCCTTCGTGCTCGCGGATCAAACCGCTGACGATTTTGCGCATGTAGGCCAGGGAGAACTCCTGATATGCCGCCGCCGACAAGTTGCCACCCCAGGTGTCGAAGATCTGCACCGCTTGCGCACCGGCCATGATCTGGCCGTTGAGGTAGCTGGTGACTGACTGCGCGAGCTTGTCCAGCAGCAGGTGCATGGCTTGCGGGTTGTCGTAGAGCATGGCCTTGGTCTTGCGGAAGTCTTTCGACGAGCCGCCTTCAACCATGTAAGTGGCCAGCGTCCACGGGCTTCCGGAGAAACCGATCAGCGGCACGCGCCCGTTCAGTTCACGGCGAATGGTGCTGACCGCGTCCATCACGTAGCCGAGGTCTTTCTGCGGATCCGGGATCGGCAGGGCTTCGATATCCGCCAGGGTGCTGACGACTTTCTTGAAGCGCGGACCTTCACCGGTTTCGAAGTACAGGCCTTGGCCCATGGCATCGGGGATGGTCAGGATGTCGGAGAAGAGGATCGCCGCGTCCAGTTGTGGATAGCGGTCAAGCGGTTGCATCGTGACTTCGCAAGCGAACGCCGGGTTCATGCACAAGCTCATGAAATCGCCAGCCTTGGCACGGCTGGCGCGGTATTCCGGCAGGTAGCGACCGGCCTGACGCATCATCCATACGGGCGTGACGTCTACGGGTTGCTTGAGCAGGGCGCGGAGGAAACGGTCGTTCTTCAGGGCAGTCATGTCGGCATCCGGAAAAAAAGTGCGGGCATTTTCTCAGAGCCGGGCGCAAAAGGCACGGCAAGCGCCGCACCTTTTGTCTATCGGGTCAATTTGTCGCGGTGGAATGCAGTGTTTGCAGCACCCGGAAACAACTGTAGGAGCTGGCTTGCCAGCGATGCAGACACCTCGGTTTGTCAGGTAGACCGAGGTGATGCTATCGCCGGCAAGCCAGCTCCTACAGGTTTTGCATTTCAATCTGTTGGAACGGTGATCAGACGCCCAGGTAATCCAGGATCCCTTCAGCCGCATTACGGCCTTCGAAGATCGCCGTCACTACTAGGTCAGACCCGCGAACCATATCGCCACCGGCGAAGATTTTCGGGTTGCTGGTCTGGTGCTTGTATTGGCCTTGTTCCGGGGCTACAACGCGGCCCTGGCTGTCGGTCTGGATTTCGAACTGCTCGAACCACGGCGCCGGGCTTGGACGGAAACCGAAAGCGATGACCACGGCGTCGGCAGGGATGATCTCTTCGGAACCCGGGATCGGCTCGGGGCTGCGACGGCCACGGGCGTCCGGTTCGCCGAGACGGGTCTCGACCACCTTCACGCCTTCAACTTTGTCTTCACCGACGATGGCGATCGGCTGGCGGTTGTAGAGGAATTTCACGCCTTCTTCCTTGGCGTTCTTCACCTCTTTACGCGAGCCCGGCATGTTCGCTTCGTCACGACGATAAGCACAGGTCACCGACTTGGCGCCCTGGCGGATCGAAGTACGGTTGCAGTCCATCGCCGTGTCGCCGCCGCCGAGTACCACGACCTTCTTGCCTTTCATGTCGACGAAATCTTCCGGCGACTTTTCAAAGCCCAGGTTGCGGTTGACGTTGGCGATCAGGAAGTCCAGCGCGTCGTAAACGCCCGGCAGATCCTCACCGGCAAAGCCGCCCTTCATGTAGGTGTAGGTGCCCATGCCCATGAACACGGCATCGTATTCTTCGAGCAGTTGCTCCATGGTCACGTCCTTGCCCACCTCGGTGTTGAGGCGGAACTGGATGCCCATGCCAGTGAAGACTTCGCGACGATTGCTCAGCACGGTCTTTTCCAGCTTGAACTCGGGGATGCCGAAGGTCAGCAGACCGCCGATTTCCGGGTTCTTGTCGAACACCACCGGGGTCACGCCACCGCGCACCAGCACGTCGGCGCAGCCCAGGCCCGCAGGCCCGGCACCGATAATCGCGACACGCTTGCCGGTCGGCTTGACCTTGGACATGTCCGGACGCCAGCCCATGGCGAACGCGGTGTCGGTGATGTACTTCTCCACCGAACCGATGGTCACCGCGCCGAAGCCGTCGTTGAGGGTGCAGGCACCCTCGCACAGACGGTCCTGCGGGCACACCCGGCCGCAGACTTCCGGCAGGGTGTTGGTCTGGTGCGACAGCTCTGCGGCCTGGAGGATGTTGCCCTCGGCCACCAATTTCAGCCAGTTCGGAATGAAGTTGTGCACCGGGCACTTCCATTCGCAATACGGGTTACCGCAACCCAGGCAGCGGTGGGCCTGGTCGGCCGACTGCTGGGGTTTGAAGGGTTCATAGATTTCCACGAACTCTTTCTTGCGTTGACGCAACAGTTTCTTCTTCGGATCCTTGCGCCCGACCTCGATGAACTGGAAGTCATTATTCAGACGTTCAGCCATTTTAAAACCTCATCAAACTCTTCAGGCGCATATCACTGCGGGTTGGCACGGGTGCTGGAAAGCAACGATTTCAGGTTGGCAGCCTTGGGCTTGACCAGCCAGAAACGACGTACGTAATCATCGAGGTTTTCAGCGAGTTCACGACCCCACTCGCTGTCGGTTTCCTCGACGTACTCGTTCAGCACGCGTTGCAAATGGCTACGGTAGGCTTCCATCGCCTCGCCGCTGATCCGCTGGATTTCCACCAGTTCGTGGTTGACCCGGTCAACGAAGGTATTGTCCTGGTCGAGCACGTAGGCGAAACCACCGGTCATGCCTGAGCCGAAGTTGTAGCCGGTCTTGCCCAGTACGCAGACGAAACCGCCGGTCATGTACTCGCAGCAGTGATCGCCAGTGCCTTCCACGACAGTGTGGGCACCGGAGTTACGCACGGCGAAACGCTCACCCGCGGTGCCAGCGGCGAACAGCTTGCCGCCCGTGGCGCCGTACAGGCAGGTGTTGCCGATGATGGCACTGTCCTGAGTCTTATAGATGCTGCCCTTCGGCGGAACGATGACCAGCTTGCCGCCAGTCATGCCCTTGCCGACGTAGTCGTTGGCATCGCCTTCCAGGTACATGTGCAGACCGCCGGCGTTCCACACGCCGAAGCTCTGACCCGCCGTGCCCTTGAAGCGGAAGGTGATTGGCGCGTTGGCCATCCCCTGGTTGCCGTGCTTGCGGGCGATGTCACCGGAGATCCGCGCGCCGATGGAGCGGTCGCAGTTGCAGATATCCAGGGCGAATTCGGCGCCGCTCTTGTCGTTGATCGCCGAGGTCGCCATGTCGACCATTTTCTCGGCCAGCAGGCCCTTGTCGAACGGCGGGTTGCGTTCCACACCGCAGAACTGCGGCTTGTCCGCCGGCACGTGGTCGCTGCCCAGCAATGGGGTCAGGTCGAGGTGATGCTGCTTGGCGGTCTGGCCTTCGAGGACTTCCAGCAGATCGGTGCGACCGATCAGCTCTTCAAGGGAACGCACGCCCAGCCTGGCCAGCCACTCACGGGTTTCTTCGGCGACATAGGTGAAGAAATTCACCACCATGTCGACGGTGCCGATGTAGTGATCCTTGCGCAGCTTCTCGTTTTGAGTCGCGACGCCGGTGGCGCAGTTGTTCAGATGGCAGATGCGCAGGTATTTGCAACCCAAAGCGATCATCGGCGCGGTGCCGAAGCCGAAGCTTTCAGCGCCGAGGATGGCCGCCTTGATCACGTCGAGGCCGGTTTTCAGGCCGCCGTCGGTCTGTACCCGGACTTTGCCGCGCAGGTCGTTGCCACGCAGGGTCTGGTGGGTTTCGGCCAGGCCGAGTTCCCACGGAGCGCCCGCATACTTGATCGAGGTCAGCGGCGATGCACCGGTACCACCGTCGTAGCCGGAGATGGTGATCAAGTCCGCATAGGCCTTGGCCACACCGGCGGCGATGGTTCCAACGCCCGCTTCTGCTACCAGCTTCACCGAGACCAGCGCTTTCGGGTTGACTTGTTTCAGGTCGAAAATCAGCTGCGACAAGTCTTCGATCGAGTAGATGTCGTGGTGCGGCGGCGGCGAAATCAGGGTCACACCCGGCACTGCGTAACGCAGTTTGGCGATCAGACCGTTGACCTTGCCGCCCGGCAATTGACCACCCTCGCCCGGCTTGGCACCTTGGGCGACCTTGATCTGCAGCACTTCGGCGTTGACCAGGTATTCCGGTGTCACACCGAAACGGCCAGTCGCCACTTGCTTGATTTTCGAGCTCTTGATGGTGCCGTAGCGTGCCGGGTCTTCGCCACCTTCGCCGGAGTTGGAACGCGCACCGAGGCGGTTCATGGCTTCGGCCAGGGCTTCGTGAGCTTCCGGCGACAGGGCGCCCAGGGAGATACCGGCGGAGTCGAAGCGCTTGAGCACCGATTCCAGCGGTTCGATCTCGCTGATGTCCAGCGGTGTGTCGAGGGTTTTGACTTTCAGCAGGTCGCGGATCATCGACACCGGACGATTGTCCACCAGCGACGTGTATTCCTTGAACTTGCTGTAGTCGCCCTGCTGCACAGCCGCTTGCAGAGTGTTGACCACGTCCGGGTTGTAGGCGTGATATTCGCCACCATGGACGAACTTCAGCAGGCCACCTTGCTGGATCGGCTTGCGCGGGCTCCAGGCTTCGGTGGCGAGTGCTTTCTGCTCGGCTTCGATGTCGACGAAACGTGCGCCCTTGATGCGGCTTGGTACGCCACGGAAGCTCAGGTTGCAGACTTCTTCGGACAAGCCAATGGCTTCGAACAACTGCGCACCACGGTACGACGTGATGGTCGAGATGCCCATCTTCGACAGGATCTTCAGCAGACCCTTGGTGATGCCTTTACGGTAGTTCTTGAACACCTCGTAAAGGTCGCCCAGCACTTCACCGGTACGAATCAGGTCACCCAGCACTTCATAAGCCAGGAACGGATAAACGGCAGAAGCGCCGAAACCGATCAACACGGCGAAGTGATGCGGATCGCGAGCGGTCGCGGTTTCCACCAGGATGTTGGAGTCGCAACGCAGGCCTTTTTCGGTCAGGCGGTGGTGTACCGCGCCGGTGGCGAGCGAAGCGTGGATCGGCAACTTGCCCGGAGCAATGTGGCGGTCACTCAGTACAACCTGGGTGCGACCGGCACGCACGGCTTCTTCAGCCTGATCGGCGACGTTGCGGATGGCCGCTTCGAGGCCGACGCTTTCGTCGTAGTTGAGGTCGATGATCGCGCGCTCGAAGCCCGGACGATCGAGGTTCATCAGCGAGCGCCACTTGGCCGGGGAAATGACCGGCGAGCTGAGGATCACGCGCGAAGCGTGTTCCGGCGACTCCTGGAAAATGTTGCGCTCGGCACCGAGGCAGATCTCCAGCGACATGACGATGGCTTCACGCAGCGGGTCGATCGGCGGGTTGGTGACCTGCGCAAACTGCTGGCGGAAATAGTCGTACGGCGTACGCACGCGCTGGGACAGCACGGCCATCGGCGTATCGTCGCCCATCGAGCCCACGGCTTCGTAGCCCTGTTCGCCGAGAGGACGCAGCACCTGGTCGCGCTCTTCGAACGTGACCTGGTACATCTTCATGTATTGCTTGAGCTGATCGACGTCGTAGAAGGCCGAACCGTGGTCATTGTCTTCCATGGTCGCCTGGATGCGCAGGGCATTCTTGCGCAGCCATTGCTTGTACGGATGACGGGACTTGAGGCGGTTGTCGATCGCATCGGTGTCGAGGATCTGGCCGGTTTCGGTGTCCACGGCAAAGATCTGGCCCGGGCCGACACGACCCTTGGCGATCACGTCTTCAGGCTGGTAGTTCCAGACACCGATTTCCGACGCCAGGGTGATGAAGCCGTTCTTGGTGGTGACCCAGCGCGCCGGACGCAGACCGTTACGGTCGAGCAGGCATACCGCGTAGCGACCGTCGGTCATTACCACACCGGCCGGGCCGTCCCACGGCTCCATGTGCATCGAGTTGTATTCGTAGAATGCACGCAGATCCGGGTCCATGGTTTCGACGTTTTGCCACGCAGGCGGAATGATCATCCGCACGCCACGGAACAGGTCGATGCCACCGGTGACCATCAGCTCGAGCATGTTGTCCATGCTCGAGGAGTCGGAACCGACGCGGTTGACCAGCGGGCCGAGTTCTTCCAGGTCCATCAGATCGTTGGTGAACTTGGTGCGACGGGCTACAGCCCAGTTGCGGTTGCCGGTGATGGTGTTGATCTCGCCGTTGTGCGCCAGGAAGCGGAACGGTTGAGCCAACGGCCATTTCGGCAGGGTGTTGGTGGAGAAGCGCTGGTGGAACACGCAAATCGAGGTTTGCAGGCGCTCATCACTCAGGTCTGGATAGAAGGCGGTCAGATCCGCCGGCATCATCAGGCCTTTATAAATGATGGTCTTGTGCGAAAAGCTGCACACGTAGTGGTCGGTGTCAGCGGCGTTGGCCACGGACGAGCGACGACGGGAAGTGAACAGTTTGACGGCCATGTCCTGATCGCTCAGACCTTCACCGCCGATGTACACCTGCTCGATCTGCGGCAGGCGCTCAAGGGCCAGGCGGCCGAGAACGCTGGTGTCGATCGGCACTTTGCGCCAGCCGACGAGTTGCAGGCCGGCGGCCAGGATCTCGCGGTTCATGTTCTCGCGAGCGGCCTCGGCTTTGACCGGGTCCTGGTTGAAGAAGACCATGCCCACGGCGTATTGCTTGGGCAGTTCAACGCCGAACGTTTCCTGGGCGATGGCTCGCAGGAACGCGTCCGGCTTTTGAATCAGCAGACCGCAACCGTCACCGGTCTTGCCGTCGGCATTAATCCCACCGCGGTGGGTCATGCAGGTCAGGGCCTCGATGGCCGTTTGCAAAAGGGTATGACTGGGCTCGCCCTGCATATGGGCTATCAGGCCGAAACCGCAGTTATCCTTGAATTCATCTGGTTGGTACAGACCTGCTTTCATAGACACTTTCTCACCAGGCTGCCTCTTGTCGAGGCAAATTTCTTTTCAATTCAACCACTTACCAACCGCGCCGAACGTACGCCAGCTTTGCGGGGGCAAAAGGGAGGTCATTGTACACACCGACACGGAGGCTCACAAATTCGACGACGAAATGTCGCAAATCCATGTCGCATTTGTGAAAGGTTTAAAGCGATATGCTGTGCTAGTCAAAACTTTTTTAATTCTGACCGCAACGACTCAAAGACTACTGTGACGCAGACGCCACAAGGCACGCGGCCTGTGGGGCCAGCGCGCTCTTGCAGAAATTTTGAGGTGCCGGGAGAGGCGGCCTGGGTAAGGCCGCCGAATCTTCAGCGAGCTGTTGCCAGTTCCTGTTGGACGCTGGCGACAGAGCGTGGCCAAGGTTTACCAGCCTGAACCTTCGCTGGCAAGGCCTTGATGGCGGTTACGGCTGCATCGCGGTTAGTGAAACTGCCGTAGGTGATGACGTATAGCGGTTTGCCGTTGAGGACTTTCTTGAAGTAACGATACTCGCCGCCCTGTTCCTTGACGAAGTTTTGCGCGGTCGTTTCGGAGCTGGTGCCGAGGATTTGCACCACGTAGTTACCCGGCGCCTGACCGGCGTACCAGGTACCGCCAGCAGCCTTGGCCACGGCGGCTGGCTTCTCGGCCGGCTTGGCCGCTGGCGCTGCTTTTGCCACCGGAGCAGCTGCTGGCGCAGGTTTGGCGGCCGGAGCAGGTGCTGGCTTGGCGGTAGCGACTTGAGTTGGCGCAGGTGTCGGCTTGCCTGCCGTGGTCGGCGCAGGACCGGCCGGAACACCCGCAGGCGGTGCGATTGTGGTCACGGTCGGTGGCGTGGCGCTGGAGCCTTCAACCGGCACGCCGTCGTCGCCCTCGGTGATGCCACCAGCGGCTTCAGCCAGCGGACCACGCATGACCGGCTGCGAATTACCGACCAACGGCAACGGCATCGGCTGCGTGTTGCCGGCGAATTCGACGGATGGCGCGCCGCCAGCTTGTGGCTGACCCTGACCGAGCGGCAGTTGCGCCTGTTCATTGGCCGGTGCACCTGTAGTCGGTGCTTTGCTGCGACCTGGCATTAACCAGGCGGCGGCTACCGCGACCACGACGACGGCGGAAATCGCCAATACGTGTTTCTTCGGCATACTGAACCCCATACTTGGACGCTTGACCGCTGAGCGGCTGGCAATCATGGCTTCGATCATCGCATCGCGGGCGACCTGGTTGATGGTGCCAGGCCAGCCGTCGGAGCTCTCGTGAATATCAGTGATCTGATCCGCGGTGAAAAGTTCGATACCCCGGCCGGCACCTTCGAGGCGCTGCTCGAGATATTCGCGGGTTTCTTCTTCGGTGTACGGCTGCAATTCGATGACGTGGAAGCGCTCTTCCTCGAGGTGCAGCGCCTCAAGCTGAGCAATCAGCGACGACTCGCCGAACAGGAACACGTGCGGGCGACCTTCCGGCGCGCCAGCCGCCAACCCCATCAAGGCTTCAAGCGCGGACTCGTCGAGTTGCTCGGCGTCATCCACCAGCAAATAGACTTCCTGGCCGGTGAGCGCCAGTTGCACAACCTGAGCCAGAATGGCGCCGATCTCAGCCTGGGCAACATCCAGCGCCTGAGCGACCTGACGCAGGATACCCGCCGAATCGCCGGCGCCACGGGCGGAAACCACCACGCTCTGCACCGACTGTTTGTTGGTGCTGGCCACCAAAGCCTGACGCAACAGGGTCTTGCCGCTGCCATGGGGGCCGGTGACCACCAACAGCAATTGGCTATAGCGCGCCAGGTGATGCAGCTGCCCCAGCACGGGTTTGCGCTGGGCCGGGAAAAACTTGAAGCCAGGCACCCGTGGAGCAAACGGGTCATGACTCAACTGGTAATGGCCGAGGAAAGCCTCGTCGGCATGCAAACTAGTCATCGCGATCTTATTAACCCTTAAGCTGAGCCAGAGCGCGGTAATCCGCTCCCAGCGTGGCCTGTAAAACCTCTTTCGGATAATCGTCGGTCACCACTGCTTCGCCCATGTGGCGCAGCAGCACCAGGCGCAAACGACCGTCGATCACTTTTTTATCTATTGCCATGTGTTCAAGGAAATCGGCTTCGGTCATCTCTTCAGGGGGGATAACCGGCAGGCCGGCGCGCTGGAACAGGCGAATACCGCGGTCACGCTCCTGTTCGCTGATCCAGCCCAGCCGTGCGGACATTTCCAGCGCCATTACGGTGCCAGTAGCCACCGCCTCACCATGTAGCCAGACACCATACCCCATGTGGGTTTCGATGGCGTGACCGAAGGTATGCCCCAGGTTGAGCGTGGCGCGTACACCGGTTTCTTTTTCGTCGGCACCGACCACGGCAGCCTTGGCCGCGCAGGAGCGCTCAATGGCGTACGTCAGCGCTTGCTGATCCAGATTGCGCAGGCGATCGACGTTGTCTTCGAGCCAGGTCAGGAACGGCTCGTCGCAGATCAGCCCGTACTTGATGACTTCAGCCAGTCCGGCGGACAGCTCGCGGGCCGGCAGGGTATTGAGGGAGGCAGTGTCGATCAGCACGACGTTCGGCTGATAGAAGGCGCCGACCATGTTCTTGCCCAGCGGGTGGTTGATCCCGGTCTTGCCGCCCACGGACGAGTCGACTTGCGACAACAATGTGGTCGGCACCTGGATGAAATCGACCCCGCGCTGGTAGCAGGCAGCAGCAAAACCGGCCATGTCGCCAATCACACCGCCGCCGAGGGCAATCACGGTCGTGCGGCGGTCGTGCCGCGCGGTCAGCAGACCGTCGAAAATCAGTTGCAGGGTTTCCCAGGTCTTGAAGGCTTCGCCGTCAGGCAGCACCACGGAAATCACCGAGAATTGCTCGAGGCTGCGGGTCAGACGTTCGAGATAGAGCGGCGCAACGGTCTCGTTGGAAATAATCGCCACTTGCCGTCCGCGAATATGCGGGGCCAGCAGCTCAGGCTGATCCAACAAACCTTCGCCAATATGAATCGGGTAGCTGCGCTCGCCTAGATCGACCTTGAGTGTCTGCATGTGTCCCCACAGTGAAGATGGAATCAGGCGTCCTGCCTTGAGTTAACGAATGTCCACGGCGTTTGCTGGTGTGACGCCGTTCGGTAGCCGCTCGCCACAACCTTGAGCGGTTGTGGCAGGACGCCGAGGATAGCGCATTTCGCGCTGCGCATTAACGGGGAGGCAGTTGCTGCAAGCGTTCGAGAATATCGAGCACGACCATTCGCGGCGGCCGCTCATCGGTTTCGACCACCAGATCGGCGATTTCCCGATACAGCGGATCGCGGATGGTCAGCAGATCCCGAAGGGTCTTGGCCGGATCGGCGGTGCGCAATAAGGGTCGATTGCGGTCACGGGACGTACGACCGACCTGCTGCTCGACAGAAGCATGCAGATAAACCACGCGACCGCCAGCATGCAGTGCCCGTCGATTGGCTTCGCGCATGACTGCTCCGCCACCGGTCGCCAGCACCACGCCGTCGTAATCGCACAGTTCGGCAATCATTGCCTGCTCGCGATCACGAAAGCCCGGTTCGCCTTCTTTATCGAAGATCCATGGGATATTGGCGCCCGTGCGTAATTCAATTTCCTTATCGGAATCTTTGAATGGCAAGCGCAGCTCTTTGGCCAGCAACCGGCCGATGGTGCTTTTTCCAGCCCCCATCGGTCCTACAAGAATCAAATTTCGCACAGAATCAACGACTCACAGCAATCGCCTGGTTATTCATGATACGCGGAGTGAGAAACACCAACAGCTCGGATTTTTTCTCCGAAACCACGTCACGCCGGAAAAGGCGGCCAAGATACGGCACATCGCCAAGAAATGGCACCTTATCTACAACCTTGCTTTGAGTATTTGAGAAAACGCCGCCAATGACGATGGTCTCGCCATCGTTGACCAGGACCTTGGCATTGACTTCGTTTTTCTTGATCGGCGGCACATCCTGGACCTTGTTCAGGTAATCCGGCTCGTCCTTGGTGACCTTCACCTCCATGATGATCCGGTTGTCCGGGGTGATCTGCGGCGTCACTTCCAGCGACAGCGAGGCCTCCTTGAATGACACCGACGTAGCGCCGCTGGAGCTGGCTTCCTGATACGGAATCTCGGTGCCCTTGAGGATTTTCGCGGTTTCCTTGTCGGACGTGACGACCTTGGGCTGGGAGACGATTTCGCCGTTGCCGGTTTTCTCCATCGCCGTCAGTTCCAGGTCCAACAGGACGTTATCGGTGATGAACGCGATGCCGATTCCGGAGGTGTTGTTCACAGCCCCCAAGTCGACGAACGGCGAGTTGGTACTGGTGCTTCCCGGTGTGCCAATGGTTGAGGACGCGTTGGCGCCATTGCTGACACCGGAAGTGTTCCAGTTGCCCTTGTTCTGCACGGAACCACCCCAGCGCACACCGAGGCTTTTGTCATAGTCGACGTTCGCTTCGACGATGCGCGCCTCGATCATCACCTGACGCACCGGAATATCCAGTTGTGCAACGATTCGCCGCAACTCGTCCAGCCGGTCTTGAGTCTGGTAGGCAATGATATTGTTGGTGCGCTCATCGACGGTGATCGAGCCCCGTTCGTCGACTTTAGCCTCTGCGCTGGTCACTGACTGGAACAGCTTGGCGATGTCAGCGGCCTTGGCGTAGTTGACCTGCAACAACTCCCGTCGTAGTGGCGCCAGATCGGCGATCTGCTTCTGCGATTCCAGCTCCTGCCGTTCGCGGGCGGCAATTTCATCGGCGGGCGCCACCAGCAAGACGTTACCGACTTTACGCTTGTCCAGCCCCTTGGTTTTCAGCACCAGGTCCAGCGCTTGGTCCCACGGAACATTCTGCAAGCGCAGGGTGATGCCGCCCTGCACCGTGTCGCTGGCCACCAGATTGAGGTTGGTGAAATCGGCGATCAATTGCAGCACTGAGCGCACATCGATGTCTTGGAAGTTCAACGAGAGCTTTTCGCCGCTATAGGCGTAGCGATCGGCATTGCGCTTGTGCAGGTCGTCGACGGTCATCGGACGGACGCTGACGGTCAGTTTGTTATCGGTCTGGTAGGTCGAATAATCGAAGGTGCCACTTGGTTCGATACTGATCGTGGCCCGGTCGCCCGTGGCGCTGGCATTGACGAATTGCACTGGCGTGGCGAAATCCTTGACGTCCAGGCGCACGCGAAGCGGCTCCGGCAACTGGGTCCTGGCAAAGGCGACAATGATCTTGCCGTCGCGCTCTTGAATGTCCGGTGCGATTGACGGATCCGACAGATCGATCACCACATTGCCTTCACCCTGGGTGCCGCGCTGGAAATCCACGCCGCGAATGGCCTTGGTCGAGGGTGCACGCGCACGCGCCGGGGCTGGCACTGCAGCCGGACTGGATACCGGGCTTTCGGCTGCCTGCCCGACCACCACGAACAGGTTATTGCCTTCGACCCGCGTGTCATACGGGGTCAATTGAGTCAGGTTGATGATCAACCGGGTGCGGTCCTTGGCCTCAACCACCGTCGCGCTGCGGGCATTACCGCTCCCGAGGTCGCGACTCTTGTTCGCCAGTTGACTGACGACACCGGGCAAGTCCAGCGCGATGCGTGCCGGCGATTCCGTGGTGTAACCGTTGGGGGGTGGCGGTGGCTCATCGAACGCCAACTTCAACTCGACGCGGTCTCCCGGTAACGCCGAGACATCCAGCGTCTTGAGGTTGGCCGCTTGTACCATCGGCGACAGCAGCGCTATCCATAGCGACACTCCGAGGGTTAAGAAAGTCCTGTTCATTTTTCGAGTTCCACTATGAGTGCTCTTTCAAAGGAATGCTCCGCGGCCGTTCCAGCCAGGCGCCCTGCCCATCGGGGACGATTTCGACCACATCGACTTGTGAGCCGCTGATAGCGACGATTCGCCCGTCGTTACGCCCCAGGTAATCACCGACTTTCAGCCGATGCACCCCGCCAGCCCCCCGTAACAGCGCAAAAGAGCCTGCTGCATTGGACATCGTGCCAACCATTTCAAACTGCTCGATGTTGAAACCCTCGAGGTATTGCTTGACCCGATTGGGGTCGGGCTTGACGTTGCGCGAGCCGTGTTTCTGCCCTGCCAGATCAATCCTGACCTGCGGGGAAAAAGGGCTGCGAAGGTTGGCGGCGTTGTAGGTGAATGTCGGGTAAGACCGGAATGTCGGCGCTGGTTCAATTTTGCCCGGCGCCCGCAGGCGCATTTCGTTCATATAGGCGTCCAGGTCACTGAAGTCATTACCGCCGCCACAACCGCCGAGCGCGGCCAACACCACGACCATCGAAAAACAACGTAACGGGCTCATTGATGCAGCCCCTTGTCGTTGTAGCGGTAGGTCTTGGCGAGAATGCTCATGCGCAGCTTCGCGCCGCTTTCGGGGTCGGCTGGCGCCAGGTCGAAATCATGCAAGGTCACGATGCGCGGAAGGCCCGCCACGCCGCTGACGAAGGTAGCGAGGTCGTGATAAGCGCCGGTGACGGTGATCTGGATCGGCAGTTCGATGTAAAACGGCTGAGTGACCTCGGGCAGCAGCTTGATCTCTTCAAATTCCAGGCCGCTGCCCAGACCCGTGCGGGTGATGTCTTCGAGCAATCCCGGCACTTCGGTGTCACTGGGCAGTTGCCGCAGCAGCACGCCAAAGGAGTTCTCCATTTCCTTCATCTGCTGGGTGTAGAGCTCCAGATTCGCCGCCATGTGAGACTTGGTCGCGAATTGCTCCTTGAGGATCGACTCTTCCTCTCGCTTGAGTTGAAGCAGGCCTTCAAGCTCGCGTGTGGAAAAGCTGTAGCCCAGCGAAAGAACCAGAATCATGACCAGCACACCCACCAAAACCTTGATCGCAGGCGGCCACGAACCGATGTTGTTGGTGTCCAGTTCGTTGATGTCGATCTTGCGCAAGTTTTCAAACCATTCGGGCGGGCTCATTTCCCGCCCTCCACGGCAACCGGCTGGGTCTGACGAACGGTCAACTGAAAGACGTTGGCCTGGTCCACCTGACCGGCAGTGGTGGCTTTGACTTCCGTCAGGCTTGGCGCATCGAACCAGTCCGACGCATCAAGATTGCGCATCAGATCGGAAACGCGATTGTTGGATTCCGACGCACCGGTAATGGATAAGGTCTTGCCGTCCATTTTGACCTCGGTGAAATACACCCCGTCCGGCAGCGTCCGCGCCAACTGATCAAAAATACGTCCGCTGATTGGTCGGTTGCCTTGCAGGTCCTGGATGATGCGCATGCGCTCCACCAGTTGCTGGCGTCGGGCCTTGAGGTCACTGATCTGCTTGATCCGCTCGTCGACGACGACGATTTGCTTGCCGATGTAGTCATTGCGCGCAACCTGTCGATCAATGGCAGCATTGATTGCCTGATTCGCGATCAGCACCGCGCCTGTCGACCCCACCAGCACGCCGGCCAGAATCAACAAGAAACGCTTGCGGCGCTCTTCACGCCGCTCTTCACGCCAGGGTAAAAGATTGATCCGCGCCATCAGTCGAAACTCCTGAGGGCCAGCCCGCAGGCGATTATCATCGCTGGCGCATCGCTGGTCAGCACCGCGGCGTTGACCTTGTTACTGAGGGTCATGTCGGCAAACGGATTGGCCACCTGGGTCGGAGTGCCGAGCTTCTGTTCAATCAATCGATCCAGTCCGGAGATTGACGCAGTCCCGCCAGCCAGCAAAATGTGATCGACCGAGTGGTATTGGCCAGATGCGAAGAAAAACTGCAACGAACGCGACACCTGCTGCACCAATGCCTCGCGAAACGGCTGCAACACTTCACTGACATAATCGTCCGGCAATCCGCCCTGCTTCTTTGCCAGACCCGCCTGCTCGATCGTCAGGCCATATCGACGCTGGATCTCTTCCGTCAGTTGACGCCCGCCGAACAACTGCTCGCGGGTATAAATGATCCGTCCGTTGTGCAGCACGCTGAGGGTGGTCATGGTCGCGCCGATATCGACCACCGCGACCAGATGTTCCCTGGAGCTCGCCAGTTGATTAGCCAGCAAGCCGAAGGATCGCTCCAGCGCATAGGCCTCGACATCGACCACGCGCGCGGTCAGGCCGGCCAGGGTCAGCGCCGCTTCACGGACTTCAACGTTTTCTTTGCGACACGCTGCGAGTAGCACATTGACCCGCTCAGGGTTGCGCGCTGAAGCGCCCTGCACTTCAAAGTCAATCGCGACTTCATCCAACGGATAGGGGATGTACTGATCAGCCTCGATCTTCAGCTGGTTTTCCATCTCGTCGTCGGAAAGTCCGGCATCCATTTCGATGGTCTTGGTGATGACCGCTGAACCGGCCACCGCCACGGCAGCGTTTTTGAGGCTGGTTCTAGCCTTGAGCAGCACACGCGAAAGGGCCTGGCCCACACCTTCGAGCTCGGCGATATTCTTTTCGATTACAGCGTTGGCGGGCAGCGGCTCAACTGCGTAGGCCTCGACCCGATAACCGTTGCCCTGACGGCTCAGCTCCAGAAGTTTCACCGACGTGGAGCTGATGTCGATCCCTAAAAGCGTATTGGCCTTTTTGTTGAAGAGTCCTAGCACTACCAATTCCCTATGACTATCCGTGAGTTACGGACTCTGCAATGTCCATTGCGTTCAATCCACCCGTCTTGACAGCAGCGCAAATGACGCCCTCGACGGAAAAATGCTTATAATGCCCCTCGTTTTTTTCCGCTTTTCGCAAGCGCGGGTCGTTCTCCTTTAGCCTGAACCCTGATGCCTAATTCATTTTTTGCCCTGGATATCCAAAAGCCTTGATTCGTCTGCTGAAGTTTTTCGGTTGGTCCATCGTCGCGATTTTCTGCGGACTGCTTTTGGGTCTGAGCGGGGCGTTTCTTTACCTTAGTCCTGGATTGCCGTCCGTGGATGCGCTACGAAGCATCCAGTTGCAGATTCCTTTGCGGGTCTACAGCAGCGACAACAAGTTGATCGCAGAATTTGGCGAAATGCGCCGTACTCCGATCCGTTTCGCCGACATTCCCCCCAATTTCATTAATGCGTTACTAAGTGCTGAAGACGACAATTTCGCCAATCACTACGGCGTCGATCCCAGCAGCCTGATGCGTGCCGCCACCCAATTGGTAAAAAGCGGACACATCCAGTCCGGCGGCAGCACCATCACCATGCAGGTGGCGAAGAACTTCTTCCTGACCAGCGAACGCAGCTTCTCGCGCAAAACCACGGAAATTCTGCTGGCCCTGCAAATCGAACGACAGCTGACCAAGGACGAGATCCTTGAGCTGTACGTCAACAAGATCTATCTGGGTAACCGCGCCTACGGCATCGAGGCCGCCGCGCAGGTTTATTACGGCAAATCGATTCGTGACGTCAGCCTGGCGCAGATGGCGATGATTGCCGGCCTGCCAAAAGCCCCGTCGCGCTTCAACCCGCTGGCCAATCCGGCACGCAGCAAGGAACGCCGCGACTGGATCCTCGGGCGCATGTACAAGCTCGGCAAAATCAACGAAGCCGATTACACCGCCGCCATCAACGAACCGCTGAACGCCAGCTATCACGTACCGACCCCGGAAGTGAACGCGCCGTACATCGCCGAGATGGCCCGTGCGGAAATGGTCGGCCGTTATGGCAGCGACGCGTACACCGAAGGTTTCCGCGTCACCACCACGGTGCCGAGCAATCTCCAGGAAATGGCCAACACGGCCCTCCACGAAGGCTTGATGACCTACGACCAGCGTCACGGCTATCGCGGCCCCGAGTCTCGCCTGCCGGGCAAGACTCGCGAAGCCTGGGCGACCGAATTGACCAAGCAGCGCACTATCAGCAGCCTTGAACCGGCCATTGTCATCCAAGTCGACAAGACCGGCCTGCAGGTGCTGACCCGCAACGGCAATGAGCACGTTGGCTGGGACAGCATGAAATGGGCTCGCCCTTTCCTGAACACCAACAGCATGGGCGCCAATCCGAAGCAGCCGTCGGACGTGGCCCAGGTCGGTGATCTGATTCGCGTACAACGCCAGGCGGACAACTCGCTGAAATTCAGCCAGATCCCGCAGGCTCAAGGCGCGCTGGTTTCCCTTGATCCGCAGAACGGCGCCATTCGTTCGCTGGTGGGCGGTTTCGCCTTTGAGCAAAGCAACTACAACCGCGCCCTCCAGGCCAAACGCCAACCGGGTTCGAGCTTCAAGCCGTTCGTCTATAGCGCCGCCCTGGATAGCGGGTACACCGCTTCCAGCCTGGTGAACGACGCACCGATCGTGTTTGTCGACGAGTACCTGGACAAGGTCTGGCGCCCAAAAAACGATACCAACACCTTCCTCGGCCCGATCCGCCTGCGTGAGGCGCTCTACAAGTCGCGCAACCTGGTTTCGATCCGCCTGCTGCAAGCGATGGGCGTTGGCAAAACCATCGACTACATCACTCGCTTTGGCTTCAACAAGCAGGACCTGCCGCCCAACCTGTCCCTGGCCCTGGGCACCGCGACCCTGACGCCGATGGAAATCGCCACCGGCTGGAGCACCTTCGCCAACGGCGGCTACAAGATCACCCCGTACATCATCGACAAGATCGAAAGCCGCAATGGCGATACGCTGTTCGTCGCCAATCCTCCGAGCGTTCCGAAGGGTGACGCCTCCAGTGACGGGATCGCTGCGCCAGCAGCCGAAACCTTCACGGTAAACGCTTCGCCAGAAGCAGCACTGACCGCCCAACCGGCGCCACAAGCACCCGCCGTGGCTGAGCGGATCGTCGATGGCCGTACCACGTATATCCTCAACAGCATGCTTGAGGACGTGATCAAGCTTGGTACCGGCCGTCGTGCACTGGCCTTGGGCCGCAGCGACATCGCCGGCAAGACGGGTACGACCAACGAATCCAAAGATGCGTGGTTCTCCGGCTACAACGCCGATTACGTCACCACCGTGTGGACCGGCTTCGATCAGCCTGAAAGCCTGGGCCGTAAGGAATTCGGCGGCACCGTTGCCCTGCCGATCTGGATGAACTACATGGGCGCTGCGCTCAAAGGCTTGCCGCCACACACGCAACCAGAACCTGAAGGCATCCTCAGCCTGCGCGTGGACCCGATCAGCGGCCGTGCAGCCACGCCTGGCACGCCTGGGGCCTACTTCGAGCTGTTCAAGGCCGAAGACACGCCACCTTCTGTCAATGAACTGGGTAACGGCAATGCGCCGGGCAGCCCGTTGCCGGCGGATGAGGCGGCGCCGATCGACCTGTTCTGATTGCAGCAATATTGAAAAGCCCCGCCTTCGTGTGAAGTGCGGGGCTTTTTTTGCTTGCAGGTTTTGTGATGACCGGTCTGGTCTAATCGCTAGCAGGCTAGCCTGCTAGCGATTAGGCCATTACTACTGACCCAAAACCCTCAGGCACAAAAAAACCCCGGCTCATTACAAGCCGGGGCTTTCGGTTGAAGCGCTACAACGGCTTAGCCGTTGAACACGTCATCCACGCTTTTCAGCGGGTAGTTCTTCGGATACGGCAGGGTCGCTACGCCGGTCTCGATGGCGGCTTTAGCCACGGCATCGGAGATCAGGGTGATCAGACGCTTGTCCATTGGCTTCGGAATGATGTACTCACGACCGAATTCCAGTTTGATGCCGCCGTAGGCGTCGCACACTTCCTGAGGCACTGGCAGCTTGGCCAGTTCGCGCAGGGCGTTGGCCGCAGCCACTTTCATTTCTTCGTTGATGCGCTTGGCGCGAACGTCCAGGGCACCACGGAAGATGAACGGGAAGCCCAGTACGTTGTTGACCTGGTTCGGGTAGTCCGAACGGCCAGTGGCCATGATCACGTCGTTACGGGTGGCGTGCGCCAGCTCCGGGGAGATTTCCGGATCAGGGTTCGAGCACGCGAACACGATCGGGTTAGGCGCCATGGACAGCAGGCCTTCAGCGCTGAGCAGGTTCGGACCGGACAGGCCAACGAACACGTCTGCGCCTTGCAGAGCATCTGCCAGGGTGCGTTTTTCGGTCGCGTGAGCGAAAACAGCCTTGTACTGGTTCAAATCGTCACGGCCGGAGTGAATCACGCCGGTACGGTCGATCATGTAGATGTTTTCGATGTTGGCGCCCATGCTCACCAGCAATTTCATGCAGGAGATGGCGGCCGCACCGGCGCCCAGGCAGACGATCTTGGCTTCTGGCAGGGTTTTGCCAGCGATTTCCAGGGCGTTGATCATGCCGGCTGCGGTCACGATCGCGGTGCCGTGCTGGTCATCGTGGAATACCGGAATGTCGCACTGCTCGATCAGAGCGCGTTCGATCTCAAAGCACTCAGGTGCCTTGATGTCTTCCAGGTTGATGCCACCGAAGGTGATGGAGATGCGCTTGACGGTGTCGATGAAGGCTTGCGGGCTTTCGGAGTCGACTTCGATGTCGAAAACGTCGATGCCGGCGAAGCGCTTGAACAACACGCCTTTACCTTCCATCACTGGCTTGGAAGCCAATGGGCCGAGGTTACCCAAGCCGAGAATCGCGGTGCCATCGGAAATGACTGCAACCAGGTTGCCTTTGCCGGTGTATTTATAGGCCAGTTCAGGATCGCGGGCGATTTCGCGTACTGGTTCGGCTACACCGGGGCTGTAGGCCAGCGACAAGTCGCGGGCGGTGGCAGTGGCCTTGGTGAGCTCGACACTCAGCTTACCTGGACGAGGATTGGCGTGATATTCGAGAGCGGCAGTTTTCAAATCAGACATGGGGGCATTCCGCTTTTACTGTTGGACAGACTGGTCAGCGAGGATACGCGCCTCACAAAATCCCCACAAGACTGACCGGTCACCCCTGTCAAGCGCCCTGCCCTACGACTTTGGCCCAAGAGCCGCGGAACATAAGGGATAGACTGTTCACAATTGACAGAAAAAATGTCTACAATTTTTTATCACTGCGCGACCTGAAACATGGCCGGGTCAGTCAATGGCAACATCCAGCGCGCCTGGCCTTCCTTGAGTCCGCCACGACGCGAACGATCCAACACCCAACCGCGAGCCTCGATCTGCTTGCCTTTGAGCCTTTCAAGCGAGGTGGCATCGAAGCGATCCACCAAATTGGGCGCAACGCGCAATACAACTGAATCCTGTAACTCGATCCAAACACCACCCCGATTGCGCTGGACCTTGCTCACACGACCACTGAGCACAGCAAAACCGGAGGCGCTGATCTGATCTGCTTTCAGTACAGGCGACTGGCGCCACACGCCAAGCCCGGCCTGGCGGGCGCTGCGTTCGGCGGCGCCCTGACAGGCAACCAGATCGACATTGGGCGCGACTGCCACTTGAAAACCGAGGCCTTCGGCGAGCATTTGCGCTTCGAGGTTGGCGCCATCGGCACCGTAGACGTGGGCCAGGGTACGGCCATAGTGATCTTTACTTTCTTTGCCGGGCAGCAAGCCGACCCGGCCATCGCTCGCGGCGACCAAGGCTTCGAGGCGTTTACGCGCAACAATGGCGAATGGTTCGTCAGACCGACCTTTCTTGCCCAGTTCCGGAGTATTCAAGCCGATCATGCGCACACTGCGGCCGTCACTCAGTCGCAGCGTATCGCCATCCACGACCCGCTCAACCGCGACTGATGTGAGCCCGGTCGGCGCCGGGCAGAACGCCTGGGCGCTGGAGAGCCAAATCGCGGACACAAAAAAGGCGCCCACGAGGGACGCCTTTTTCAACAGCAAGGAAAAGCCCATCGGGCTCTTTAACCTTACTCTGCAGCAGCTGGAGCTTTCTTGCCGAAAGCACCGAAACGGTCTGCGAAGCGCTGAACGCGGCCGCCAGTGTCCAGAGTCTTTTGCTTACCGGTGTAGAACGGGTGGCATTCGTTGCAAACGTCGATCGCCAGGGCTTTGCCGAAGGTCGAACGGGTTTCGAACTTGTTGCCGCAGCTGCAGGTAACAGCAACTGCTGGGTATTCTGGATGGATATCAGCTTTCATGGTGTTTTCCTCAGGCTAGCGTGCCGCCACCCAACACTATTGTTGAATACCGCACGTAATTAGGCCGCGGATTCTACCAGACAATCCCGATCACGCAAGCTGTCACTCAAACCGGTCGTCTGCTAGGCTCCCGATCCAATACGCGATCCCCTGTAGGAGCAAGCTTGCTCGCGATGAGGGCGGGTCAGTCAGCCTATGTGCGCCTGACACGACGCTATCGCGAGCAAGCCTGCTCCTACAGGGGACATGCAACCCCGCTTTTTTGTGAATCGAGATCCCCCGCGTGCCCGACGCCATTCTGCGCCTCGCCTTGCCCTCACCGCTGCGCCGCCTGTTCGACTATCGCGCACCGGCCGGCGTACTGCGCGCCCAGTTGCACCCCGGCATGCGTCTACGGGTGCCTTTCGGCCGACGCGAGATGATCGGGATCCTGGTGGAAATCGCCGACACCAGCGAAGTCCCGGCGGAAAAACTCAAACCGGCCCTGGCCCTGCTCGACGCCACGCCGCCATTGCCGCCCGCGCTGTTCAAGCTGTGCCTGTGGACCTCGCAGTATTACCAGCACAGCCTCGGCGACACCTTGAGCTGGGCGTTGCCGGTGCTGTTGCGACAGGGCGAACTGGCCGAAGCACGCCAGGAACGTTTCTGGTCCGCGGCACCAGGCGCCAGCCTCGATGACCCGCGCATCGCCCGCGCCCCGCGCCAGCGTGAAGCCCTGGCGACGCTGGCCCAGCATCCCCACGGCGTCGCCCATCAGTTACTGAGCAAACTGATGCTGAGCAAGGACAGCCTTGACCTGTTGCTGGCCAAGGATCTGGTGCAGGTAGAAATCCGCAAGCACGCCCCCGGCGCGCGCCACGAACATTGGTTGGCGCAACCGGAGCTGCCGCTCAATCCGGAGCAGCGCGCGGCTTACAAGGCGATTCGCGCCGGGTTCGACAGTTATCACGCATTCCTGCTGGCCGGCGTCACCGGCAGCGGCAAGACCGAAGTCTATCTACAGTTGATCCGCGAGACGCTGGAGGCCGGCAAACAAGCCCTGGTGCTGATCCCGGAAATCAACCTCGGTCCGCAGACCCTGGCGCGCTTCGAGCAGCGTTTCAATGCGCGCATCGCCCTGATCCACTCAGCGGTTAATGATCGCGAACGTCTCGACGCCTGGCTCGCCGCCCGTGATGGCGAGGCCGACATAATTATCGGCACCCGCTCGGCGCTGTTCACGCCAATGAAAAACCCCGGTCTGATCATCATTGATGAAGAGCACGACGGCTCCTATAAACAGCAGGAAGGCCTGCGCTATCACGCCCGCGACCTGGCCCTGGTGCGCGCCCGCCAGGAAAACATTCCGATTGTGCTCGGCTCCGCCACGCCTTCGCTGGAAAGCCTGCACAACGCTTACACCGGTCGATACGGCCTCCTGCGGCTGAATGAGCGTGCCGGTGGCGCCAAGCAGCCACGTTTCCTGCGCTTGGATGTAAAAAGTCGCCCGCTGGACAGCGGCATTTCCGGGCCGATGCAGCAAGCCATCGGTCAGACGCTCGCGGCCGGGCAACAAGTGTTGGTGTTTCTTAACCGCCGCGGTTTCGCACCGACCCTGCTGTGTCACGACTGTGGCTGGATGTCCGAATGCCAGCGCTGCGATGCGCGGATGACCGTGCACCAGCGCTATGGCGAATTGCGTTGCCACCATTGCGGCTACGTCGAACGCGTGCCGCGCCAGTGCCCGAAGTGCAACAAGGTCGATTTGCGGCCGGTGGGAGCCGGTACTGAACGGGCTGAAGAACGTTTGCAGATCCTGTTCCCGGATTTCCCGGTGTTGCGGGTCGACCGCGACAGCACCTCGCGCAAGGACGCGATGAACCAGTTATTCGCGACCATTCAAAAAGGCCAGCCGTGCATTTTGATTGGCACGCAAATGCTTGCCAAAGGACACCACTTCCCACGGGTGACGCTGGTGTCGATTCTCGATGCCGACGGCGGACTATTCTCCGGCGACTTCCGCGCCAGCGAGCGCATGGCGCAGTTGATCGTCCAGGTCGCCGGGCGAGCGGGCCGGGCGGAAGAACCGGGCAAGGTGATCATCCAGACACACCTGGCCGACCATCCGCTGCTGGTGCAATTGACTGAACAGGGCTATTTCGCGTTTGCCGAACAGGCCTTGAGTGAACGTCGCGCGGCGGGATTGCCGCCGTTCGCGCATCTGGCGTTACTGCGGGCCGAAGCGCACAAGCCAGGACAGGCCGAAGGGTTTCTTGATGAAGCGTGCAGCGAGGCTGAGCGCTTGCTGGCCGAACAGAATCTGACCGGCATTGAACTGCTGGGGCCGGTTCCAGCACCGATGGAGCGGCGGGCCGGGCGTTATCGGGCGCAGTTGTTGTTGCAGGCCACGGCCCGGGCACCGTTGCATCGGTTGCTTGCCAGTTGGTTGCTGGTGCTGGAGCAGATGCCGAGCGGGCGGGCGGTGCGCTGGTCTCTGGATGTTGATCCCGTGGATTTGTATTGAGCGGGAGATCGCCATCGCTGGCAGGCCAGCGCCTACAAGGGCTTTGGCATGCGTGAACACCCACGATCATTGTAGGAGCCGGCTTGCCGGCGATAGCGGTCGATTTGTCACCACATATCCATAACCTGCCCGCTATAGTTGGCAAGCCCGCCTTCGCAACGGATAATGCCCAGTTTTTCCACCAGCGCATCTATGCGCCGCCGCGCCTGCGGTCGAAAGAGAAGACCATGAAAGACACCATTCGCCAGCTGATCCAACAAGCCATCACCCAACTCGTCAACGAAGGTGTGTTGCCTGAAGGCCTGTCGCCGGCGATCCAGGTGGAAAACTCCCGCGATAAGAAGAACGGCGATTTCGCCAGCAACATCGCCATGATGCTGGCCAAGCCTGCGGGCATGAAGCCGCGCGATCTCGCGGAAAAAATCATCGCCGCGCTGCCGGCTGACGAGAACGTCAGCAAGGCCGAAATCGCCGGTCCTGGCTTCCTGAACTTCTTCCAGAACACTGATGCCCTGGCCAATCGTCTGGACGCCGCGCTGGCCGATGAACACATCGGCGTGCGCAAGGCCGGTCCGGCGCAGCGCACCGTGGTCGACCTGTCGGCTCCGAACCTGGCCAAAGAGATGCACGTTGGCCACTTGCGCTCGACCATCATCGGCGACGGCGTGGCCCGCGTGCTGGAGTTCCTCGGCGACGAAGTGATCCGTCAGAACCACGTTGGCGACTGGGGCACCCAGTTCGGCATGCTGATGGCCTACTTGCAGGAAAACCCGATCACCAGCGACGAACTGTCGGACCTGGAAAACTTCTACCGCGCCGCCAAGCAACGCTTCGACGAATCCGAAGAGTTCGCCGACCGCGCCCGTGGTCTGGTGGTCAAGCTGCAAGCCGGCGACCCGGACTGCCTGGCGCTGTGGACCAAGTTCAAAGACATCTCGCTGTCCCACTGCCAGAAGATCTACGAGCTGCTGAACGTCAAACTGACCATGGCCGACGTGATGGGCGAAAGTGCCTACAACGACGACCTGATCAACGTGGTCAACGACCTGAAAGCGGCTGGCATGCTGGTCGAGAGTAACGGCGCCCAGTGCGTGTTCCTCGACGAATTCAAGAACGCCGACGGCGACCCGCTGCCGGTGATCATCGTCAAGGCTGACGGCGGCTACCTTTACGCCACCACTGACCTGGCCGCCGTGCGCTACCGCAGCGGCAAGCTCAAGGCTGACCGCGCGCTGTACTTCGTCGACCAGCGTCAGGCCCTGCACTTCCAGCAAGTGTTCGCCGTGGCGCGCAAGGCTGGTTTCGTGACGCACCCGATGGAAATGGAACACATGGGCTTCGGCACTATGAACGGCGCCGATGGCCGCCCGTTCAAGACCCGTGACGGCGGCACCGTGAAGCTGATCGACCTGCTGACCGAAGCCCAGGAACGCGCCTACACACTGGTCAAGGACAAAAACCCGGAGCTGGCCGAAGCCGAGTTGCGCAACATCGCCAAGGTCGTGGGCATCGGCGCGGTGAAATATGCCGACCTGTCCAAGCACCGCACCAGCGACTACAGCTTCAACTTCGATCTGATGCTGAATTTCGAAGGCAACACCGCACCGTATCTGCTGTACGCCTACACCCGTGTGGCCGGCGTGTTCCGCAAGCTCGGCAAGGACTTCAGCGAAGTCGAAGGCCAGATCGTGCTAGAGGCACCGCACGAACACGAGCTGGCGGCGAAACTCGCGCAGTTCGGCGAGATCCTGAACAACGTGTCCGAGAAAGGCACGCCGCACATCCTCTGCACTTACCTGTACGACGTCGCCGGCCTGTTCTCCAGCTTCTACGAAAACTGCCCGATCCTCTCCGCCGAGACCCCGGCCCAAATGCAGAGCCGTCTGCGCCTCGCCGCGCTGACCGGTCGCACTCTCAAGCAAGGCCTGGAACTCTTGGGTCTGGAAACTCTGGAGCGTATGTAAGTTGGCTGCCAAGAAAAAACCTGCACCCAAGCGTGGCGCCAGCCGTTACCAAGCACCAGCGAAGCAACCGATCCCGGGTTGGCTGTGGATGGCCATCGGCCTGACGGTCGGTGCCTTCATCGTATTCCTGATGAAACTGGAGCCAGGCAAGGGCAGCGACACGGTCAAGCGCGAGAAAGTCGAGCAACAGCAGAAAGCCACGAAGATCGCCGAGGCCAACAAGACCCCGCCGAGCCCGACGCAACCGGTGAAGCCGAAGTACGACTTCTATACCTTGCTGCCGGAATCGGAAGTCATTGTGCCGCCGGACGCCGTGCCGGAAAAAACCCTGCCGACACCGCAAGTGCCGACCGTGCCGACCACACCGGTTACACCGGCCGAAGCAGCGAAGATCGACACCGCTCGTGCCCAGGCAGCCCTGGCCGGCATTACGCCGCCGCCAGCACCTCCCGTCACCAAGGCTGCGCCAGTGACCAAGTTCTTCCTCCAGGCCGGTTCGTTCCGCAAAGAGGCGGACGCGGACAAGGTGCGGGCGCAGATCATCCTGCTCGGCCAGGCCGTGGCGGTTGAATCCGGCACAGTGAAGGACGAGACGTGGTATCGGGTTCTGGTTGGGCCGTTCAGCAACCGCGAGCAACTGACCACCGCACAGAAACAACTGGCTGGCGCCGGTTTCAGCAACCTGTTGTTACAACAACGCCAAAGCCGCTGATTCCGTCAGTAGGACCTTGTTATCGTTCATCGCCAGCAAGCCGGCTCCTACAGGATTTACGCGATTCCCTGTAGGAGCCGGCTTGCTGGCGATGGCGTCATAACAAACAACACTCCCATCGCCATCGAACACCGCTCGTCCCCCGCCAAATCCCGCAGTTGAAATCCACTCCACCACCCCCATATGAATGGGCATAAGGCATTTTCGCCCCGCTGCGTGGAGACTCTTCCCTTGACCACCATCGTTTCAGTTCGCCGCCACGGCAAAGTCGTCATGGGCGGCGACGGCCAGGTTTCCCTTGGCAATACCGTGATGAAGGGCAACGCGAAAAAAGTTCGCCGCCTGTACCACGGCCAGGTCATTGCCGGTTTTGCCGGTGCCACCGCTGACGCCTTTACCCTCTTCGAACGCTTCGAAGGCCAGCTTGAAAAACATCAGGGCCACCTGGTTCGCGCCGCTGTCGAACTCGCCAAAGAATGGCGCACTGACCGCTCCCTGAGCCGCCTCGAAGCCATGCTCGCGGTCGCCAACAAAGACGCTTCCCTGATCATCACCGGTAATGGCGATGTGGTTGAGCCTGAAGACGGCTTGATCGCCATGGGCTCCGGTGGTGCTTACGCCCAGGCCGCCGCCAGCGCCCTGCTGAAGAAAACCGATCTGTCGGCCCGGGAAATCGTCGAAACCGCCCTCGGCATCGCCGGCGACATCTGTGTATTCACCAACCACACCCAGACCATTGAGGAGCAGGACTGCGCCGAGTAAGCCTGATTCGGCTCCGTGCCACGGCTCATTCTTGCTTGAGGTCCATTAAATATTATGTCCATGACTCCCCGTGAAATCGTCCACGAACTCAATCGCCATATCATCGGCCAGGACGATGCCAAGCGCGCCGTCGCCATTGCCCTGCGCAATCGCTGGCGCCGCATGCAGCTGCCTGAAGAGCTGCGCGTTGAAGTCACGCCAAAAAACATTTTGATGATCGGCCCGACCGGTGTCGGTAAAACCGAGATCGCCCGTCGCCTGGCCAAGCTGGCCAACGCACCGTTCATCAAGGTCGAAGCAACCAAATTCACCGAAGTCGGCTATGTTGGCCGCGACGTTGAATCGATCATTCGTGACCTCGCCGATGCCGCGATCAAGCTGCTGCGCGAACAGGAAATCGTCAAGGTTCGCCACCGCGCCGAAGACGCTGCCGAAGAGCGCATCCTCGATGCGCTGCTGCCGCCGCCGCGCATGGGTTTCAGCAACGACGACACTCCGACGGCCGACTCCAACACCCGTCAGCTGTTCCGCAAGCGTCTGCGCGAAGGTCATCTGGATGACAAGGAGATTGAAATCGAAGTCGCCGAAATGGCCGGCGTCGATATCTCCGCGCCTCCGGGCATGGAAGAAATGACCAACCAGCTGCAAAGCCTGTTTGCCAACATAGGCAAGGGCAAGAAGAAGGCCCGCAAGCTCAAGGTCAAGGAAGCGCTGAAGCTGGTACGCGACGAAGAAGCCGGCCGTCTGGTCAACGATGAAGAGTTGAAGGCCAGGGCGCTGGAAGCGGTCGAGCAGCACGGCATCGTGTTCATCGACGAAATCGACAAAGTCGCCAAGCGCGGTAATTCCGGTGGCGTCGATGTGTCCCGCGAAGGCGTGCAGCGCGACTTGCTGCCGCTGATCGAAGGCTGCACCGTCAACACCAAATTGGGCATGGTCAAGACCGACCACATCCTGTTCATTGCGTCGGGTGCTTTCCACCTGAGCAAACCGAGCGACCTGGTGCCGGAGCTGCAAGGTCGTCTGCCGATTCGTGTGGAGCTGAAGGCGTTGTCGCCGGAAGACTTCGAACGCATCCTCAGCGAACCGCACGCTTCGCTGACCGAGCAATATTGCGCACTGCTGAAAACCGAAGGCCTGGGTATCGAGTTCCAGCCGAGCGGCATCAAGCGCATCGCGGAGATTGCCTGGCAGGTCAACGAAAAAACCGAGAACATCGGCGCCCGTCGTCTGCACACCCTGCTCGAGCGTCTGCTGGAAGAGGTGTCGTTCAGTGCCGGCGACCTGGCCAGCAGCCATGACGGCAAGGTCATCCAGATCGACGCCGACTACGTCAACAGCCACCTCGGCGAATTGGCGCAGAACGAAGACCTGTCCCGTTATATCCTGTAGGTCATGTGATCCCTTGTAGGAGCCGGCTTGCCGGCGATGGCGTCCCCGAGATGGCCATCGCCGGCAAGCCGGCTCCTACAAGGGGCAGACCACGCATACCAACGGATATCCGGTCATGATCCCCACCGACATCAAGCTGCACAAAGCCTCGAAAACCCTGACGCTCAAATATGCGTCCGGCGAGGAATACACCCTGCCCGCCGAATTCCTGCGCGTGCATTCTCCCTCCGCCGAGGTCCAGGGCCATGGCAAACCCATCCTGCAATTTGGCAAGATCAACGTAGGACTGAGCCAGGTAGAACCGGCCGGTCAGTACGCACTAAAACTGACCTTCGACGACGGCCACGACAGCGGCCTGTTCACCTGGGAATACCTCTACGAACTGGGGCGACGATATGACGCACTCTGGGAGGATTATCTTGCCGAGCTCAAAGCGGCCGGAAAAACCCGCGACCCGAATGAGTCTGTCGTCAAGCTGATGCTCTAGCCTGAGCCTCTTGCTCTTTAGTAGGCATTTTCTAATTTCATCTGTTTGAATGCTTGGCCGCGAGGTCAGTCATTGGCCTGCTTGCGAAAAAAATTAAACTCGGGTAACCAATGGAGCTGGCAAGTTCCCTGCAGTGCTCTCTGCGTACGAAAAAGCAGCGATGCAGAATTAACGGTCACCCCGAGCAGTAGTACCTGGCATTGGCTGTGACTACACAGCAGGACCCCGGTACTCGTCTCAGGACAATGGAGCGTCGTAGATGAGTAACAAGAATAACGATGACTTGAAGTATCAGGCCTCGGAAAACACCTTGGGACTGAACCCTGTCGTTGGGCTGCGTGGAAAGGATCTACTGGCGTCTGCTCGCATGGTCCTCAGGCAGGCCATCAAACAACCGGTGCACAGCGCCAAGCATGTCGCTCATTTCGGCCTTGAACTCAAGAACGTATTGTTCGGCAAATCCGCGCTGCAACCGACGAGCGACGATCGTCGTTTCGCCGATCCGGCCTGGAGCCAGAACCCGCTCTACAAACGTTATCTGCAGACTTACCTGGCGTGGCGCAAGGAACTCCACGACTGGATCGACCACAGCAACCTCACCCCTAATGACGCGGCTCGCGGCCACTTCGTGATCAACCTCATGACCGAAGCGATGGCCCCGACCAACAGCGCGGCCAATCCGGCGGCAGTCAAACGCTTCTTCGAAACCGGAGGCAAGAGCCTGCTCGACGGCCTCTCGCATCTGGCCAAGGACATGGTGCACAACGGCGGCATGCCGAGCCAGGTCAACATGGGCGCGTTCGAGGTCGGCAAAAGCCTGGGCGTGACCGAAGGCGCAGTGGTATTCCGTAACGACGTGCTGGAGCTGATCCAGTACAAGCCGATCACCGAGCAGGTCCACGAGCGTCCGTTGCTGGTGGTGCCGCCGCAGATCAACAAGTTCTACGTTTTCGACCTGAGCCCGGACAAGAGCCTGGCGCGATTCTGCCTGCGCAATAACGTGCAGACCTTCATCGTCAGCTGGCGCAACCCGACCAAGGAGCAGCGCGAGTGGGGCCTGTCGACTTACATCGAGGCGCTCAAGGAAGCGGTCGACGTGGTCACCGCGATCACCGGCAGCAAAGACGTGAACATGCTCGGCGCCTGCTCCGGCGGCATCACCTGCACCGCCCTGCTCGGCCACTACGCCGCGATCGGCGAGAACAAGGTCAACGCCCTGACCCTGCTGGTGAGCGTGCTCGATACCACACTGGACAGCGACGTTGCGCTGTTCGTCAACGAACAAACGCTGGAAGCCGCCAAGCGCCACTCGTACCAGGCCGGCGTGCTGGAAGGCCGCGACATGGCAAAAGTCTTCGCCTGGATGCGCCCCAATGATCTGATCTGGAACTACTGGGTCAACAACTACCTGCTGGGTAACGAGCCGCCGGTTTTCGACATCCTGTTCTGGAACAACGACACCACAAGGTTGCCCGCAGCGTTCCACGGCGACCTGATCGAACTGTTCAAAAACAACCCACTGATTCGCCCGAATGCACTGGAAGTGTGCGGCACTGCCATCGACCTCAAGCAAGTGACGGCCGACATCTTTTCCCTGGCTGGCACCAACGACCACATCACTCCGTGGAAGTCCTGCTACAAGTCGGCGCAACTGTTCGGCGGCAATGTTGAATTTGTGCTGTCCAGCAGCGGCCATATCCAAAGCATTCTGAACCCGCCGGGCAATCCGAAGTCCCGTTACATGACCAGCACCGAAACAGCGTCGACCGCCGATGAGTGGCAAGAAAACGCCACCAAACACACTGACTCCTGGTGGTTGCACTGGCAGGCCTGGCAGGCTCAACGCTCCGGCGAAATGAAAAAGGCCCCGGCGAAACTGGGCAACAAGGCCTATCCGGCTGGCGAGGCGGCGCCAGGCACTTACGTACACGAGCGCTAGACCCGCAGACCTGTAGGGCCGGCTTGCTGGCGATTGCATAGCCACGGCGAGACTGCCGAACCACGGTGATCGCATCGCCAGCAAGCCAGCGCCTACAGGCTGCGCGTCAGGAACCACGATCCACCCACAGGGCCCGAAGCATGCCGCAACCGTTCATATTCCGTACCGTCGACCTGGATGGCCAGACCCTCCGCACGGCAGTACGCCCCGGCAAGCCTCACTTGACGCCCTTGCTGATTTTCAACGGCATCGGCGCCAACCTGGAGCTGGTGTTTCCGTTTGTCGCTGCGCTGGACCCGGACCTGGAAGTCATCGCTTTCGACGTGCCCGGTGTCGGTGGTTCGTCGACGCCGAGCCGGCCGTATCGCTTTCCGGGCCTGGCCAAACTGACGGCGCGGATGCTCGATTATCTCGACTACGGGAAAGTCAACGTGATCGGCGTGTCATGGGGTGGCGCCCTCGCCCAGCAATTCGCCTTTGATTATCCGGAGCGCTGCAAAAAACTGGTACTCGCCGCCACGGCAGCGGGCGCGGTGATGGTGCCGGGCAAACCGAAAGTGCTGTGGATGATGGCCAGTCCGCGGCGCTACATTCAACCGTCCCACGTGATTCGTATTGCCCCGATGATCTACGGCGGCTCGTTCCGTCGCGATCCGACTCTGGCAGCGAGCCACGCGGCAAAAGTGCGTTCGGCAGGCAAGCTCGGTTATTACTGGCAGCTGTTCGCCGGTTTCGGCTGGACCAGCATCCACTGGCTGCACAAGATCAATCAGCCGACCCTGGTACTGGCAGGCGACGACGACCCATTGATCCCTTTGATCAACATGCGCTTGCTGGCCTGGCGAATTCCCAACGCCCAACTGCACATCATCGATGACGGTCATCTGTTCCTGATTACTCGTGCCGAAGCGGTGGCGCCGATCATCATGAAATTCCTCGAAGAGGAGCGACAGCGCGCCGTGATGCATCCGCATCCGGCACCACTGGGCGGTTAGCCGACGCATTGTCGGTCGGCAGGACGCCGCGCCGCGCAACAACCCGTTACAGCGTCTATGGTGTTCTGGTTCGGATGTTTGTTTTTGGCCTGAAGACGAAGGAGTGTTGACTCATGCGTGACAAACCAGCGAGGGACTCTTTGCCCACTCCCGCCGCGTTCATCAACGCACAGAGTGCGATTACCGGCTTGCGTGGCCGGGATCTGATTTCGACCCTGCGCAGCGTTGCTGCCCATGGCTTGCGCAACCCGGTGCACAGCGCCCGACATGCGCTGAAACTGGGCGGACAACTGGGCCGCATATTGCTCGGCGAAACCCTGCACCCGACCAATCCCCAGGACGGTCGTTTCGCCGATCCGTCATGGAGCCTCAACCCTTTTTATCGTCGCAGCTTGCAGGCCTACCTGAGCTGGCAGAAACAGGTCAAAAGCTGGATCGACGAAAGCAACATGAGCCCGGACGACCGCGCCCGCGCGCACTTCGCTTTTGCCTTGCTCAACGATGCCGTGTCGCCGTCCAACAGCCTGCTCAATCCATTGGCGATCAAGGAGATCTTCAACTCCGGCGGCAACAGTCTGGTGCGTGGAATCGGCCACCTGGTCGATGACCTTTTGCACAACGACGGCCTGCCCCGGCAAGTCACCAAACACGCCTTCGAGGTCGGCAAGACCGTCGCCACCACCAACGGCGCCGTGGTGTTTCGCAATGAACTGCTGGAGCTGATCCAGTACAAGCCGATGAGCGAAAAGCAGTATTCCAAACCGCTGCTGGTGGTGCCGCCGCAGATCAACAAGTACTACATCTTCGACCTCAGCCCGCACAACAGCTTCGTCCAGTTCGCCCTCAAGAACGGCTTGCAAACCTTCATGATCAGTTGGCGCAATCCGGATGTGCGTCATCGCGAATGGGGGCTGTCGACTTATGTCGAGGCGGTCGAAGAAGCCATGAATGTCTGCCGGGCGATTACCGGCGCCCGTGAAGTCAATCTGATGGGCGCCTGCGCCGGCGGGCTGACCATTGCCGCACTGCAAGGTCACCTGCAAGCCAAGCGACAGCTGCGGCGGGTGTCCAGCGCGACATACCTGGTGAGCCTGCTCGACAGTTCCCTGGACTCGCCAGCCACCCTGTTCGCCGACGAACAAACCCTGGAAGCCGCCAAGCGTCGCTCCTATCAGAAAGGCGTGCTCGACGGCCGCGATATGGCCAAGGTCTTCGCCTGGATGCGCCCCAACGATTTGATCTGGAGTTATTTCGTCAACAATTATCTGCTGGGCAAGGAGCCACCGGCGTTCGACATCCTCTACTGGAACAACGACAACACGCGCCTGCCGGCAGCCCTGCATGGCGACTTGCTGGACTTCTTCAAGCACAACCCGCTGAGCCACCCCGGCGGTCTGGAAGTGTGTGGCACGCCAATCGACTTGCAGAAGGTCACCGTCGATAGCTTCAGCGTCGCGGGCATCAACGACCACATCACGCCGTGGGACGCGGTGTATCGCTCGACACTGCTGCTGGGGGGCGAGCGCCGCTTCATATTGTCCAACAGCGGCCACATACAGAGCATTCTCAACCCGCCGAACAACCCGAAAGCCAACTACATCGAGAACGGCAAACTGAGCAGTGATCCACGGGCCTGGTACTACGATGGCAAGCATGTGGACGGCAGCTGGTGGACCCAATGGCTGAGCTGGATTCAGGAGCGCTCGGGCGCGCAAAAGGAAACCCACATGGCCCTCGGCAACCAGAATTATCCACCGATGGAAGCGGCACCCGGCACTTACGTGCGCGTGCGCTGACGTTCAACGACCCACGGCCGGAGTCGGCCGTGGCATGACTCGACCACTAAGAAGACTGGATGAAAACCCGCGACCGCATCCTCGAATGTGCCCTGCAGTTGTTCAATCAGAAGGGCGAACCGAACGTCTCCACCATGGAAGTTGCCAATGAAATGGGGATCAGCCCGGGCAACCTCTACTACCACTTTCACGGCAAGGAGCCGTTGATTCTCGGGCTGTTCGAACGCTTCCAGAGCGAACTCGCCCCGCTGCTCGACCCGCCGTCCGATGTCGAACTGTCCCCTGATGATTACTGGCTGTTTTTGCACCTGATCGTCGAGCGCCTGGCCCATTACCGGTTTCTCTTCCAGGACCTGTCGAACCTCGCCGGACGCCTGCCGAAACTGGCCAAGGGCATCCGCAATCTGCTTAACGCTCTCAAGCGCACGCTGGCCTCGCTGCTGGCTCGATTGAAGGCTCAGGGGCAACTGGTCAGCGACACCCAGGCGTTGGGGCAACTGGTGGAACAGATCACCATGACGCTGCTGTTTTCGTTGGACTACCAGCGGATTCTCGATCGTGAAGGCGAAGTGCGGTTGGTGGTTTACCAGATCATGATGCTGGTGGCGCCGCATCTGTTGCCGCCCATCAAAGTCGCGACAGAACAGCTCGCCCTTCAATACCTGGAAGTACACGAATAGTTTTGGTCACCGATAACTCTGTGGGAGCGAGCCTGCTCGCGATGGCGGTGTATCAGCCAACATCGATGTTGGATGTAATGGCCTCATCGCGAGCAGGCTCGCTCAGGAGATCTGTAGCACCTCTAAAAACAAAAACGCCCGACCTTGGCAGGCCGGGCGTTTTTTTGAGCCCTGGAAAAATCAGGACTGACTGGTTGGCGTCGATGGCGCTGGCGCAACAGTCGGGGTTACAGCAGGGGTTGGTGCAGTAGCGGAGTTCGATGCGCTGACCGGGGCTGCCGACGCTGCCGGAGTTGCCGGCTTGGCAGCAGCTGCTGGTTTTGGTGCGGCGGCTTTTGGAGCTGCCGGTTTTTTCACCGCAGGCTTCTTCGCGGCGGCAGGTTTTGCCGCTGGTTTGGCTGCAGGTTTTGCTGCTGCTGTTTTAGCGGCAGGCTTGGCCGCCGGTTTGGCAGCTGGCTTGGCGGCGGCTTTCGCAGCTACCGGTTTAGCGGCTGGCTTGGCTGCGGCTGGCTTGGCGGCGGCAGTTTTGGCAGCTGCCTTGGCAGCAGGTTTAGCCGCTGCTTTAGCCAGTGGCTTGGCAGCGGTTTTGGCTGCTGGTTTAGCCGCGGCCGGTTTGGCTGCCGCGGTTTTTGCCGCAACAGGCGCAACCTTGGCACCAGTGAGTTTTTCGATTTGCTTAGTCAGGGTATCGACCTTGCTGTGCAGTGCCTTGACTTCGTTGCGGCTCGGTACACCCAGACGCGAAATGGCGCTGTTCAGACGCTTGTCGAAAGCGCCTTCCAGCTCATCCCACTTGCCCAGTGCACGGTCTTTCACGCCGCTGATGCGCGACTTGGCCGACGAAGCGGAGTCCTTGGCGGCATCGACAGTTTTGCCAACAGCGTTCTTGGTCAGCTTCTCGGCTTTCTCGCCGTCTTTAACCAATGCATCGAAGAGTTTGCTGCCGTCAGTATCGATCTTCGAGTACACGCCTAAACCAGCCAGCCAGATTTTACGGGAGTAGTCTTCTACCTTCCCGATCCACGAGCTGCCTTCTTTTTCGGTGTTCTTTTTACCAGCCATCCCGTTCTCCTTAAGATTTACGCGCGACGCGTTCGAGCAATGCCGTCAGTTCATCGAGCTTAGCAGAGAGTGTCTCAACGTCATGTTTAGACGGAATGCCGATACGATTCAAGGCACTTGCGACACGCGAGTCGAACGCCTTCTCGACTTTGTCGAGTTGAACTTCGACCTTGCCTTTGAAAGAGCTCACTTCAGTCTTGGCTTCAACAATCTCGGCATTGGCCGCTTCGAGCTTCTCGGCAACTACTTTTTTGCCTTTGGTTTCAACAGTTTGACCAGCCTTGATCAACTCTTGAAAGTAATCGCTGCCCTCTTGGCCAACCTTGGTGTAGGCACCCAGGCCTGCCAGCCAGATCTTGCGGGCATAGGATTTGACGTCGCCCAGAGCAGTGGTCGATGCGTCGATTTTTTTCTTCAAAATAACTTTGGCCATGGTGCACCTCACGCGCAGAAGGTTTGAGGAACTGCCCGCGGAAGTGTCGGGCTCAGGCACAAAGTAGGGAGAAAAATTAGAAACGGCACCCTAACAACTGACATAAACAGGTGGTGGCCCCACCAATTACTGTAGGAGCAAGCTTGCTCGCGATGCAGGCACCTCGGTATTCGGGTTACACCGCAGAGATGCCATTGCGAGCAAGTTTGCGCCTACAAGATCGCGCGCGTTATGCCAGCGCTTTATCCAGCGCCTTTTCGATTTCCGCTTTGATCATGCCGCTCATGGCCGACATCATCAGGCCCAGTTCCACATCGACCTTGATCGAGTCGTCACTGACATGCACCGCGCCCTTCACGCCGGAGCGCTTGAGGTTCAAGGTATCGCCGGACCACTGCGGCTCCAGGCCATAATGATCGGAAAGTTTCTGCGCCAGCTTGTCGGCCTTCTCGCGCGCCGCTTCCTTACCCAGGCTGTGGGCACGTTCAACACTAATATTGGCCATCAAATGACTCCTGCTATATGGATGCTTTCACAAGGCATCTTGACCTCCGCTGCGTCAAAACGTCCCGATGGTTGCCCATCTTACCTTCAGCCTTGCCAAGACAAAGCATGCCTTGGGGATTAGAATGTCGCGCATTCTCTTTTGGTGAGCGATATGACTGATCAGCGCAAAGGCAACGATGCCGAACCCACCACTCACTTCGGCTTCAAAAACGTTCCGGAAAGCCAGAAAGCGGAAAAAGTCGCCGAGGTTTTCCACTCGGTAGCCGCCAAGTACGACCTGATGAACGACCTCCTGTCGGGCGGCATGCACCGGCTGTGGAAGCGTTTTGCGATCGAACTGTCGGGCGTTCGCACCGGCAACCGCGTGCTCGACATCGCCGGCGGTACGGGCGACCTGACCCGTAAGTTCTCGCACCTCGTTGGCCCGACCGGCCAAGTGGTTCTGGCCGACATCAACGAGTCCATGCTCAAGGTCGGTCGTGACCGCCTGCTGGACCTGGGCGTGGCTGGCAATGTCGAGTTCGTGCAGGCCGACGCGGAAAAACTGCCGTTCCCGGACAACCATTTCGATTGCGTGACCATCGCTTTCGGCCTGCGCAACGTCACGCACAAGGAAGACGCCCTGCGTTCCATGCTGCGCGTCCTCAAGCCGGGCGGTCGTTTGCTGGTGCTGGAATTCTCCAAACCGACCAACGCGCTGATGTCCAAGGCCTACGACGCCTACTCGTTCGCGTTCATGCCGTTGATGGGCAAGCTGATCACCAACGACTCGGAAAGCTATCGCTACCTGGCCGAATCGATCCGCATGCACCCGAACCAGGAAACCCTGAAGTCGATGATGGTCGAGGCCGGTTTCGACCGCGTGACCTATCACAACATGACCGCAGGCATCGTTGCCCTGCACCGCGGCATCAAACCCTGATGCTGCTCGCCGGCCTGCTCGCCAGCGTCGAACTCGGCCTGAACCGGGTGCTTCGACTCGACAGCACGGCGTTGCCGCGGCTGGCGCATCTGACCGGCAAAGTAATCGCCGTCGATTGCCGCAGCCCGGCGCTGCAAGTGTTCATCCTGCCCAGCGATGAAGGCCTGATGCTCGCCTCCCAGTGGGAGACCGGCGCCGACTGCACCTTGCGCGCACCGGCTTCGAGCCTGCTGAAACTGGCGGTGAGCAAGGACAAGACCTCGATCCTGCACAGCCCTGAAGTCGAACTCGACGGTGACAGCGGCGTGCTGCTGGAACTGGTCGCGATCCTCCAGGACCTGGAGCTGGACTGGGAGTACGAACTCTCGCGCTGGCTCGGTCCTGTCGCCACGCAACTGATCGGCGGCCACCTGCGCAGTCGCGCCCGCTGGTATCAGCAAGGCTTCGCCAGCCTCGGCCAGAACCTTGGCGAGTACCTGGCGGAAGAATCGCGCACCCTCGTCGGTCAGCGCGAAGCCGAAGCCCGATTCAGTGAACTGGACCAGATCAAACTCGATCTGGAACGTCTTGAGGCGCGTTTCGAGCGCCTTTCCCGATCCCTCGACCCAAGCGATAACGCATGAAGCTGCTTGCCGTCCGCCGTTTGTTGCGCATCCAGCGCGTCGTGATCCGCTACCGCCTCGATGACCTGCTGTTCGCCCTGCCGCTGCCCTGGTTCCTGCGAGCGCTGCGATATGGCTTGCCGTGGCGCTGGTTCCCGCGCAAGACCCTCGACCTGAGCCGCGGCGCACGCTTGCGCCTGGCACTGCAGGACCTCGGGCCGATTTTCATCAAGTTCGGGCAGATCCTGTCCACCCGCCGCGACTTGCTGCCCGAAGACATCGCCGATGAACTGATGATGTTGCAGGACCGCGTCCCGCCGTTCGATTCGCAAGTGTCGGTCAAGCTGATCGAAGAACAGCTCGGCAAGAAAATCAGCGAAGTGTTCAGCCGCTTCGACGTCGAACCACTGGCCTCGGCATCGGTGGCGCAGGTGCATGCTGCGCAGCTGAAAACCGGCGAAGAAGTCGTGGTCAAAGTGATTCGCCCGGGCCTGAAACCGGTCATTGCGCAGGATCTGGCGTGGCTGTTCATCCTCGCCCGCGCGGCCGAAAAACTCTCGGCCGACGCACGCCTGCTGCACCCGGTGGACGTGGTTCAGGATTACGAAAAAACCATCTACGACGAACTCGACCTGCTGCGCGAAGCCGCCAACGCCAGCCAGCTGAAGCGCAACTTCGACGGCTCGCCGCTGCTGTACGTGCCACAAGTCTATTGGGACTGGTGCCGGCCAAAAGTGCTGGTGATGGAGCGCATCTACGGCATCCAGGTCACCGACCTGGCGACCCTGGCCGACCAGCGCACCGACATGAAAATGCTCGCTGAACGCGGCGTGGAGATCTTCTTTACCCAAGTGTTCCGCGACAGCTTCTTCCACGCCGACATGCACCCCGGCAACATTTTCGTCAGCACCGTGAATCCGTGGAGCCCGCAGTACATTGCGATCGACTGCGGCATCGTCGGCAGCCTGACCCCGGAAGACCAGGACTACCTGGCGCGCAACCTGTTCGCGTTTTTCAAACGTGACTACCGGCGTGTGGCACAACTGCACATCGATTCGGGCTGGGTTCCGGCGGAAACCAAACTCAACGAATTCGAAGCGGCGATCCGTACGGTTTGCGAACCGATCTTTGAAAAACCGTTAAAAGATATTTCCTTCGGTCAGGTGCTGATGCGCCTGTTCCAGACCGCACGCCGCTTCAACATGGAAGTACAGCCGCAGCTGGTTCTGTTGCAGAAAACCCTGTTGAACATCGAAGGCCTGGGCCGTCAGCTGTATCCGGACCTCGACTTATGGAACACCGCGCAGCCCTTCCTCGAACGCTGGATGCGCGAGCGTGTCAGCCCCAAAGCCTTGTTTGGCAACGTGCAAAGTCAGATCGAACAAATCCCGCATCTGGCCAACATGACACGTGATTTGCTCGAACGCCTGTCCCAGCCCCATGCCAACGATCCCCCGCCACCGTGGCACCAACGCCGTGACGACTGGTTCCTGCGCCTGCTCGGTGCGGCGCATCTGGCCGGTGGCGCGATCCTCGCCGCCGGTGGGCCGTTGAACGATCTGGCCTACTGGCCGGCGGGAATCATGATGGCCGTCGGCTTGTATCTGGTCGTTCGCCGATAGCCAGTTGTGCTGCGCACTGGCACACTGTTTCAACGTTGAGCCTGACTAATGAAGTGTCGGGCTCGCTGTCGGAGTCGAAGATGAAAAACTGGCTGGACGAGATCAAGTGGGACGCGGACGGCCTGGTGCCGGCGATTGCCCAGGATCACAAGACCGGGCGCGTCCTGATGATGGCCTGGATGAACCGCGAAGCGCTGGAACTGACCGCTGCCGAGAATCGCGCCATCTACTGGTCGCGCTCCCGTGGCAAGCTGTGGCGCAAGGGCGAGGAATCCGGTCACGTGCAAACCCTGCATGAGATGCGTCTGGACTGTGACGCCGACGTGATCATCCTGATGGTCGAGCAGATCGGCGACATCGCCTGCCATACCGGTCGTCAAAGCTGCTTCTATCGCGTCTACGAGGACGGCGACTGGACAACCGTCGACCCGGTCCTGAAAGATCCGCACGCCATCTATTCCGCAGGACACAAACATGAGTGACACTCTCACCCGCCTCGCCCAGGTACTGGAAGAGCGCAAAGGCGCCGCTGCCGACAGCTCGTATGTCGCCAGCCTGTACCACAAGGGCTTGAACAAGATTCTGGAAAAAGTCGGCGAAGAGTCGGTCGAAACCATCATTGCCGCCAAGGACGCCGCCATCAGCGGCGACTGCAGCGATGTGATCTACGAAACCGCCGATCTGTGGTTCCACAGCATGGTCATGCTCGCCCAACTGGGGCAGCATCCACAGGCTGTACTCGATGAACTGGACCGTCGCTTCGGTCTGTCCGGACACGCCGAGAAAGCCTCGCGCCCGTCCGCTTGAATAACGATTAGAGAGGAGCAGCAACATGGGCATTTTTGACTGGAAACACTGGATCGTCATCCTGGTTGTTGTCGTGCTGGTGTTCGGCACCAAGAAACTGAAAAACCTCGGCACCGACGTTGGCGAGTCGATCAAGGGCTTCCGCAAAGCCATGAACGATGACGAAAAACCGGCCGATCCGACCGTGACCCCGACCCAACCGGTGCCACCTGCTCAGCCACAGACCACCCAGTCCGTGAATCAGCCGCACACCATTGACGTGCAGGCGCAGAAAGTCGAAGAGCCGATCCGCAAAGACGTGTGAGCACTGACTAATGTTTGGTATCAGCTTCTCTGAACTGCTGCTCGTCGGCCTCGTTGCCCTGCTGGTGCTGGGCCCCGAGCGTCTGCCGGGCGCTGCGCGCACCGCCGGCCTGTGGGTCGGGCGTCTGAAGCGCAGCTTTAACGCGATCAAACAGGAAGTTGAGCGTGAAATCGGTGCCGACGAGATTCGTCGGCAACTGCACAACGAGCACATTCTTTCGCTTGAGCAGGAGGCGCGGAAGATTTTCACGCCGACCCAGCAGGAGCCGACACCGGTTGAGCACGTGGGAGAGCAGACGATTCACGCTCCCTCCGCTGCAACACCTGCACCCGCTGTAGCGACTACCGAACCCGCGCCCGTTGCTGCAGCGCCCGTGGTCGAAGCCGTTGCTCCAGCCGCCGCGCCTGTCGCGCCGGCTCCTCATGACCCAACACTGCCGCCGCGAGCCCCATGAGCGATCTCCCTGAAAACGACCAGCACATGCCGCTGGTTTCGCACCTCACCGAGTTGCGTACCCGCCTGCTGCGCTGCGTAGCGGCGATCTTCATCATCTTCGCCGGGTTGTTCGCCTTTACCCAGCAGATCTATACCTTCGTCTCCACGCCGTTGCGCGCCTACCTGCCGGCCGGTGCGACGATGATCGCCACCGACGTTTCGTCGCCGTTCCTGACGCCGCTGAAACTGACGATGATGGTCTCGCTGTTCGTGGCGATCCCGGTGATCCTGCACCAGATCTGGGGCTTCATTGCACCGGGCCTGTACAAGCACGAAAAACGCATCGCCGTGCCATTGCTGGTGTCGAGCATCATCCTGTTTTACGCCGGTATGGCCTTCGCCTATTTCCTGGTCTTCCCGCTGATCTTCAAGTTCTTCGCCGCTGCCACCCCGGCCGGCGTGGAAATGATGACTGACATCACCAGTTACCTCGACTTCGTCATGACGCTGTTCTTTGCCTTCGGCGTGGCGTTCGAGATCCCGGTGGCCGTGGTGCTGCTGGTGTGGATCGGCGTGGTCGACGTCAAGTACCTGAAGAAGATCCGTCCGTATGTGATCATCGGCTGCTTTGTGGTGGGGATGATCCTGACGCCGCCGGACATCTTCTCGCAGACGCTGCTGGCCGTACCGATGTGGTTGCTGTTCGAGATCGGCATCCTGTTTGGCGGCCTGGTCAGCAAACGCGGCGAGCATCCGGACGATCAACCGGTTGACGATCACAACGACCAGCCGCCAGCGACCCAGCCGTGAACCTGCTACTCCTCGAAGAGGCCGACTTTATTGCGGCCGACCGGGCCGTCCTGCGTGATCGGCGGTTGACCCACATGCAGGAAGTTCACCGCTGTGAAGTAGGCGACAGCATGCGCGTCGGGCGCATCGGCGGGTTGATGGGCTCTGCCGAAGTGCTGCGCCTGGACACCGGCGAAGCCGAATTGCGCGTCACCCTCGATCAACCACCACCCGCCAAGCTGCCACTGACCCTGGTGCTGGCCCTGCCACGGCCCAAAATGCTCCGTAGGGTGTTTCAGACCGTGGCGGCCATGGGTGTGCCGCGCATCGTGCTGGTGAACAGCTATCGCGTCGAGAAGAGCTTCTGGCAGACACCGTTTCTTGAACCGCAAGCCATTCGCGAACAGTTGATTCTCGGCCTCGAACAGGCGCGGGACAGCGTGTTGCCGGAAGTGGTGATAGAAAAACGCTTCAAACCCTTCGTTGAAGACCGCTTGCCTGCCATTACCGAGGGAACCCTTGGCCTGGTTGGCCACCCAGGCAACTACCCGCCCTGCCCTCGTGCGCTGAGCGAACCGGTGACCTTGGCCATCGGCCCGGAGGGCGGGTGGATCCCTTACGAAATTGACCTGCTGGGCAAATCCGGCCTGCAACCTGTGCAGTTGGGCGAGCGCATCCTGCGCGTCGAAACTGCCGTTACCGCGTTGCTGGCACGACTCTTCTAACTGACACCATTCTGCCCGCTCGTCAGAGCGCTTCTACAGATTGTCTGCCCACGGCCGATATACCTCCCATAAAACCAATGTTTGGTCCAAGGGAGTAGCAGCATGTACCAATGGCTGGCCGATAAGCTGGGAAACGTAGGCGTTAATCGCAAACTGGGCGTCGGCTTCGGTCTGGTGCTGCTGCTGACATTGCTGATTACCGTCACTGGCTGGACCGGCCTGAGTGACGTAATGAGTCGTGGTGACAAGCTGGGGTACATTTCCGACATCAATGGCCTCACCAAAGATTTGCGCATCGCCCGCCTGGATTATGAGATGCGTCGTGGCGAACAAGGCCCGGGCGCCGTCCACGATCTGTTGGGTAAGCTGGACAACGGCCTGCAAGCTGCCCGTCAGATGATTGAACAGCCCGCCGATGTGGCCATGATCGACCAGCAACTGGCCGCCGTCAGTCAGTACAAGCAAGCTTTCGCCACCTTGACCCAGGCCGGCGCCAATCGCGAAGACGCCCGCAGCAAGCTCGGTGCTACCGCTGACAATGCCGTCGCCAAGGTCGCTGAAGTTGAAAAATCCATGCTGCAGGGCGAGAGCGTTGCGCAGTTCAACAGCGTGATCGATTTGAGCAAGCTGCTTCAGCAAGCGCGCTTCCAGGTACGTGGCTACACCTACAGCGGCAAAACCGAGGCCGAGCAACCGGCATTGGACGCTATCGACAATGCCCTGAAGTATCTGGAAAGCCTGCCGTCCAAACTCCCCGAAGAACACATTGCCAATCTGAAACAGGCCACTGAATCGCTCGAAGCCTACCGCGCAGCGGTCAGTCAGTTCCGTGATTCCCAAGTGGCCAGCGCCGACGCACTCAAACACATGGCCGCCCAAGGCGAAATCCTGCTCGACGTCAGCAAGAAGCTCACGATTTCACAAACTCTCGTGCGCGATACCGACGTGCAACACGCCAAGAACATGCTGTTGCTGGCCACCTCCCTGGCGCTGGTCTTTGGGCTGTTTGCCGCTTGGGCCATTACTCGGCAAATCGTGATTCCGCTGAACCAGACGCTGAAGGTGGCCGAGCGCATCGCTGCCGGCGACCTGACCCATAACCTGGCGTCCAAACGCGCCGACGAACTGGGCCAATTGCAACGCGCTATTCAAAGCATGACTCAAGGCCTGCGCGAACTGATCGGCGGCATCAGCGAGGGCGTCACGCAAATCGCCAGCGCTGCCGAAGAGCTGTCGGCGGTCACCGAGCAGACCAGCGCCGGGGTCAACAGCCAACGGGTCGAGACTGACCAGGTGGCCACCGCCATGAACGAAATGACCGCCACCGTACAAGAAGTCGCACGCAATGCTGAAGAGGCGTCCGAGGCCGCTGTTGCCGCCGACCAGCAAGCACGCGAAGGCGACAAAGTGGTGGGCGAGGCCATCGCCCAGATTGAACGCCTGGCCAAGGAAGTCGGCAATTCCACCGAAGCCATGGGTGAGCTCAAACGCGAAAGCGACAAGATCGGTAGCGTGCTCGACGTCATTAAGTCCGTGGCCCAGCAAACCAATTTGCTGGCGCTCAACGCCGCCATCGAAGCCGCTCGCGCCGGTGAAGCCGGACGTGGTTTTGCCGTGGTCGCCGACGAAGTTCGCAGCCTGGCGCAGCGCACGCAGAAATCCACTGAAGAAATCGAAGAGCTGATCGTCGGCCTGCAAAACGGTACCCAGCAAGTCGCGACGATCATGGACAACAGCCGTACCCTGACCGACAGCAGCGTTGAGCTGACTCGCCGGGCCGGTGGCTCACTGGAGAGCATCACCCGCACGGTGTCTGCAATCCAGGCGATGAACCAGCAGATCGCCGCGGCCGCCGAGCAGCAAAGTGCCGTGGCTGAAGAGATCAACCGTAGCGTGTTGAATGTGCGGGATGTATCGGATCAGACGTCGGCGGCAAGTGAGGAAACCGCAGCGTCCAGTGTTGAGCTGGCGCGGTTGGGGACGCATTTGCAGATGCTGGTGGGGCGATTCAAGGTTTGAGGTGATTCAATTGCCTCGGTTCGCCTGCAACCGAGGTGATGAAATCGCCAGCAGGCTGGCTCCCACAGGAATGGTGTGAACACCACAAATCCACTGTGGGAGCTAGCTGCCTGCTAGCGATTGGCGCCCCCCAAGGCTGCTGCTTTCAGAGGACCTGACGCAAGAAAGCCTGAGCCCGCGGATCCTTCGGTGTTTCAAAGAACTCCGCCGGTGAGGCATCTTCCAGCAACTTGCCGTGATCGAAGAACAGCACCCGATCCGCCACTTCCCGGGCGAAGCCCATTTCATGGGTAACGCAGACCATGGTCATGCCTTCCACGGCCAGGTTTTTCATCACGTCCAGCACTTCGCCGACCATTTCCGGGTCCAGCGCCGAGGTCGGCTCGTCGAACAGCATGACCTTGGGCTCCATGGCCAATGCCCGGGCAATCGCCACGCGCTGTTGCTGACCGCCAGACAGGCGCGACGGAAACTCAGTGGCTTTTTGCGCAATACCGACCTTTTCCAGCAGCGCCATGGCCTTGGCCTCACGCTCTTTTTTGCCGCGCTTGCGCACGACTTTTTGCGCCAGGCAGAGGTTTTCCAGCACGGTCATATGTGGGAACAGGTTGAAGTGCTGGAACACCATGCCGACTTCGCGGCGGTAGGCGTTGACGTCGGTTTTCGGGTCGGCCAGTTGCAGACCGTCGATGCTTACCGAGCCAGAGTCGAACTCTTCAAGGCCATTGAGGCAGCGCAGGAAGGTCGATTTACCGGAGCCGGACGGACCGATCACCACCAGCACTTCGCCCTTGGCGACGGTCGTGCTGACGTTATCCACCGCGCGTACCACTTGGCCGCGGGTGTCGAAAACTTTTACCAGATCGCGGACTTCAATCACTTTGCGCGAGCCTCCGCTCAAGCCGGCTGGCGATTTTCGACAGCGGCAGGTTGATCAAAAGGTAAAGGCCAGCGACGCAGAACAGGATTTCGAATGGTGAGAACGAAGTAGTGATGACTTCACGACCACTTTTCAGCAGTTCGGTAATCGCAATCACCGATACCAGCGAAGTGTCTTTCACCAGGCTGATGAACTGCCCGGCCAGCGGCGGCAGCACGCGCTTGAACGCTTGCGGCAACACCACATGACGCATCGACTGACCGGCGCTCAATCCCAGGGAACGCGCGGCCTCGTTCTGGCCACGGGCGATCGACTGCACGCCGGAGCGGATGATCTCGGCCACATAGGCGCCGGTGAACAGCGACAGCGCGGCAATCCCGGCGAACTCGCGGGACAGGTTCATCACCGTGCCGATGAAGAAGTAGAAAATGAAGATCTGCACCAGTAGCGGCGTTCCGCGCACCAACTCGACGTAGAGGGTCGAAAGGTCGCGCAGGGTCGGGTTGTTCGACAGTCGGCACAGGCCGGTGGCGAGACCGATCAGCAGACCGAGCACGCCAGACACCACCGACAACCATAAGGTAGTCCAGAGACCCCACATCAACGGTCCTGCGGCCCAATGCCGGGTGACACCGATCACATCACCTTCAGCTACATCGTCGCCCTGGGCGACTTGCAGGCTGTTGTCATCGACGGTCAAGAGTTGCTCATCACCGGCGTCGTTGCGCAGGGTGACTTCGGCCTTGTCGCCCTTGCGCACCAATTCGCTGACAGTCGAAATATCGGCGGCGCGCTGGGATTCTTCGGCGTGATAGGCGAAGTACTGCGGCACGCGGTTCCAGCGCCATTCGTAGGACATCAGCGAGGTGGCGTAATACAACGCGCCCGCCAGTCCGATCAGCACCAGCACGGTCAGCACGTGCCAGGGCCATTGGGCTTTTTTCTGTTTCATCAGGGTTAGCAAGTCCGGATTTTGTGTTGCCAGGGAGGCCGCCATCGCCAGCAAGCCGGCTCCTACAGTTGATCTGGGTGAACACAATCATCCTGTAGGAGCCGGCTTGCTGGCGATTGCCGCGACTCGGTCTGAAGCCTTATTCCATGTCCTTGAGCCACTCGGTGCTCTTGAACCACTTGTCATGGATGCGATCGTAAGTGCCGTCTTCGTGGATCTGGTGCAGGAAGTTGTTGATGAAGTTGATGCTGTCGTAGTCGCCCTTCTTCAGACCGAAGGCCAGCGGCTCGTAGGTGAACGGCTTATCGAGGAACACCAGTTTGCCGTTGCCGACCTTGTTCACCGCGACGACGTTGTAAGGCGCGTCGTAGATGAAGGCATCGGCCTTGCCGTTGACCACGTCGAGCACGGCTTCCTGCTCGTTGTCGTAGCCATGGTACTTGGCTTTGGAGATCAGCTTCCTGGCGACCATTTCGCCGGTGGTGCCGAGCTTGGAGGTGATGCGGTAGTCGGCGGTATTCAGGTCTTTATAGGACTTGATGGTGCCTTCCAGCTCCTTGCGGATCAGCAGGGTCTGGCCGACCACGATGAACGGTTCGCTGAAGTTCAGGCGCAGGTTGCGTTCCTGGGTCAGGGTCATGCCGCTGCCGATCATGTCGAACTTGTCGGTGAGCAAGGCCGGGATGATGCCGTCATAGCCGGTCGAAACCAGCTCCAGTTTGACGCCCATGGCCTTGGACATGGCTTTGAGGATGTCGACTTCAAAACCGATGATCTCGCCGCGCTTGTTGGTCATTTCAAACGGCATGTAGGTCGGGTCCATGCCGACTTTCAATGTGCCGCGCTTGACCGCGTCATCAATCGCCCCGGCCTGCGCCGCGCTGACTGCAACCAGTGCCGTGACGCCGACCAGCAGCATCGACAGATACTTCTTCATCTTCAAGTCCCCAAAACCATAGCGTTTACGGTGCGAAATCGACAGTTTTCCAAGGAAAACAGACAGATACGGACACAAAACGGTCCGGGCGCACCAAGTCGGGGACGGATGCTAACGCACTCGCTCGATTGCACAAGGGTTTAGGCAGGAATTGTTGCCTGACGCCACGCAAAAAAACCCCGCTTTCGCGGGGCTTTTCATCATGCTAACTGAGGTTGAACGCTCAGGGGTTTGAGTGGCAGCAACGGTGCATGGGGATCGGCCTTGAGCGACTTGCGCCATGCGCCCAGCCACTCGGGGTGACCTTCGTTCCACACCTGCTCATGCAGGCGAGCCAAGGCTACCGGGTCGCTCAGCAGTTGCACTTTCTCGTTGTTGGTCAGGCCTTCAGGCCCAACCTTCATCGCGTGGCGAACCCGCTCGATCCGCAGCCACTCGATTGGCTCGGCCTGGCCGTGACGGGAGGTCGCCAGCGAGCACGCCAAAGCGTTCTGCTGTGGGTCTACTACTGAACGGACGAAACCGTCATTCAATGCATGCCAGCGGTTTTCGTGGGTGTACTGGTCGGTGGCCAGCAATGCCTGTGGCGGATTGTATTCCTCAGGGATCAGGAACAGGCTCTCGTCACGGGACTTGAGGCCCAAGCCAACACGACTGGAGATCACGGAAACAGGGATCGACAGCATCAACGAACCGACGATCGGCACCAGCCACCAGAGGAAGCTCGGGTTCAGCCAGATCACCAGCAAGGCCCAGAAGAAACCCAGCAAAGTTTGTGGACCGTGGCGTTTTACCGCTTCACTCCACGGCGTGGAGTCGTCGTCACGTTGCGGAGAGTTCCAGGTCGCGGCCCAGCCGAGGAACGCAGCGAGAACGAAACGGGTGTGGAAAATCATCCGTACCGGCGCCAGCAGCATGGAGAACAGCATCTCCAGCAGCATCGACAGCGTCACCTTAAACTTGCCACCGAACTCTTTCGCGCCCTTGGCCCAGATCAGGATGATGCTCAACAGCTTCGGCAGGAACAACAGCACGATGGTGGTCGAGAACAACGCAATCGCCTTGTCCGGGTGCCATTGTGGCCACAGCGGATAGAGCTGGCGTGGTTCAAGGAAGTACTGCGGTTCCATCAGCGTGTTGACCGCCAGCAGCGCCGTCGACAACACCAGGAAGAAGAACCAAAGCGGCGCCGACAGGTAAGACATCACGCCAGTGAGGAACACCGCACGGTGCACCGGGTGCATGCCTTTCACCAGGAACAGGCGGAAGTTCATCAGGTTGCCGTGGCACCAGCGACGGTCACGCTTGAGTTCATCCAACAGGTTCGGCGGCAGTTCTTCGTAGCTGCCCGGCAAGTCGTAGGCAATCCACACGCCCCAACCGGCACGACGCATCAACGCAGCTTCAACGAAGTCGTGGGACAGGATTGCACCGGCGAACGCGCCCTTACCGGGCAACGGCGCCAGGGCGCAGTGCTCGATGAACGGCTTCATGCGGATGATCGCGTTGTGGCCCCAGTAGTGCGATTCGCCCAACTGCCAGAAGTGCAGACCGGCGGTGAACAGCGGACCGTACACGCGGGTTGCAAATTGCTGCATGCGCGCATAAAGGGTATCCATGCCCGACGCACGCGGCGCGGTCTGGATGATCCCGGCGTCCGGCGTGGCTTCCATCAAGCGCACCAGACTGGTCAGGCACTCGCCGCTCATTACCGAGTCGGCGTCGAGAACGACCATGTATTTATAGTCACCGCCCCAGCGACGGCAGAAGTCGTCGAGGTTGCCGCTTTTACGTTTTACGCGACGGCGACGGCGGCGATAGAAGATCTTGCCGAAGCCACCCGCCTCACGGCAGACGTCCAGCCAGGCTTGCTGCTCGGCGACGCAAATGTCAGCTTCGTTACTGTCGCTGAGCACGAAGAAGTCAAAACGGTCCAGGTCACCCGTGGCCGCCACCGACTCGAACGTCGCGCGCAGTCCGGCAAACACCCGTGGCACGTCTTCGTTGCAGATCGGCATCACAAGTGCGGTGCGAGCGTCCTTTGGAATCGGCTCATTGCCGGCACTTTTACCGGAGATACGGTATTTATCGTGACCAGTGAGCAACTCTAGAAAGCCCATCAGGGCGGTCCAGAAACCCGCCGACACCCAGCAGAACAAAATCCCGAACAGGATCAGGATGCTGGTCTGCAGGGCATACGGCAGCACTTGCGTGGCCGTTTGCAGCAGCGGTTGGTGCAAGACTTCTTCGAGGTCGACGAACGACCAGCCCTGATACGGCATGATGCCTTTCATGTACCAGCCGGCGACGATGGTCTGGCCGAGCATCAACACCAACAGAATGTAGCGACGGATCGAACCCACGGTGCGCCAACGGGCAGCCGGCAACACACGCTCGTCTTTCGGTGGCTTTGGTGGGTTGGTGCGACCAGTCATACGGCGCCAGCCGCGTACCAGAATGTTGGTGCGCCACGGTTCCGGTACGACTTTGGTCCGACGAATCGGCGGGGTTGCCTTGAGGCAGACCCGACCGCTGGCATCAAGCGCCAGCATTTCGGCGTCCTGCAATTCTTCGGCGGTGCTCAGGGTCAAGCGTGTGCCAACCGATGCCTGGGCGGCATCGGCTGGAGCATCGAATGTCGAAGACGACAGACGTTCGTGCAATTCGCTGAAGGACTGGCAGCCCGCGAGTTCCGCGCGCTGCTGGTCGGTCATCGGCAGGTGAGCCAGGTACTCGGAAAGCGACTCTGGCTGTACTTGGGAATTACTCATCGGCAGGCAACTGATAGCTCCAGGTCTCGGTCAGGACTTCTTCAGTCGGTGCCGATTCCGGTGTGGCTGGGGCCGCGTCGGCAGCAGCAGGCTGCTTGGCGTCGGTGTTGGCCTGGTCCTTGGCATCTGCAACTGGCTTGGCGTCGGCCTGCTTGGCCTCGGCAGCCTTCGCGTCCTTGTCGATTTTCTCCGCCTGCTTGGCGGCGACCTTGTCAGCCTTGGCAACGGACGAAGTGGACGCTGGAACCGACGACTTCGCCAGGTCGGCAGGCACGATGTTCTGGACCAACGCAGCACGCATCTCGGTGGCTTTGCTCGGGTCCTTGATCTTCATGCGCAGGGTCAGGCGCCAGCCCTTGGTTTCAGGGTTGTAACGCACGCTGTTTTCCACCAGCTCGGAGTTGTCACCGACGCTGACCTGGCTGCGTACGTCCGTTTCCGGAGGCAATGCCGCCAGGGAAGGACCTTCGAAGTCCACCAGGTACGCAACGCTACCGTCCGGCTGACGAATCAGGTTGGACTGTTTAACGTCGCCAGTGGAACGCAGGGTCTGCTTGACCCAGGCGCTGTCCGGGGCGTGAATCGACGCTTCATCCATGGTCCAGTGCATACGATATGCGACATCGAGCGGCTGGCCAGGTTCAGGCAACTTTTCCGGGCTCCAGAAAGCCACGATATTGTCGTTGGTCTCGTCCGCGGTCGGAATCTCTACCAGATCGACGGAGCCTTTGCCCCAGTCGCCCTTCGGTTCGATCCAGGCGCTTGGGCGCTTGTCGTAACGGTCGTCGAGGTCTTCGTAGTGGCTGAAGTCACGGCCACGTTGCAGCAAGCCGAAACCGCGCGGGTTCTCGACCGAGAAGTTGCTCACGGCCAGGTGTTTCGGGTTGTTCAACGGACGCCAGATCCACTCGCCGTTGCCGGCATGGATCGACAGACCGCTGGAGTCGTGCAGTTCGCGACGATAGTTCAGTACTTTCGAAGGCTGGTTCGCGCCGAACAAGTACATGCTGGTCAGCGGCGCAACGCCTAGCTTGGTGACTTTGTCACGCAGGAACATCTGTGCCTTGACGTCGACAATGGTATCGCTGCCCGGACGCAGGGTCAGGCGATAGGCACCGGTCGCCCGTGGCGAATCCAGCAACGCGAAGATCACCAGGTGCTTGTCACCCGGTTTCGGTTGTTGAACCCAGAACTCGCGGAAACGCGGGAATTCTTCGCCGGACGGCAATGCGGTATCGATCGCCATGCCGCGAGCGGACAAACCGTAGACGTGCCCCTTGCCGACAACGCGGAAGTAACTCGCGCCGAGCATGGTCATGATTTCGTCTTGTTTGTCGGCCTTGTTGATCGGATACAGCACACGGAAACCGGCGTAGCCCAGTTGTTCGGTGGCTTTTGGATCGAATTTCACGTCGCCGAAATCGAAACGACTTGGATCGTATTTGATCTCTTCGACGGTGTTAGCCGTGATTTCGTTGATTTTCACCGGCGTATCGAAGTGCATGCCCTGGTGATAAAACGACAGCTTGAACGGGGTTTTCTGGTCGGCCCATTCGGCTTTTTCCGTCAGGAAACGGATTTTCTGATAGTCCGCGAACTTCATTTCGCGGAACTCTGTCGGCAGGTTACTGCGCGGCGCTTCGTACTTTTGTCCGGCCAGCTCTTTCGCTTTGACCGAGACATCATCCAGATTGAATGCCCAAATCTGGCCGGCGCTGAGCAGGCAGAGCAGTGCCGAACCCGCTACCAGAGCACTACGTAACCGTTTGGCAGACAATTTTGGTGCGTTACAGGGACTAACAATCACGAGCAACCCTCGCCGAAAACAGATCAAAAAACCAACGGCCAGTTAAAGGATCTGCAGGGTATCCGGTATAAAAAAACCGGCCTTGCAGACCACTCTTGCCAAGTTGGCGAGCATTGTTCCGACTCCGCTGGGGCAAAATGATTCCCCAATCGGATCCGGACAAGTCTCTACCTAAGTCAAAATGGACCAACGAACGCTGATCCCCGTAGCGCGCGATTATCTAGTAGGCCGCGTTACAACGCATCAGGGGTAACAAAGTATTTATCGGTAAAAACGCCTGTTTTCAGTCGAAAAGCGTTTAAAAAGATGTTTCAAGCGCTTTCAGGTCTGTAACAGGAAGGTGACCGGGCCATCATTGACCAGATGCACCTGCATATCCGCGCCGAATCTACCTGATGCCACAGTGCCATGCACCTGTTTCGCTTTGCCTAATAGATAGTCGAAAAGCTCTTCGCCCAGGGCCGGAGGCGCCGCGGTAGAGAAACTGGGGCGCAACCCGCTCTTGGTGTCGGCGGCCAGGGTGAATTGCGAAACCAGCAGCAACCCGCCGCCCACATCCGCCAGGGACAGATTCATCTTGCCTTCGGCGTCGCTGAACACTCGATAGTTAAGCAGCTTATTGAGAAGTTTGTCGGCGCTGACCCGAGTGTCCTCGGGCTCGACGGCCACCAGCACCAACAAACCCTGGTCGATTGCGCCGACCACCTCGCCCGCTACCTCGACTCGCGCGCCACGCACCCGTTGCAGCAGGCCTTTCATGCTTCTTCAGGGGCCAGATCGAGCAGGCGTCGCGCCATCCGGTCGGCAGCGCGCACCAAGGCATCGGTAATCCCCGGCTCGGCGGCAGCATGGCCGGCGTCACGGATGATTTGCAGCTCGCTGTTCGGCCAGGCTTGATGCAATTCCCAGGCGTTATCCAGCGGACAAATGACGTCGTAGCGACCATGGATGATCACGCCAGGCAAATGGGCGATCTTGCCCATGTCGCGGATCAACTGGTTCGGCTCAAGGAATGCATCGTTGGTGAAGTAATGGCATTCGATGCGGGCGATGGACAACGCGCGCTGCGGCTCGGAGAAACGATCGACCACCAGCGGATTCGGGCGCAGGGTCGCGGTCCGGCCTTCCCAGGTGGACCAGGCCTTGGCCGCATGCATCTGAGCGATCTGATCGTTACCGGTCAGGCGTTTGTGGAAAGCCGTGAGCAAATCGCCGCGCTCGTCCAGCGGGATCGGCGCGATGTAGTCCTGCCAGTAATCGGGGAACAGACGGCTGGCGCCGGCCTGATAGAACCACTCGATTTCCTGCGGACGGCAGAGAAAAATCCCACGCAGAATCAGACCGTGCACACGCTCCGGATGGGTTTGCGCGTAGGCCAGCGCCAGGGTCGAACCCCAGGAGCCACCGAACAGTACCCACTTTTCGATACCCAGGTGTTTGCGGATGCGCTCAAGGTCAGCGACCAAATCCCAGGTGGTGTTGTTTTCCAGGCTGGCATGGGGGGTGGAGCGACCGCAACCGCGCTGGTCGAAGGTGACAATGCGATACAGATTAGGATCGAAGTAGCACCGACTCTGTGCGTCACATCCCGCGCCGGGACCACCGTGGATGAACACCACCGGCAAACCTTCCGGCGAACCGCTTTCGTCGACATACAGGGTGTGGGTTTCGTCGACGGCCAGATCGTGCCGGGCGTGGGGTTTGATCTGCGGGTACAAAGTCTGCATTGCGCGCTCCGTAAGGGGTCGAGGTCATCCCTGGGGGGACTTCAATTATTCTGCCGTTGGGCATCATAAACCCGAATTACGCCAATGAGCATGCCTTGTAGGAGCGAGCTTGTTAGCGAAGAACGTCAGAGACCCGCATTCATCCAGGTCGCCCTCATCATCGTTAACGTCCATCGCGAGCAAGCTTGCTCCTACACAGGCTATGCGCAGGTTTTAGCGCTTGTAGCGCTCCAGCCCCCACGCCAACAATCCCTGCAGCAATTCCTTGAGCACCACCCGCGTTGGCTCTGCCAGATCCGGCCGATAACGGAACGGCTCAAACTCTTCCATATAGGTGCACTGCCCCAGCTCCAGCTGCACCGCATGGATGTTTTCTGTCGGGTTACCGTAATGCCGGGTGATGTGGCCGCCCTTGAAGCGGCCGTTCAGCACGTGGCTGTAGTCCGGGTGCCCGGCACAGATCGCTTCCAGCTGAGTCGCCAGCTGTGGATCGCAACTGGCGCCGTTGAAGGTGCCGAGGTTGAAATCCGGCAACTTGCCGTCGAACAGGTGCGGGATGATCGAGCGGATCGAGTGCGCATCGAACAGCAACGCGTAGCCAAACTCGGCTTTCAGTCGCGCCAGCTCGTTCTGCAAGGTGCTGTGGTACGGCGTCCAGATTTGCTCAAGATAAGTCGAGCGCTCTTCTTTCGAAGGCTCGCTTCCCTCACGGAACAACGGAATGCCGTCGAACAGGGTCGCCGGATACAGACCTGTGGTGGCGCCGACATACAAAGGCTTGTCGTCGGACGGACGGTTGAGGTCGATAACGAACCGCGAGTACTCGGCAGCCAGGATACTGGCGCCCAGTTCAGCGGCGAAATCGTAGAGCTGCGGGATATGCCAGTCGGTGTCCGGCAGGCTTTTCGCGTCGGGGATCAGCCCGGCCTCGACCGCAGGCGTCAGGCGCACACCGGCGTGGGGCATGCTGATCAGCAGCGGTACGCGGCCTTGTTTGAAGTTCAGAACCTTATCCACAACTGTTCTCCTACAGATTCGTTTCGACGCCGTGGCGCACGACGCGCTTTTCCAGGTCACCGCCCAGCCAGTACGACAGGTCGGCCGGACGATCGATTTGCCAGGCAACGAAATCCGCGACCTTGCCGGCCTCAATCGAACCGTGGGTGTCGGCCATGCCCAAGGCGATGGCGGCATGAATGGTGGCGCCGGCCAGAGCCTCTTCCGGGGTCATGCGGAAACAGGTGCAGGCCATGTTCAGCATCAGGCGCAGCGACAGTCCCGGCGATGTGCCCGGGTTGAGGTCGCTGGCGATGGCGATTTTCACGCCGTGCTTGCGCAGGGCTTCCATCGGCGGCAATTGGGTTTCACGCAGGAAGTAGAACGCGCCGGGCAACAACACCGCGACGGTGCCGGACCTGGCCATGGCGATGGCGTCGTCTTCGGTCATAAATTCCAGATGATCGGCGGACAGTGCGTGGTATCGCGCCGCCAGGCTCGAACCGTGCAGGGACGACAACTGCTCGGCATGCAGTTTCACCGGCAGGCCCAGGTTCTGAGCAGTGATGAATACACGCTCAACCTGCGCCGGTGAAAACGCCAGGTATTCGCAGAACGCATCCACCGCATCCACCAGCCCTTCGGCGGCGAGCGCCGGAAGCATTTCGGTGCAGATGTGATCGATGTAATCGTCAGCGCGATCCTTGTATTCCGGCGGCAAGGCGTGAGCAGCCAGGCAAGTGGCGCGCACGCTGACCGGTAGCTCTGCGCCGAGACGACGGGCCACTCGCAGCATCTTGCGTTCGTTGGCCAGGTCGAGGCCGTATCCGGATTTGATTTCGATGCTGGTAACGCCATCGCGCATCAGGCTTTTCAGACGCTTGGCGGCGCTGGCGAACAATTTGTCTTCGCTGGCGGCGCGTGTGGCACGCACGGTGCTGGCGATACCACCACCGGCCGCTGCGATTTCCGCGTAGCTGACGCCTTGCAGGCGCTGCTCGAATTCACCGCTGCGGTTTCCGCCGAACACCGTGTGGGTGTGGCAGTCGATCAGGCCTGGCGTGACCCAGGCCCCATTCAAATCGTTGACTGCCGGATATTCGCCCGCCGGCAATTCAGCGCGCGGGCCAACCCACTCAATGTGCGCACCAGACGTCACGATGGCCGCATCCTCGATGATCGAGTAAGCGCCTTGCGCCATGGTTGCGACGTGGCAGTGTTGCCAGAGGGTTTTCATCCCTTAGTCTCCACAAAATTCAAAATCGAATCGCTGGCAAGCCCGCTCCTACAGATCGCGTATACCCAGTAGGAGCCGGCTTGCCGGCGATGGCGCCCTTACAGACTAGGCAGCAACTTCGTCGACACCAGCTCGTTCAAGCAACGCGAAGCCAACAACTCAGTCGCCGCATTGATGTCCGGCGCAAAGAAACGGTCCTTCTCATAGAACGGCACTTCGTTGCGCAGAATCGCCCGCACCTTTTCCAGTTTCGGCGAGGTCTTCAGACCGTTGCGCAAGTCCAGACCCTGAACCGCCGCCAGCCACTCCACCGCCAGAATCCCGCGTGTGTTCTCTGCCATTTCCCACAGACGCTTGCCCGCAGCCGGAGCCATGGACACGTGGTCTTCCTGGTTGGCGGAAGTCGGCAAGCTGTCCACCGAATGCGGATGGGACAGCGCCTTGTTCTCGCTGGCCAGGGCCGCTGCGGTCACTTGAGCAATCATGAAGCCGGAGTTCACGCCGCCATTGGCCACCAGGAACGGCGGCAGTTGCGACATGTGCTTGTCCATCATCAGCGAGATGCGGCGCTCGCTCAGCGAACCGATTTCAGCAATGGCCAACGCCATGTTGTCAGCGGCCATGGCCACCGGCTCGGCGTGGAAGTTGCCACCGGAAATGACGTCGCCTTCAGCGGCGAACACCAGCGGGTTGTCGGAAACGGCGTTGGCTTCGACGGCCAGCACTTCAGCGGCCTGACGGAACTGGGTCAGGCAGGCGCCCATGACTTGTGGCTGGCAGCGCAGGGAGTACGGGTCCTGAACCTTCTCGCAGTTTTCATGGGAGTCGGACACTTCGCTGCGCTCACCCAGCAGATCGCGATAAGCGGCAGCGGCGTCGATCTGGCCTTTCTGGCCACGAGCCGCGTGGATGCGGGCGTCGAACGGCGAACGCGAGCCAAGTACTGCTTCAACGGTCAGGCCACCGAGTGCCAGGGCACCGGCGAACAGGTCTTCGCCTTCGAACAGGCCACGCAGGGCAAATGCCGTCGACACTTGAGTGCCGTTGAGCAGCGCCAGGCCTTCTTTCGCGGCCAGGGTCAGAGGAGTGAGGCCGGCGACTTTCAGCGCTTCGGTGGCTTCCATCCACTCGCCTTTGTAGCGCGCCTTGCCTTCGCCCAACAGCACCAGCGACATGTGCGCCAGTGGGGCCAAGTCACCGGAAGCACCAACCGAACCTTTCAGTGGAATGTGCGGGTAAACCTCGGCGTTGATCAGGGCGATCAGCGCGTCGATCACTACGCGGCGAATGCCGGAGAAACCACGGCTCAGGCTGTTGACCTTGAGCACCATGATCAGCCTAACCAGATCATCGCTGATCGGTTGGCCGACGCCGGCAGCGTGGGACAGCACCAGCGAGCGTTGCAGGTTTTCCAGGTCTTCGCTGGCGATGCGGGTCGAGGCCAGCAGGCCGAAACCGGTATTGATACCGTAGGCGGTGCGGTTCTCGGCGAGGATCTGTTCCACGCAGGCGACACTGGCCTCGATCTGGGCCGAGGCGCTGTTGTCGAGGGTCAGTTTTACCGGCTGCTGATACACGTCACGCAGTTGGGCGAGGGTCAGTTGGCCAGGGATCAAATTAAGCGCAGTCACATTCATTCTCCTTTTGAGAGTTTTTATTAACTAACCAGACGCTCCGGAGATGTCCGTTGTCCGTCGCTTCCCACCTTTTGGGGGGCTGGCGCCTTGGCACGCTGGCTTATGTAGAAATCAGTTCACGTTCGGCAAAGTCTTGTGCAGCACATTCGCTTCTTTCAACACCCCGGCAGCGGCGGCAATGTCCGGCGCCAGCCAACGATCCTGATCGTAGGCCGGAACCCGCTCACGCAGCAGTCGCCACGCGGCATCGGTGCCGGCGCCGAAACGTTGTTCTTTCAGGAATTCGAACGCCTGGGCCGCCAGCAAGTACTCGATCGCGAGAATCTGCGTGCAGTTTTCCAGGGCGCGATGCAGCTTCAGCGCGGCGTTGGTGCCCAGGCTCAAGTGATCTTCCTGCAGGCCCGAGGTGACGTAATTGTCGAGCACTGCTGGTTGTGCCAATTGGCGGTTTTCCGCACACAGGGACGCCGCCACGTATTGCACGATCATCATCCCGGAATTCACGCCCGGGTTGGCGACCAAAAATGCCGGCAGACCGCTGACATGCGGGTTGATCAAACGGTCCAGGCGACGCTCGGCGATGGAACCGATTTCGGCCATGGCAATCGCCAGCAAATCCGCCGCCAGCGCGACGGACTGACCGTGCGGGTTGGCCTGGGAAACCACGCGGTAATTGTCCGCCGTGCCCAGCACCAACGGGTTGTCGGTGGCGCTGTTGAGTTCGGTTTCGATCTGTTGGGTCGCGTGAACCAGTTGATCGCGCGCGGCGCCGTGTACCTGCGGGATCGAGCGAATGCTCAGGGCGTCCTGGGTACGAATGCCTTTGCTCTGGGCAATCACTTCACTGCCATCGAGCAATGCGCGCAGGTTGATACCGACCTGCTGCATGCCCGGATGCGGCTTGAGGGCGATGATTTCGGCATCGAAGGCGTCGATCTGCCCGCGCTGGGCCTCGAAACTCATGGCGCCAATCACGTCCGCCCAATGCAACAGATGCGCGGCATCAGCAATGGCCAGGCAGCTCAGGCCCGTCATGCAAGGCGTGCCGTTGACCAGGCACAAACCATCTTTGGCACCCAGTTTGACCGGTTGCAGCCCTTCTTCAGCCAAGGCCTGCTGCGCGGAAACGATTTGCCCGCGATAGCTGACATTACCCACGCCCAACAGCGCGATGCCGATATGGGCCATGTGAGTCAGATAACCAACGGAGCCTTGGGACGGCACTTGCGGGGTGATGCCACGGTTGAGCAACGCCAGCAGCGCTTCGACCACCTGGCGGTGCAGGCCGGATTTGCCGTGGCTGTAGTTGACGACAGCGGCGCACATGATCGAGCGGGTCTGCTCGTTGCTGAGCGGCGCGCCAACGCCACAGGCGTGGCTGAGCAAGGTGTTGCGCGACAACTGGCTGAGTTGTTCATCCTGCAGCGAGACGTTGCACAGCGCACCCAGGCCGGTGTTGATGCCGTAGGCGCGTTCGCCGCTGGTGACGATGCGCTGGACGATGGCTTGCGCGTTTTCAATGCGCGCCCAGATCGGCGCCGACAGCTCAAGCTGAGCGCCATGACGAGCAACGGCGACCACGTCCTGCCAAGTGACCTGCGCTTGGGTGATAACGATTTTTTCAGCCTGGGACATCTTTAACCTCATCCAAATATTGATGCAGCTTCACCGACGTCATCGCTGGCAAGCCAGCTCCTACAGTGTTCCGGGGTGTGCACACAATCTGTGCAACACAACCCATTCCTGTGGGAGCTGGCTTGCCAGCGATGGGGCCAGCACAGCCACCACAAATCTTTAAACCACCGCTGCCCTACGCTGCACAAAGCGGTCGACGTACTCATCCGCTGGCGAATGCAGGATCTCCCGTGGCGTGCCGACCTGGATCAAGCGGCCATCCTTGAGGATCGCGATGCGGTTGCCGATGCGCACGGCCTCGTCGAGGTCGTGGGTGATGAAAACGATGGTCTTGTGCAGGGTCTTTTGCAGTTCCAGCAACTGGTCCTGCATCTCGGCGCGGATCAGCGGATCGAGGGCGCTGAACGCTTCGTCCATCAGGATGATGTCGGTGTCCGCCGCGAGGGCGCGAGCCAGGCCGACACGCTGACGCATGCCGCCGGAGAGCTGGTGCGGGTATTTGTTTTCGTAGCCCTTGAGGCCCACGGTGTTGATCCAGTGCAGCGCACGCTCGGCACACATGGCTTTGTTTTCACCACGGATTTTCAGGCCGTAGGCGACGTTGTCCAGCACGCTCTTGTGCGGCAGCAGGCCGAAGCTCTGGAACACCATGCTGATCTTGCGCCGACGAAATTCGCGCAGGGCTTCCATGTCGTATTGCAGGATGTCCACGCCGTCCACCAGAATCGCGCCGCTGGTCGGGTCGATCAGGCGATTGAAGTGGCGCACCAGGGTGGATTTGCCGGAACCCGACAGGCCCATGATCACGAAGATCTCGCCGCTGCCGATGCTCAGGGACAAATCGTTGACGCCGACCACGCAGCCGGTTTCGGCCAGCACCTGATCCTTGGTCTTGCCCTGGCCAACCATGGCCAGCGCTTCCTTGGAACGGTTACCGAAAATCTTGAAGACGTTTTTGACTTCGATTTTGCTCACGGTTGCGTTGTTCATTTGCTCACCTCATGCCGTGCACGACCATACGCCTGTGTAATGCGGTCGATCACTACGGCCAGAATCACGATCGCCAGACCGGCTTCGAGGCCACGTCCGACGTTGAGGGTCTGAATCCCCACCAGCACGTCTTCACCCAGGCCACGGGCACCGATCATCGAGGCAATGACTACCATCGACAGGGCCATCATGGTGGTCTGGTTGATCCCGGCCATGATGCTCGGCAGGGCCAGTGGCAGTTGCACGCCGAACAGTTGCTGCCAGCGGTTGGCGCCGAAGGCGTTGATCGCTTCCATCACTTCGCCGTCGACCTGGCGAATGCCCAGATCGGTCAGACGGATCAGCGGCGGTGCGGCATAGATCACGGTGGCGAAAATCGCCGGGACCTTGCCCAGGCCGAACAGCATCAGCACCGGGATCAGGTACACGAAGCTCGGCATGGTCTGCATGATGTCCAGCAGCGGCATCAGCACCGAACGCAGGCGATTGCTGCGTGCCGAGAGAATCCCCAGCGGAATGCCGATCAACACCGAAATGATCGTCGCCACCATCATCAGGGCGAGGGTTTGCATGAGCTTGTCCCAGAGGCCGACCGCACCCACGAGGAACAGCAATCCGACGATCACCGCCGTGGTCACGACCTTACGGGTTGCGTGCCAGGCAACGCCGGCGACGATGGCCAGCATCAGCCACCAGGGCGCCGCGCGAAGCAGCCCTTCGAGATTGACGATGGCCCACAACAGGGTGTCGGAGATGTGCCGGAACACGTCACCGTAGTTGGTGACCAGCGAATCGACCCAACCGTTGACCCAGTCGGCGATGGAAAAGGTAAAGCTTTCGGGAAACATAAGAGACTCTCAATCAAGGGCTTTCAAGCACCGCAAGCGGTACTTAAAAGCTTGCCCTTATAGACAAGCTGTTTGAAAACGTAGCGAGCGAAGGCAAGACAAGGTGAAAGCAGGCGAGAAAGCGGAGTTGACTTTAGTCAATGAGCATTTCGAGTCTGCTTTCAACGCAGCATTGCCGAGCGCAGTAGTTTTCAAAGCGAAGCGTCGATTTTCTTGGCTGCGTCTTCGCTCACCCATGCGTGCCAGACTTCAGGATGTTCCTTCAGGAAGATCTTGGCCAGTTTTGGCGACTCGATGCGCTCTTTGGTCATGCGACCCAGGTTCTGGTTCAGCAGGTCGATTGGAACGTTGACCTTTTCCAGCACGCTCACCAGTTCCGGCGCTTCTTCGTGGAACGTCTTGGACAAGCCGACCTTGATGGTCACGGTCTTGTTCACACCGGGTTTCTCTTCGAGTTTCACCACGTCGATCTGGCCCATCAGCGGGGTTGGCGACCAGTAGTAGAACAGGATCGGCTCGCCACGCTTGTAGCTCGACAGCACCGCGGCATCCAGCGCCGGGCCGGTGCCTGGACGGAAGTTGGTGTAAGTGCTTTCGAGGCCGTAGCTTTTCAGCATTTCGCTGTTGTCGAGTTCACAGGTCCAGCCGGCCGGGCAGTTGTAGAAACGGCCCTTGGAAGGCTCTTCGGCGTCCTTGAACACGGCAGAGTATTTGGCCAGGTCGGCGATGTTTTTCAGGTCCGGCGCCTTGGCTTCCAGTTTGCGCTTGGCGTCGCCTTCGATCACGTAGCGCGGCACGTACCAGCCTTCGACCGCACCGACCACTGGCGCGCCGACACCGACGACTTTGCCGGCCTTCTCGGCCTTGTTCCAGACTTCACTGCGGCCGACCCATTCTTCGGCAAACACCTGGATGTCGTTGCTGCTCAGGGCGTTTTCCATGGTGATGGAGTTGCCCGGCAGGCTGTCGGTTTTGCAGTCGTAGCCTTTCTCCAACACGACTTGCATCACGTCGGTCAGAAGCATGGCGCTTTCCCAGTTCAGGCCGGCGAACTTCACCGGTTTGCCCGACTCGCACCAACCCGCCGCCTGAGTGGCGCCAGCGCTGGCCAGCAGGCCCATGGAAAGCAAAGTGGTCAGCAGGGTCTTGTTCGATTTCATTGTGTGACGCTCCTAATCATGAATTGGCTTACGGCAGTCAAGAGGCATCCAGCCCTGTCCACGTCCAATCAGGCCTGCGCCGCAGCGCGACCGGCCCCGCTTGTTTTTGGTTGTACAACGCTGCCCTGCTCGACCGGCAGAATCATTTGATCGGGCACGCTGCCGTGCCATTTTTTCGCACACACGTAATACAGGGCTGCGGGAATCACCAGACCGATGATCCAGGAAATATCCACATCACCCAGCACTGCCACCAGCGGACCGGTGTAGAACTTGGTGGAGATGAACGGCAGCTGCACCAGCACTCCGAAAACATAGACGCTGATACCGAGGGCGTTCCAACGGCCGTAGCGGCCATTCGGATCGGCCAGCGCCGGCACGTCATAGCGCTCGCGTGTGATGCAGTAGTAGTCCACCAGGTTGATTGCGCTCCATGGCGTGAAGAACGCCAGCAAAAACAGGATGAAGGACTTGAACGCACCGAGGAACGAGTGCTGGCCGAGCAACGCCATCAGGGTCGCTGCACCGACAATGACCAACACGAAGGCCAGACGCTGCAAGCGCGTGACTTTCAGCTCACCACGGAAACCGCTGATGATGGTCGCAATGCACATGAAACTGCCGTAGGAGTTCAGCGTGGAGATGGTGACCTTGCCGAACGCGATGCTGAAGTACAGCAGCGCAGCGGTGGCACCGGTACCGCCCAGACCGACGATGTAGGCGACTTCGTGGCCGGCGAACTGGCCGTTGGCCGAAGCGGCGGCAAACACGCCGAGGATCATCGCCACTTGTGCGCCAATGACCGAACCCGCGCCAGCGGCGAAAAAGGTTTTCACCGAAGAAACCTTGCTAGGCAGGTAACGAGAGTAGTCAGCCACATAAGGGCCGAAGGCGATCTGCCAGGACGCCGCGAGCGACACCGCAAGCAAGAAACTGCTCCAGCTGAAGTGGCGGATTTGCAACAGCGCACCAACGTCAACCTGGCTCATCAATCGGCTGAACAGATAAACAAAGGCAATCACGCCAACGACACTGGCGACTCGGCCGATCCAATGGATCACCCGATAACCGAGCACCGTCACCAGCACGATGACAATGGCGAAAATCAGAATGCCGACGCTGTCGCTGACGCCAAACAACTGGCCCAGCGCCTGGCCGGAAAGCACGGTTCCCGTTGCGGTGAAACCCAGGTACATCAGACACACCAGCACGATCGGGATGGCCGCGCCATAAACGCCGAACTGCACGCGGCTGGAAATCATCTGCGGCAGGCCAAGTTTGGGACCTTGCGCGGCATGCAGCGCCATCACGCCACCGCCCAGCAGTTGACCGATCAACAAACCGATCAATGACCAGAACACATCACCGCCCAGCACCACGGCCAGGGCCCCGGTGACAATCGCGGTGATTTGCAGGTTGGCACCCATCCACAGGGTGAACTGACTGAACAGACGACCGTGTCTTTCCGCCTCCGGGATGTAGTCGATCGAACGTTTTTCGATCAACGGTTTGTTGCCTGCACGTTCGCTGTTAACAGCCATGGTTCAACCTCTGTGGATTGTTATTCTGGGTTGGCAATCCCTGTAGGAGCCGGCTTGCTGGCGATGGCGTTTTGCCTGACACACCGTGGTGTCTGAATCGCCAGCAAGCCGGCTCCTACAGGTTGGGTTATTGCTTTATTTACCGGTAATCATCGGCAGGTTCAGCCCTTGTTCCTTGGCGCAGTCGATCGCGATCTGATAACCCGCATCGGCGTGACGCATGACACCAGTAGCCGGGTCGTTGTGCAGTACTCGAGCAATACGCTCGGCCGCTTCGTCAGTACCGTCGCAGACGATCACCATGCCCGAGTGCTGGGAGAAGCCCATGCCGACGCCGCCGCCGTGGTGCAGGGAAACCCAGGTCGCGCCGCTCGCGGTGTTCAGCAGAGCGTTGAGCAGTGGCCAGTCGGAGACAGCGTCGGAACCGTCCTGCATGGATTCGGTTTCACGGTTCGGGCTGGCAACCGAACCGGAGTCCAAGTGGTCGCGACCGATCACGATTGGCGCCGACAGCTCGCCGCTGCGCACCATTTCGTTGAACGCCAGACCGAGCTTGGCGCGCAGGCCCAGACCAACCCAGCAGATACGCGCCGGCAAACCCTGGAAGCTGATGCGTTCGCGAGCCATGTCCAACCAGTTGTGCAGGTGCGCGTCGTCCGGGATCAGTTCCTTGACCTTGGCGTCAGTCTTGTAGATGTCTTCAGCGTTGCCCGACAGCGCAGCCCAACGGAACGGGCCGATGCCGCGGCAGAACAGCGGACGAATGTAAGCCGGTACGAAGCCTGGGAAGTCGAATGCGTTTTCCACGCCTTCTTCCTGGGCCATCTGACGGATGTTGTTGCCGTAGTCGAAGGTCGGCACGCCCATTTTCTGGAACTCGAGCATCGCTTTGACGTGCACGGCCATCGATTGCTTGGCGGCTTTGATCACAGCGGCGGGTTCAGTCTTGGCGCGTTCGCGGTATTGATCCCAGGTCCAGCCGGCCGGCAGGTAACCGTTGAGTGGGTCGTGGGCGCTGGTCTGGTCGGTGACCATGTCCGGGCGTACGCCGCGCTTGACCAGTTCCGGCAGGATTTCTGCCGCGTTGCCCAGCAGCGCGATGGAAATCGCCTTGCCTTCGGAAGTGTATTTGGCAATGCGAGCCAGCGCATCGTCGAGGTCAGTGGCTTGCTCGTCGACGTAGCGGCTTTTCAGGCGGAAATCGATGCTCACTTGCTGGCATTCGATGTTCAGCGAGCAAGCGCCGGCCAGGGTCGCGGCCAGAGGCTGGGCACCGCCCATGCCGCCCAGGCCAGCGGTCAGTACCCACTTGCCTTTCAGGTCATCGTTGTAGTGTTGGCGACCGGCTTCGACGAAGGTTTCGTAGGTACCCTGGACGATGCCCTGGCTGCCGATATAGATCCAGCTACCGGCGGTCATCTGGCCGTACATGGCCAGGCCTTTGGCGTCGAGTTCGTTGAAGTGCTCCCAGCTCGCCCAGTGTGGCACCAGGTTGGAGTTGGCGATCAGCACTCGCGGGGCGTTGGTGTGGGTCTTGAACACGCCGACCGGCTTGCCGGATTGCACCAGCAGGGTCTCGTCGTCGTTCAGGTTGGTCAGGCTCTCGACGATCTTGTCGTAGCATTCCCAGTTACGTGCCGCACGCCCGATACCACCGTAAACCACCAGTTCTTTAGGGTTCTCGGCGACTTCCGGGTCGAGGTTGTTCATCAGCATGCGCAGCGGCGCTTCAGTCAGCCAGCTCTTGGCGGTCAGCTTGTTACCGCGGGCAGCGCGGATTTCAACGTCACGAAATTTAGTCACGAAAAGAACTCCTCAGCAATCAATCCAAAACCAACCCAGGCAGTGGGCGAGCAAGCCGATGGGCATCAGTGCACACCGGCGAATCAGTGGACGACGGTTGAGTCCTCGTGACTCATACGCATACGTCTTTACTTGTACATACAAGCATATGCAATCAAGCGGCCAACTTGTTGGATGGGTATTCAAGAAAAAATCTGAAATGGCTGGAGAGAGCCTGAATCAGGGGTTTTGGCGTAGATGAAATTTTTTGCGAGGGGATTTATTGAGGAGGTGTTGATTGTTACTTGAGCATGGTTTTGCGCCACGCTGGGGCGTTCGGTAACAAACTGGTGCGCTTTGAGGAACAGGAAGCGGATCTTTGTTGTGGCGAGGACGCTTGTTCCCGCTGGGGTGCGAAGCAGCCCTAAACCAATTCAACCCAGCTGTGCCAGGCGGATCCGACAAGCAGGATTTACGACGGCTTCGCCGCCGAGCGGGAGCAAGCTCCCTCGGCACAGGATTGTGTGAATAGTTAGATTAGCGTGCAGCCAGTTCGATCACACAGCAGACGCCGCTGCTGGAGACTTCCAGAAGGCCGGTATTACCGTCGAGCTGCAAGCAGTCATGGCGACCCAATTGCTGGGCACTATTACCCACTTTCACCTCAAGCGTTTCATCGACGCTGAACACCAGCACAGTCCCAGCCTCACTGAAAAACCGCTGCTCACCACTCAACCATTGCAACCGCGCGCTGTAACGTTGCGGCGCATAGATCAGGTTGAAATCGCGGATCGGCCCACCGAGCAGTGTGCAGGAGACCTTGCTTTCGCCACTGAAGGCAAACGGATCGATCGGTAACAACGGCCGCGTGACTTGACCGTCCACCGACAAGGCCATGCCGTCACCCTGCAACACGGTGATGATCCGCTCGTATCCGGCAAAGGTGGAAAAACCACCCGACTCACCAATGTCGGCAATGGATAGACGCCAGCCGAACCCGTCCAGACCGGTGCCGGCGTCGCGGGTGATTTCTTCGGTGCTGCCGCCACCGTTTTTCCACGGCATGCGCGGGTAATCTTTGGCGCGTAAAACTTTCAGACTACTCATTTATGAAAGCGACCTTCCAGACGATGACGGGAACCAGGGTGGATCAAGCGAGCGGCGGTCACCGGCTGGCGGCCGGACCAGGTGCGGCGACGGATCAGCAGGCACGGCTCGCCTTTTTCAATTTGCAGCAATTTGCATTCAGACGGCTCGGCGAGGATCGCCTCGACCACGTGCTCGCCTTCAGTCAGAGGCGCGACCTGGTTCAAGTAGGCATACGGCGTTTGCAAAGTGAAGTCTTGCTTGAGGTAGTCCGGTGCCACCAGCGCATTCACAAATCGGTCTTCGATTTGCACCGGAATATCGTTTTCGAAATGCACGATCAGCGAATGGAACACCTTCTGACCTTCGCGCATGTCGAGGGCCAGCGCGCGCTCGGAACCGGCAGCCTCTTCTTCAAGGGTGATCACCTTGCAGGTATGGCGATGACCACGGGAAGCGATTTCGTCGGCGATGTTGTGCACTTCAAACAGCGCGGACTGGCTTTTCGGCTCGGCGACGAACGTGCCGACGCCTTGCATGCGTACCAGTAGACCGTCGGCAGTCATCTCGCGCAGGGCGCGGTTGATGGTCATGCGGCTGAAACCCAATTGGCTGACCAGCTCGCTTTCCGACGGCACGCGGTAATGCGGCGGCCAGTTTCCACTGTCGATTTGCTGGGTGATCATCTGTTTGACGCGAGCGTACAAGGGCGCCGGACTGTCGCCCATGTTCGCGGCCAACGGAGAGACTGGAGGCGGAGTCGGCACGGTTAATCCTTGGTCGTTTGGTTGATGTTGCTAGCTTGCCGGAGTTTACCGAGCAGGCAAACGTCTGTATATGTATATACAAATAACACACGATGGGGTGCTGAACCATGTCCGCCTTCTTTGCTGAACGCGCGCTGCTGCCTAGTGGATGGGCCAACAATGTACGTCTTGAGGTCAGCGCCGATGGCGTGTTGACCCATATCCAGGCCGATTCCCACGCAGATGGCGCCGAACGGCTGAGCGGTCCGCTGCTGCCGGGCATGCCGAATTTGCACTCTCATGCATTCCAGCGCGCCATGGCGGGCCTCGCGGAAGTCGCGGGCAATCCGAATGACAGTTTCTGGACCTGGCGCGATTTGATGTATCGCCTCGTCGGAAAAATCAGCCCGGAACAACTCGGCGTTATTGCCCATCAGCTCTACATTGAAATGCTCAAGGCCGGTTACACCTCGGTGGCGGAATTTCACTACGTGCATCACGACAGTAACGGCCAGCCGTACACCGATCCGGCCGAACTGGCGCTGCGCATCAGCCAGGCCGCCAGTTCTGCCGGTATTGGTTTGACCTTGCTGCCGGTGCTCTACAGCCACTCCGGATTCGGTGGCCAGGCCCCGAACGAAGGTCAGCGGCGCTTCATCAACAGCACCGAAAACTACCTCAAGCTGCAATCGCGCTTGCAACCGATCCTCGCGCAGCAACCGGCGCAGTCCCTCGGTTTGTGTTTCCACTCGTTGCGCGCGGTCACGCCGCAGCAGATCAGCGAAGTCCTGGCCGCCAGCGACAAGCAATGCCCGGTGCACATTCATATCGCCGAGCAGCAGAAAGAAGTCGACGACTGCCTGAACTGGAGCGGCCGCCGTCCACTGCAATGGCTGTACGAAAACGCCGAAGTCGACCAGCGCTGGTGCCTGGTCCACGCGACCCACGCCAACCCGGAAGAAGTCACGCTGATGGCCAAAAGTCGCGCCATCGCCGGGCTGTGCCTGACCACCGAAGCCAACCTCGGCGACGGGATTTTCCCGGCGGTGGATTTCCTCGCACAAGGTGGGCGCATGGGCATCGGGTCCGACAGCCATGTGTCACTCAGCGTGGTGGAAGAATTGCGCTGGCTGGAATACGGCCAGCGACTACGCGATCAGCGGCGTAACCGTTTGTATGGCGCGGATCAGCCGATGGTTGGCCGGACGCTGTTTGATGCCGCATTGGATGGTGGCGCGCAAGCGCTGGGTCAGCCGATTGGTGCACTGGAGGTCGGCAAGCGTGCGGATTGGCTGGTGCTGGACGGCAACGATCCGTACCTGGCGACGGCGAGCGGTGACGGGATTCTGAACCGTTGGCTGTTTGCCGGCGGCGATCGGCAGGTGCGGGATGTACTGGTGAACGGCCAGTGGGTCGTGCGTGATGGGCGGCATGCCGGGGAGGAAGAAAGTAATCGTGCCTTCACCCAGGTTTTGCGCGAACTCCTGGGCTGATACAAAACCCTTGTAGGAGCTGGCTTGCCAGCGATGGCGGTCCTTCAGGCAACATAGATGTTGAATCTGACGGCTTCATCGCCAGTTCAAGCCGGCTCCTACAGGGTATGGATGATCAGTTCGAGGTCTTGGCCATCTGCGTATCCGACGCCCGCCAGATAAGCCGCGTAGTGTCATAACCTTGCTGACGCGCCTTGCTCAGCAACTCTTCACGCACCACGCCATTGACCTTCGGTGTGCGCGACAACAGCCACAAATATTTGCGACTCGGATCACCGACGATAGCCGTCTTGTAGTCATCGCTGACGTAAAGAACCCAGTACTCGCCCTTCGCCACGCCCGGAATCAGCCTCGAAAACCAGGTATCGAACTCGACCCACAATTTGTCGAACTTGCCCGGCACCTGCGGATAAGCCGTGCCCTTGACCTCTTCCCACTGCCATTGCGCCGTCAGGCAGCGGTTCAATACCGACACGTTACCGTCAGGCTTGAGCGTGTAGTGCGCTTCGGATTGCGCGCAATCGCGCTGGAAGTACATCGGCATTCGCGCCAACTCGTACCAGGTGCCCTGGTAGCGCTTGAGATTGACGCTGTTGGCCGTCTTGGGTGCCAACGCATCGTGGCCAGAAGTGGCACAGCCGGCCAATACCAGGCCGGCAAAAAGCATTATCAATAACCGCTTCATTGTTCTTCTCCGTGGGCGCGTAGCCCCGGTTTACTTCAGGCCTTGGCCGGAAAACATCAGCACTTTGTCACCGGCATACTGCACGCTGATAAAGCTGTTCTTGTCGCCCCAAGTGCAACTGGACATGCCGAGCGCGCCCGAACAGTCGGTCGGTTTGCCGAGCAAGGTTTCAACCTCGGTCTTGGCCATACCGGACGAAAGCTTCGAGTAATTTTCCTGATTGACCTTGCTGCACGCAGCCAACAAAACGCAGAACGAAAGCAGGGCGATGGAACGCAGCGACATGGTGTAACTCCGAGGGTGAAGGGATTGGCATGGCTGCCAAGCTGAACCTTAGAAGAGAAAACCCCTGTCTGGTTCCCTGGCCGACCGGCTATTTGTCAGGCCGCCCGTCTGCCTTTTGCCGGAAAATCAGCCACTTTGTTCGGCTATCGGTCATTTCGTCGGTTTTCACTAAAAGCGCCTAATCTTTGGCGCCGCCCAGTCGACATAAATGGCAGCGCAATGCCCACGTCCGTGGCGATTGCCACCCTCTGTCGTCCAGTCTTTCCGCGGTAGCTCATTTAATGACCAGAAACATGAAGTTCAGCCACAAGATCTTGTTGGCTGCCGCCCTCGTGGTGGCGGTTGCATTCGCTTGTTTCATCCTGTTCAACGACTATCGCCAGCGTCAGACGTTGCGTACCAGCACCGAAGCGTCGATGCAGGAACTCGGCAGCCTGACCACCAGCAACATCCAGACCTGGCTGGAAAGCCGCATGCAGTTACTGCAATCGATGGCCCAACAGGTCAGCGCCGATGGCAATGCCACCGCCAGCCTGAAGCGAATCATCGACCTGCCCGCCTACACCGGCAATTTCCAGTTGAGCTACTTCGGTGGCGCCGATGGCGTGATGTTCTCCGTCCCGGCGGGCAATCGCGCGGCGGATTACGACCCGCGCGCCCGTGGCTGGTACAAGGCGGCCAACAGCGCACAACAGACCATCGTCACCGAGCCGTACATCGCCGCCTCGTCCGGCAAACTGGTGATCACAGTGGCCACACCCGTGCAACGCCAAGGCCAAATGATCGGTGTCGCCGGGGCAGACATCGACCTGTCCAGCGTCAGTGCGATCATCAACTCGCTGAACTTCGGCGGCCACGGTCACGCCTTCATCGTCAGCGCCGACGGCAAGATCCTGATCCACCCGGACAGCAAACTGGTGCTCAAGAACCTGGCCGACGCCTACCCTAACGGCGCACCCAAAGTCAGCCCGGGCCTGAAAGAAGTCGAGCTCGACGACAAACGCCAGTTCATCTCCTTCACCCACGTCAACGGCGTGCCGTCGGCGGATTGGTACGTAGCCCTGGTGCTTGACCAGGACACCGCCTTCTCGATGCTCAGCGAATTCCGCACCTCTGCGGTCATCGCCATGGTCATTGCGGTGGTGATCATCATTGCGTTGCTGGGCATGCTGATCAGCTTCCTGATGCAGCCATTGCTGACCATGGGCCGCGCCATGCACGACATCGCCGAAGGCGAAGGTGACCTGACCAAACGCCTGACTATTCACGGCCACGACGAATTCGGCGCGCTGGGGCTGTCATTCAACCGTTTCGTCGAGCGGATTCACACCTCGATCATCGAAGTGTCCTCGGCCACCGGCCAGGTCAACGAAGTGGCGTTACGTGTAGTGGCCGCTTCGAACTCGTCGATGTTCAACTCCGACCAGCAAGCTTCGCGCACCAGCAGCGTCGCTGCGGCGATCAACCAGCTCGGCGCCGCCGCCCAGGAAATCGCCCAGAACGCCGCCCTCGCCTCTCAGCACTCAAGCGATGCCCGCGCCTTGGCCGAAGACGGTCAGCAGGTTGTGGACAAGACGATTTCGGCGATGCACCAGCTCTCGGCGAAGATCAGCGATTCGTGCGGCAACATCGAGACGCTCAACAGCAACACCGTCAACATCGGGCAGATTCTGGAAGTGATCACCAGCATCTCCCAGCAGACCAACCTCCTGGCGCTCAACGCCGCCATCGAAGCGGCGCGTGCCGGTGAAGCGGGACGCGGTTTTGCCGTGGTCGCCGACGAAGTACGCAATCTTGCCCACCGCACCCAGGACTCGGCGCAGCAAGTGCAGAAGATGATCGAAGAGCTGCAAGTCGGCGCCCGGGAAGCCGTGAGCACCATGACCGACAGCCAGCGCCAGAGTGAAAGCAGCGTCGGCATCGCCAACCAGGCCGGTGAACGCCTGGGCAGCGTGACCCAGCGCATCGGCGAGATCGACGGAATGAACCAGTCCGTGGCGACGGCGACAGAAGAGCAGACGGCGGTGGTGGAATCGATCAACGTCGACATCACCGAGATCAACACGCTGAACCAGGAAGGCGTGGAGAACTTGCAGTCGACATTGCGCGCGTGTGCTGATCTTGAGCAGCAGGCGGCGCGGTTGAAGCAGTTGGTGGGTAGTTTCCGGATCTAAGGCGCTCTCACCGGCCTCTTCGCTGGCAAGCCAGCTCATACAGAGATCTTTGTCGCACCGCTGATCACTGTAGGAGCTGGCTTGCCAGCGAAGGCGGCACCAGCAACAACGAAAAATTAGAACCTTGAGCCAGGCTGCAAAAGAAACTCGAGTTCCTCAGCCGTAGATGCCCTGCCCAACACCGCATTCCTGTGCGGAAACCGCCCAAACTGCGCGATCACTTTCTGATGCCGCTCGGCGAAATCCAGGTAATCGGCAAATAACGCCCGATCAGCCTCGGGTTGCTGCGCCACCAATTCGATGTACCGCGAGACGCCTTCGTCCTGCACTGCCAGATTTTCGCAATGCTCGAACACCAGCAAAATGAACACTCGCTGAATGGGCCGCAACTGCCGATCGAAATCCGCAGCGATGCCTTGGGCGACCAGTGCCTGCGCCCTTGTATCACCGGAATAAGTCTTGGGAGTGTCGCGAAAGATCATTCGCGGGAGTTGATCGAGCAACAGCACCAACGCCAGCCAACCTTCGGGGCATTGCGCCCACTCGGTCATTCCGCCGGCCAGTGCCTGTTCGACCTGGTCCCCGAAACGCTCGCGCGCCTCGAGGTCCTGGCTGTCACGCTTGCCGAACCACAACTTGCCCTTCTGCGCCGCCACTTCTTTCGCTGATTCGGAGTTACCGAACCACCATTCAAGCAACGGCTGCCAGGGCTCGGTCATGGATTATTCCTTGTGGTAAGCCGTGACGCGTGCAACTTCTTCTTTCGAACCAAGGAACACCGCCACGCGCTGGTGCAGGCCGTCAGGCTGGATGTCGAGAATGCGCTGGTGACCATCGGTGGACGCACCGCCCGCTTGTTCCACCAGGAACGACATCGGGTTGGCTTCGTACATCAGGCGCAGTTTGCCCGGTTTGGAAGGTTCGCGGCTGTCGCGTGGGTACATGAAAAGACCGCCACGGGTCAGGATGCGGTGCACGTCCGCCACCATCGCGGCGACCCAACGCATGTTGTAGTTCTTTTTCAGCGGACCTTCGTCGCCTGCCAGCAGTTCGCTGACGTAACGTTGTACCGGTGCTTCCCAGTGACGCTGGTTGGAGGCATTGATGGCGAATTCCTGGGTGGATTCAGGAATGGTGATGTTTTCGTGGGTCAGTACGAAACTGCCCATTTCACGGTCCAGGGTGAAGCCTTTCACGCCGTCGCCCAAGGTCAGGATCAACATGGTTTGGGGACCATAGATCGCGTAACCGGCGGCCACTTGCTGGGTGCCTGGCTGCAGGAAGGCTTTTTCGTTCAGGGGTTCGTTCTGGCTCAGGTATTCGTTCGGGCAACGCAGTACCGAGAAAATGGTGCCAACCGGGGCGTTGATGTCGATGTTCGACGAACCGTCCAGCGGGTCGAATACCAGCAGGTACGCGCCTTTCGGGTATTTCCCCGGGATCTGGTAGGCATTGTCCATTTCTTCGGACGCCATGCCGGCCAGGTGACCGCCCCATTCGTTGGCTTCGAGCAGGATCTCGTTGGAGATCACGTCGAGTTTCTTCTGCACTTCGCCCTGAACGTTTTCAGTGCCCATGCTGCCCAGAACGCCGCCGAGGGCGCCTTTGGACACGGCGTGGTTGATCTCCTTGCAAGCACGCGCCACCACTTCGATCAGGAAGCGCAGATCGGCAGGAGTATTGTTGCTGCGGGTCTGCTCAATCAAATAGCGACTCAAGGTAACGCGGGACATGGAAGGCTCCGGAGAATGGGGGGCTAAAAACCCGCGCAGTTTAACGCGAGTCGGGGCGTATTTCCTCCTATCAGACGTGATCGGCTGAAGAGAGTTCATGCGCGGGGTTTAGCGTAGATCGAAACGGTCCGGATGTGAGCTGAAATGTAGCGGTCATATCAGCATTTCTATCGACTGATCGACCGCTATCGCAGGCAATCCAGCTTGTAGATTTAGACTTGTAGGAGCGGGCTTGCCAGCAATCTGGCGCGCAGCGCCAGCCATTCTCAAGTGTTGGTTGGTGGTTTGCGCAGCAAACTGAACGCCATTACCGCCAGGAACAAAACACTGACCAGCAACACCGCCCACAAGCCAAATTTCTTCCAGTCGGTGCCAACCTCCGCCGGCACTGACGAAACAGCCGGAGTTACCGCTGCCCCGCCATCCACCGAAGCCCAACCGAACGTCGCCAGCTTCGCGGCGTTGTAATCCGGAATCAGCGTCGCCAATGGCAGGTTCGCCGCCTTCACCGTCGAACTGCCTAGCGCCAGCGTGTAAGGCCCCGGGCCCCGCGCCAGAAACACCAACTGCGTCGCGCGCACGGCAAATTCCATCGTGGGTGCTTGCGCCCCAAGCCCACCGCCGCGCTCATCCACGACCAGTTTCAGCTGCTGAACGGTTTGCCCCGACAACCGCAATTCGTTCTGCACCACGTCCTGACCGCTCTGGGTCAGGCGATAGAGCAAACCACTGTTCAGCGGCCGCCACGGCAAACTGCTATCGCGGCGACCGGACAAGATTACCGGCGCCAGGCTGTTGGGCTGGCTCAACTCGACCCGCACCCGCTCGACGTTCAGCCCCATCGGTAATTGCCAGGTGTATTCACCGGCCTTCCCGCTGCTGCCGGCCAGCGCTTGCGACCAGACCAACGGCTGCGGCAAGCTGCGAGGATTAGCGCTTTGCAGTTGCGCCGACGTGAGGATCGGCGCCGTGTGCGGCGTGTTCCACAGCAATCGCAAATAGCGCGCCGATTGCCCCGGCAAGCCAACTTCATGTTGTTCAACGCGCTCGTCGGCAAAGGTCAAACGCGCCACCTGCCCTTCGCCCCAGGATTGCCACTGCTGCAAATCGTCACTGGCCTCAATGCTGAAACGCTGAAAACCGTCACGTTCGCTGGTCCAGTCGATTATCAACTGCTGCAACGGCGCCTTGATCGAGCTGGCGTCGAGCAACCAGCCACGTAACTCTTCTTCGCCGGCCTCCAGTGGGCTGGAGGGTTGCACTTCGACCAGCGATCCATTGGCGTTCGATTGCACGCGCACGCTTGGTGCGCGTTCGGTGGCGTCCGCCGAGTTGTACAGCGGAAACCATTTGACGTCGGTCAGCGTGCGGTTGTCGTCGATTTGCGCGGATTCCCGGGCTAAAGCGTAAGCCTGCGGTTCACCGGCGGCATTGAACACGCGCACATCGCTCAGGTCGGTCTGGCGCGCATTCAGTTGCATGGCCATGGGCAGTTCGAGGCGATACCACGGGCCCTCACCGCTGACCGACAACGGCACTTGCGTGGCGAAGTCCGCCAGTTTCTCCTGAGCAGCCGCTGCCAGCGCCACACCCATTGCAACAACGCCCAACCAGCCAAAGTTCAGCTTCTGACTCAAGACGACACTCCTTCAGGTTCCGGAGCCGGTTTTTCCGCATCCGGCGCCGTTTCGACGCGTTTGGGTGGCAACGGCGCAAAATAGCCGACCACCAGCAGTAACACGCCAACGCCGATAAACGAGACGATCCGCGCCAGCCCGCCGCGGTTACTCAATTCGACAAAGAACAGTTTGGCCACCACCACGCCAATCAGCGCGGCGCCGACCAGCCAGACTTCGCGGCGATGCCGCAGATAACCGCCGATCATCAAGCTCAAGGCCATCAAGGTCCAGACGATCGACAGACCAGCCTGCACCAACATCGAGTCGAGTAACGCATCCCACTCGAACGGCACACCGCTCCAGTGATGCGCCGTGCGCATGACCACGACCGTGAAGAACATGAACAACGAGGCGCTGGCGATCATTTGCGTGGCGTGGGCGGTGTAATCCTTGCGGATCGGCAGTTGCGGCACGGCGCTACGTGACCAGACGTAGACGCCGAACAACGCAAACAACAAACCCAGCTCCAGCGGATTGAGCAGCGGCACATATGGCAGCGGTTCGGCGGCTCCGTCGCTGACAATGTTGGCCAGCCAGAACCAGCCCAACATCAGCAAGGTCAAAGGCGCAGCGGCGAATACCCGGTACTCCCGGGCATAAGCCGACACCGGCCAGGGCCAGGCACGCGGGGAAGCCATCAGCACCAGATACAGGCTCGGCAGAAGCGCCCAACCCAGCCAGCGCCAGGCGTTGTACTGCTCGGACATCAGCAGCAGGCCATAGCGCAATTCAAGCGCCAGCACCCCAATCAACAACCAGCAGCCGAGCACGTGCGCGGCGCTCAGCGCCCACGTCGGCAGCATCGGCGCCAAACGGCGCAGCGAAATGAAATGCACGGCGAAGACCGACGTCCACATCAACCAGCCGACGTCAGCCGCCGGGTGATAACGCGAATGCCAAGCGCCGAGCAATATCAGGCCGGCCGCTGGTATCAGTACGGTGCAGAGCAGCGCCAGCGATGGCCATTTCAGCCGCAACGCCAGCACCGTCCACGTCGCAACACTCAAGGCAGCGACGGCGAGCAGCAGCGTGGCTTGCAGATTCAGCGGGGCAAAGCGCAATACCTCGGTAACCCACGCCAGCGCCCACCAGCCTGCGCCCCACACCAGCAACACTTGAGAGAAACGCTGTAGAGCCAGGCCATCGAACGCCTTGGGCGGATTGTCCAAGTGCAAACGCCAGGCCCCGACAAACGCGACCAATCCCAACATCAACGGCGTCCAGAACCCGGCATGGGTCAACGGCCGCAACGCGTCGCCGGGCAGCGAATCGAACAGATCCGGCCCTGCCACCAGGAATAAAACGCCACCGAGCAATTGCACGGCAAACGCGGTGAACAAAAACGTGCGCGAAGGCAGTCGCAGGCTGATAAATAACGTTGCCAACCCGGCCAATGCCCAGCTGATTACTGTGCCATCGATGAAGAAAAACAGCGGCGCCAACAGGTAGAGGAACGTCAGACCGAGACAGGCCAGCACCGGCAATCCTTTACGTTCCCAGGGTTTCGTCTGCCCGGGCAACGCTTTATGCAATTGGTAGAAACTGAACAACAGGGCGCAACCCAGCAACAATGCACCCAAGGGAGCGCCGCTGATCAGACTGCTTTGTGCGTTGCGCAATTCGCTGAGAAACATCAGCGCCGAACCCAGTTGCAGCAACAAGGCAAAGGCCCGCGCCAACGGCCGTTGCTGACGCAGGCCGAGCCAGAAAATCCCCGCACCTTCCACTGCCCAGGCTGCTGTCGTCCAGCGCGCATCAAGGCCCAACGGGATCGCCAGACTGGTAAAGATCACGCCCAACGCCAGGCAGGTTTCCGCCAGAAGCAGAGCCTTTCCACCCATGAGTAGTCGAGCCAGGCCCATGTAGATAATGCCCAGCGCCAAGGCGCTGAAGGCGGCGGCGAATTCCAGATGCTGGACCAGCGCGAACTGCAAGCCGAAACCTACCAGCGGTGGTCCGAACAGCAACGTACCGTCAACGTAATCACCTTGGCGTGCCGACCAGCGCAGCAGCCCCTCACGGCTGTCGTCTTCGGGCACATCGGACAATTCACGTAACTTGCGCCGTGCGAATAACAAACCGATGGCCAGGTACATCAAGAAGAACAGAATCAGAAACGGCTCGGTGCTCCAGAGCAAATCCGCCGTGTAAGAACGCATGGCCCAGGCGAAACCAATACTGAAGGTGCCGACGAAGCCGATCACATTCAGCAAACGCCAGGCCTTGAACCAGGCAATCGCAAAGATGCCGGCATTGAGCAAAGCGAAGTAACTGAACAGCGCGACGTGGCTACCGGCCCCGGTGGACACCAGGATGGGCGCGGCGAAACCACCCAGCGCAGCAGCGGCGGCCAGCCCCAGGGAATTCTGGGTGACGGCGAGAATCGCCGAGAACACTGTGACCGCCACCAGCAGGCCAAACGCCGCCGTGGGATCGAGCAACGGGTGCAAGCGCATCGCGCCGAACACCGTCAGATACAACACGGCGATGCCGGCGCCTTGCAGGATCAAGGCGTACTGGCCGTTGCGGGCCCTCAGCCACCAGCCCAAGCCCAGTAACCCCAGCGCTGCTGCCGCGACGCCGGCGTAGCGCAACTCGATCGGTATCACCACACCTTCGGTGGCGTAGCGCAACAGAAAGGCCAAACCCAGGAACAACAGCACCACGCCGACCCGTAGCACTGTGTTGCCACCCAACAGCCACGCACGGGCGCCGCTAATGGCCCGCTCAATGAGATTAGGTGCGCGAGGGGTGGCACGTTGTTGCGGGTCAGGGGCAACAGACTTCCAGGCATCCACGGGGAGCGGACGGTTGGCTTCGGTGGTAATACCGGGATCGAGTTCGGGCGGCAGTTCCCAGATCAGTTCCGGGGCTTCGACAATGTCAGGGTTTTGAGCGGTATCTGTGATAACAGCTTCGGCGGTTTGCGGTGCGCTGATACCGGATACCTCCAGCACGGCCAGCCGTTGCTCGACCGCATGCAGCGCTACTTGCGCCTGTTGCAGCAAACGACGCTGCTCCACAGCCTGGGAGTCCAGACGACCGATGCGAATGGCCTGGCCGATCCCCAACCCGAGCAGCGCCCCCAGCAGCGCATCACTGAATGACTCGTCAAGTATCCAGCCCAGCACGAGGCCGATCAGCATCAACATCCATTGCATGGTCGATATCCCTAAGCGCTATCCGGAAAGATTAGCGTAGCCAGCTCCAATAAGATCGCAGCCTCCTGCAGCGCCTACACGATCAATGTAGGCGCTGCCGAAGGCTGCGATTTTTTGCGGCCGCCAGTATATCGACCCGATTGAAAAGTTACCCCAGCGCCTTCCAGATATCCGTGGCGTACTCGCGAATCGTCCGGTCCGACGAGAACCAACCCATCCGCGCCGTGTTCAACACCGCCGAACGCCACCATTCGTTCGAATTGTGCCAATGGGCTTCGACGCGCATTTGCGCATTCCAGTAGGAGTCGAAATCGGCGCAGACCAGGAAGCGGTCGTAGTCCACCAGCGAATCGATGAGCCCGGCATAACGAGACGGGTCATCCGGCGAGAACACCCCGCCGCGAATCGCTTGCAGTACGTCATTAAGTCGATGGGACGCGGCAATGTCCGGCACCGCGCTGAACTCATGGTTCTGTTTGCGTGCTTCAACCTGCTGCGCGCTGAGGCCGAAAATGAACATGTGTTCCGCGCCGATGCGCTCGCACATTTCCACGTTGGCGCCGTCCAGTGTCCCGATGGTCAACGCACCGTTGAGGCCGAACTTCATGTTGCTGGTGCCCGAAGCTTCGAAGCCTGCGGTGGAAATCTGCTCGGACAAATCCGCCGCCGGAATAATGCTCTCCGCCAGGCTGACGTTGTAGTTGGGCAGGAACACCACTTTCAGCAAGCCGCGCACCGTCGGGTCGTTGTTCACCACCCGGGCGATGTCGTTGGTCAGTTTGATGATCAGCTTGGCCTGGTGATAACTCGCGGCAGCCTTGCCGGCAAAGATTTTTACCCGCGGCACCCAGTCGATTTCCGGCTCGGCGCGAATGGCTTGGTAAAGCGCTACGGTGTGCATCAGGTTGAGCAGCTGTCGCTTGTATTCGTGGATCCGTTTGACCTGCACATCAAACATCGCCGCCGGGTTGACCGCGACCCCGAGGCGCTCGTGAATGATGTACGCCAGGGCTTTTTTGCTGTGCAGGCGTTGCTCGGCGAAGGCCTTGCGGAACGCGGTCTTCTCGGCGAATGGTTCAAGATCGAGCAAGCGAGCTTCCGGATTATCCAGCAGGTCCGGGCCGAGGGCATCGACCAGCATCGAAGTCAGTTCCGAGTTCGCCTGGTACAGCCAGCGGCGGAAAGTGATGCCGTTGGTCTTATTGTTGATCCGCTCCGGATAGAGTTTGTGCAGTTCGGAGAACACGGTTTTGCGCATCAGTTGCGTGTGCAACCCGGACACACCATTGACGCTATGGGAACCCAGGAATGCCAGGTTGCCCATGCGCACACGGCGGCCGTTGTCTTCTTCGATCAGCGACACCGCGCGCAGCACGTCGAAGTCGTGGATGCCTTTGGCGCGTAGCGAGTCAATGTGTTGGGCGTTGATCAAATAGATGATCTGCATGTGCCGCGGCAACATGCGCTCCATCAAACCGACCGGCCAGGTTTCCAGTGCTTCGGGCAGCAGCGTGTGGTTGGTGTAGGACAGCGTGTCGACCGTGACCTGCCACGCGGCGTCCCACGCCACATCATAGACATCGACCAATTGCCGCATCAGCTCGGCCACGGCTATCGACGGGTGAGTATCGTTCAGCTGAATCGCCGCGTGATCGCCCAAGGTCAGCACCGAGGTGTGCATGTTGCGATGGCGGCGCAGTAAATCCTGCAGGGACGCGGCGACGAAGAAATACTCCTGCCGCAGGCGCAGTTCCTGTCCGGCTTCGGTGCTGTCCGCCGGGTACAGGACGCGGGAGATACTTTCGGCCCGGGCCACTTCGGCAACCGCGCCCAAGTGGTCGCCGGCGTTGAAGCGCTCCAGGTGCAAATCTTCCATGGCCCGGGCACGCCACAGGCGCAGTGTGTTCACACTCGCGCCGCGCCAACCGACCACTGGCGTGTCGTAGGCAATCGCCCGCACGGTTTCCGCCGGATGCCAGACTTGCTTGGACTTGCCGCTTTCATCGGTCACGGTTTCGACGCTGCCGCCAAAGCCGATCGGGTAAACCACTTCCGGCCGCTCGAATTCCCACGGGTTGCCGAAATCCAGCCAGTGCTCGGTCTGCTCCTGCTGCCAACCGTCAACGATGGCCTGGCGGAACAAACCGTGTTCGTAACGAATGCCGTAACCGTGCCCGGCAATGCCCAGAGTCGACATGCTTTCCATGAAGCACGCCGCCAGACGACCGAGACCGCCGTTGCCCAGCGCCGCATCGGGCTCCAGCAGGCGGATGCGTTCCAGGTCGACCCCAAGTTCGGTCAGAGCCTCGCGTGCTACATCGAGCAGGCCAAGGTTGCTCAAGCTGTCATAGAGCAACCGGCCGATGAGGAATTCCAGAGAGAGGTAATAAACGCGCTTCTGGCCTTTTCGGTAAATCTGCCGCGTGTGGTCCATCCAGTGCTCGACCATGTGATCGCGCGCTGCCAGCGCAATGGCCTCGAACCAGTCGTGGTCGAAGGCGTGATCCGGGTCTTTGCCCACCGCGTAGGTGAGTTTGGTCAAGACGGCGTCGCGGAATGCGGCCACCTCTGCTTCGCGAACAAGTGGTTCTTGAGTCATCGATAAGACCTCGAGCGAGCTTTGAGTTGTCTGAGCCTAGACGGTCTGACAGGCGGTAGAGGCTCCGGTTCGGCAGTTTTTCCCGTTAGTGCGAATTGGATCGGCAATCCATTGTCGTGTACTTGATTCAATGCAGGTGCCGTGCCGGATTAGCGGTGTCGCTGGGCGGTGGTGAAAAAAATCTGGCGAAAGGTTGTTCAAAAATCCACCAGTCCCGGTATGATCGCGCGCCCTGATGCACACGCTGGTAACAACCGATGATGAAGCCGAACCTGATCGCCGCTGCGGAGATCGACCGCCTCGATACCTGGGCAAAATATTCTGCCCCGATGTGCGGCTCTTGCATGTCCAGCTGCTGCACGCTGCCGGTCGAGGTCAAAATCAAGGATCTGATCCGCATCGGGGTGGTCGATGAGTTCGAGATGGGTGATCCGCCGAAGAACATCGCCAAGCGGTTGCAAAAGGAAGGCCTGGTCGAGCGCTTCAACCAGAAGTCAGGAATCTTCACCCTCCAGCGCATGAGCAACAACGATTGCCTGTACCTGGATCGTAAGAGCCGTCTGTGCACTATTTATGAAAAGCGCCCCGACACATGCCGCAACCACCCTAAAATCGGCCCGCGGCCGGGGTATTGCGCTTATAAGCCGAAGGAAGTGGTGCGCGAGCAGAGTTCGCGGTCGATCGAGCGGTTCTGATACCCCTGTAATTTGCGGCGGCTGAACGGCCTCATCGCTGGCAAGCCAGCGCCTACAGTGATTGTTGTCGTACGCAGATTTTATGTACGCCTCTAAACCCTGTAGGAGCCGGCTTGCCGGCGATGGGGCCAGCAAAAACGCCACACAAATCGCAGACAAACAAAAACGCCCCCGGCCTTTCGACCGGGGGCGTTTTCATTCAGCCGGGCTAAATCTTATGCCTTGGCTTTCTTGGCAGCGCGGGTACGCTCGCTTTCGTCCAGGATCTTCTTGCGAAGACGGATGGACTTAGGAGTCACTTCACACAGCTCGTCGTCCTGGATGAATTCCAGAGCCTGTTCCAGGGTGAAGCGAACAGGTGGAACCAGAGCGATGGTTTCGTCTTTACCCGAAGCACGCATGTTGTCGAGCTTCTTGCCCTTGGTAGGGTTAACGCCCAGGTCGTTGTCACGGCTGTTCAGGCCAACGATTTGACCGTTGTAGATTTCCTGACCGTGTTCTACGAACAGCTTGCCACGCGCCTGCAGGGTTTCCAGGGAGTAGGTCAGTGCCTTGCCGGTTTCAACCGAAACCAGAACGCCGTTCTGACGGCCGGACATGTCGCCCGACTTCATCACGTCGTAACGGTCGAAGATCGAGGTCAGGATGCCAGCGCCGTTGGTCAGGGTCAGGAACTGGTTACGGAAACCGATCAGACCACGAGCAGGGATGTTGTATTCCAGACGTACACGGCCCTTGCCATCCGGCACCATGTTGGTCAGGTCGCCTTTACGCAGGCCCATCTCTTCCATCACCTTGCCTTGGGATTCTTCTGGCAGGTCGATGGTGACGTTTTCGTACGGTTCATGCTTCACGCCGTCAACCAGACGGATGATCACTTCCGGACGGCCTACAGCCATTTCGAAGCCTTCGCGACGCATGGTTTCGATCAGTACCGAGAGGTGCAGCTCACCACGGCCGGAAACCTTGAACTTGTCAGCCGAGTCGCCTTCTTCAACGCGCAGTGCAACGTTGTACAGCAGCTCTTTGTCCAGACGTTCCTTGATGTTACGGGAAGTCACGAACTTGCCTTCTTTACCGCAGAATGGCGAGTCGTTTACCTGGAAGGTCATGGAAACGGTTGGCTCGTCAACGGTCAACGGCTTCATCGCTTCAACGGTGTCCGGGTGGCACAGGGTGTCGGAGATGAACAGCGAGTCCATACCGCTGATGCACACGATGTCGCCTGCAGCGGCTTCGTCAACGTCTACACGGTGCAGACCGTGGTGACCCATCAGCTTCAGGATACGACCGTTACGCTTCTTGCCGTCGGCGCCGATAGCGACAACCGGGGAGTTCGGCTTGATGCGACCACGGGCGATACGGCCAACACCGATAACACCCAGGAAGCTGTTGTAGTCCAGTGCGGAGATCTGCATCTGGAACGGACCGTCACGGTCAACAGCCGGCGCTGGTACGTTGTCGACGATCGACTGGTACAGCGGGGTCATGTCTTCAGCCATTTCATTGTGGTCCAGACCGGCAATACCGTTCAGGGCCGAGGCGTAGACGACTTTGAAGTCCAGTTGTTCTTCGGTGGCACCCAGGTTGTCGAACAGGTCGAAGATCTGGTCCAGAACCCAGTCCGGACGCGCGCCTGGACGGTCAACCTTGTTGATGCACACGATTGGACGCAGGCCGGCTTCGAAAGCCTTCTTGGTCACGAAACGGGTTTGCGGCATAGGGCCGTCTTGAGCGTCAACCAGCAGCAGAACGGAGTCAACCATCGACATTACGCGTTCAACTTCGCCGCCGAAGTCGGCGTGGCCCGGGGTGTCCACGATGTTGATGTGGTAGCCGTTCCAGTTGATGGCGGTGTTTTTAGCCAGAATGGTAATACCGCGCTCTTTTTCCTGGTCGTTGGAGTCCATCACGCGCTCGTCGTTGAGCTCGTTGCGCTCCAGGGTGCCGGATTGACGCAGGAGTTTGTCTACCAGGGTGGTTTTACCATGGTCAACGTGAGCAATGATGGCGATGTTGCGTAGATTTTCGATCACTTGTGTATCTCGATCAGAGGATTCGGTGTGCTGACAAGTCTTGGCAGCGATTAACAGTAGCGTCCGTAAAAGCCGTTACAGCTTGACGGTGGCATCGGGGGGCCGGTGACGCAGGCCACAGGCAAACAGCCCCGGGCACTTAGCTCGGTCGATAAACGCGCACATTGGCATGCCCCTCACTGAGCAAATGGTGGGCATGCAGGCGACTCATCACGCCTTTGTCGCAATACAGCAGGTACTGGCGAGTAGGGTCCAGTTCCTTGAAACGAGCGTTCAGTGCATAAAACGGCATCGTCTGTACCTCGATACCAGCGAGCTCCAGCGGGTCATCTTCAGCGGCATCCGGGTGACGGATGTCGATAACGATCTGACCGGCCAGCGCATCGCTGACTTCTTCAATCTGTACGTCCTGGCCCAGTTCATCGATCACGCGATCGATCGGTACCAATTTGGCGTTCTCGAGCGCACGCTCAAGGACTGCCATGTCGAATTCTTTCTCTTCGTGCTCCACGCGATGGCGTTTTGCAGCGGTCTTGGGGTTCACCGAAATGACCCCGCAGTATTCCGGCATGTGCTTGGCGAAGTCGGCGGTGCCGATTTCGTTGGCCGTATCGATAATGTCCTGCTTGTGGCTGGCGATCAGCGGACGCAGCACCAGCTTGTCGGTCACGCAGTCGATCACGGACAGGTTCGGCAATGTCTGGCTCGAAACCTGGGAGATCGCCTCACCAGTCACCAGCGCATCAATGTGCAGTCGATCGGCGATTTGGGACGCAGCGCGCAACATCATACGCTTCAATACTACGCCCATATGACTGTTATCGACTTTGCCGAGAATTTCTCCGAGCACTTCCTCGAACGGCACACTGACAAATAGCACGCGTTGGGAGCTGCCGTACTTCTTCCAGATGAAGTGCGCAACTTCCATCACGCCCAGCTCGTGGGCCCGTCCGCCCAAGTTAAAGAAGCAGAAATGGGCCATCAGGCCACGGCGCATGATCTGGTAGGCCGCGACGGTGGAATCGAAGCCGCCGGACATCAACACAAGCGTCTGCTCCAGGGCTCCCAGCGGATAACCGCCGATGCCGTTGTGCTGGCTGTGGATGACGAACAACCGTTGGTCGCGAACTTCGATGCGAACTTCGATTTCAGGCTTTTTCAGGTCAATCCCGGCGGCACCGCACTGACGACGCAACTGGCTGCCGACGTATTTCTCGATGTCTATCGAGCTGAATGGGTGCTTGCCGGCGCGCTTGCAGCGTACCGAAAAAATTTTCCCGGCCAGTGCATCACCGTAGTGCTGTTTGCACTTCTCGACTATGTCGTCGAAATCGCCCAGCGGGTATTCATCGATTTGCAGGAAGTGCGCGACGCCCGGCATACAGCTCAGACGATCGCCCATCTCTTTCAACGCCTTGGGATCGCTGATGCGGGTTTCCAGCTCGAGGTTGTCCCACACGCCGTTCACCACCACAGCCGGGTCCAGATCGCGGAGCACGGCACGGATGTTCTTGGCCAACTGACGGATGAAACGCATCCGTACCGGGCGGCTCTTGATGGTGATCTCGGGAAAGACTTTTACGATTAGTTTCATGAAAACAGCGCGCGCTGGGCCAGCCGAAAAAGGGGGGCGCGGATTATAGCGGAAATTGCTCAAGGTTTAACCAGTTAATGTGCAGAAGGTTTTGCATGCACCAAAACGGATCACTTTGCGTTTTTAACGCCACATTAAGGAGCGTGTTTTCCTGCTTTAAATCGCTTTGCTGCTCTATAAGCGTGAATTTGGGGCAAAAAACCCATGGTGGGGCACTGGCATGCAATTTGCTCCCTTGTGAGGCAGGTTGCCTTGGCAGAGTATTCGCGCCGGCATCACAAACATTTAAGGGCATCCACTACCAGCCCTAATCCACCCGGAGGACACTATGTCGAAGTCGGTTCAACTCATCAAAGATCATGACGTCAAGTGGATTGATCTGCGCTTCACAGACACCAAGGGCACTCAGCACCACGTGACCATGCCGGCTCGCGACGCGCTGGATGACGACTTCTTTGAAGTCGGCAAAATGTTCGACGGCTCCTCCATCGCTGGCTGGAAAGGCATCGAAGCCTCCGACATGATCCTGATGCCGGACGACTCCACTGCTGTCCTGGATCCGTTCACCGAAGAGCCGACCCTGATCCTGGTCTGCGACATCATCGAACCTTCGAGCATGCAAGGCTACGACCGCGACCCACGTGCGATCGCCAAGCGCGCCGAAGAGCACCTGAAATCCACCGGCATCGGTGACACCGTATTCGCTGGTCCAGAGCCAGAGTTCTTCATCTTTGACCAAGTGAAGTTCAAGTCCGACATCTCCGGCTCCATGTTCAAGATCTACTCCGAACAAGGCTCCTGGATGTCCGACCAGGACATCGAAGGCGGCAACAAGGGCCACCGTCCAGGCGTCAAAGGCGGCTACTTCCCGGTTCCACCGTTCGACCATGACCACGAAATCCGTACCTCCATGTGCAACGCACTGGAAGAAATGGGCCTGACCGTCGAAGTTCACCACCACGAAGTGGCAACTGCCGGCCAGAACGAAATCGGCGTCAAGTTCAACACCCTGGTGAAGAAAGCCGACGAAACCCAAACCCTGAAATACGTTGTACACAACGTAGCTGACGCTTACGGCCGCACCGCGACCTTCATGCCTAAGCCTCTGTACGGCGACAACGGCTCGGGTATGCACGTTCACATGTCCATCTGGAAAGATGGCAAGAACACCTTCGCAGGCGAAGGCTATGCCGGCCTGTCCGATACCGCTCTGTACTTCATCGGCGGCATCATCAAGCACGGTAAGGCCCTGAACGGCTTCACCAACCCGGCGACCAACTCGTACAAGCGTCTGGTTCCAGGCTTCGAAGCGCCAGTAATGCTGGCCTACTCGGCTCGCAACCGTTCCGCTTCGATCCGCATTCCTTACGTGTCGAGCCCTAAAGCCCGCCGTATCGAAGCTCGCTTCCCGGATCCAGCAGCCAACCCATACCTGTGCTTCGCCGCACTGTTGATGGCTGGCCTGGACGGCATCCAGAACAAGATTCACCCTGGCGACGCAGCTGACAAAAACCTGTACGACCTGCCGCCTGAAGAGGCGAAAGAGATCCCACAAGTTTGCGGCAGCCTGAAAGAAGCCCTGGAAGAGCTGGACAAAGGTCGTGCGTTCCTGACCAAAGGCGGCGTGTTCTCCGACGACTTCATCGATGCTTACATCGCTCTGAAAAGCGAAGAAGAAATCAAGGTACGTACCTTCGTACACCCACTGGAATACGAGCTGTACTACAGCTGCTAATCCGGTAGCGCCTGCGCAAGCGGCGTGACAAGAGAGGCCTCCCTTTCAGGAGGCCTTTTTTTCTGCCCGTAATTTAATGGCTCCTACACGGGATTTGTGGTGTTTGGGAAACCACGTAAATCATGCCCAGATGTTTAGCGACTTGGGCCTACCACCACCTCTGACCTATGCTGCTAAGCATCGCTTTCGCTTCTGGTCGATTTCATGGGTCGCGTTTTTCTCTTCATCTTGTTGCTGATCGCACTGCCTGCTTCAGCGCAGATCTACAAGTACACCGACGCCGATGGCAACACGGCCTACAGTAATCAACCACCTGATGGAGTGACCGCGCAGCCCGTCGAACTACCGCCCCTGAACAGGATCGAGCCCCAGGCGCCTCCTGCGCCCAAGATTCAATCCAAGCCAATTGAGCAGCCCCAAGCCGCCTACGAGGTACTGGAGCTCACCGGCCTGCCCACCACTGAAGCCCTTCGCGCCAACAACGGCACCTTCAACGTCAACGTGCTCATCAAGCCGCGCCTGCAGGGCCCGCATCTGTTGAGACTGTTACTGGACGGTCAACCTTACGGCCAGCCAAGCAACGTACCAATCCTCCAATTGGTGAACATCGATCGCGGGGAACACAGCCTGGCGGTGCAGGTGATTGACGGCGAAACCTTGGTACAGCAGAGCTCGACAGTCACGTTTACCGTGCAACGGGTGCGAAAACATCGAATACCAGGGCGCTGATCGCGCGCCCTGGAAAGAAGTTCGTTGCGCACTATATTGGTGCGATTAGTTGCACTGCGCTCACAGCGCAGCCCATTTTGGTTCGAAAGTACCCGCACAAGCCGACAGTACGCCACGCAATCGAGCGTCATACGCCCGTTTCAGGGGTTTAACGCTTCTTTTCGGAGCCTTGGTTTGGTTTTTGCATTTTCCCCGCATCAGCGCTTTTTTCCTGCGCGCCGCCCTGCTCCAAAAGAGGTCCCGATGACCATTAGCGACGCACTGCACCGCTTGCTTCTCGACAACCTCACCACCGCGACCATCCTGCTCGATGCCGAATTGCGACTCGAGTACATGAACCCGGCGGCGGAGATGCTTCTGGCTATCAGCGGCCAGCGCAGCCATGGGCAATTCATCAGCGAGTTATTCACCGAATCCACCGAGGCCCTGAATTCCTTGCGTCAGGCGGTTCAGCAGGCGCACCCGTTCACCAAGCGTGAAGCGATGCTCACCGCCCTCACCGGCCAGACTTTGACGGTCGATTACGCAGTCACGCCAATCCTGAGCGATGGCAAGACAATGCTGCTGCTCGAAGTCCATCCCCGTGACCGCTTGCTGCGCATCACCAAGGAAGAAGCGCAACTGTCGAAGCAGGAAACCAGCAAGATGCTGGTGCGCGGCCTGGCCCATGAAATCAAGAACCCCCTGGGCGGGATTCGCGGCGCAGCGCAATTGCTGGCCCGTGAGTTGCCGGAGGAAAGCCTGCGCGACTACACCAACGTCATCATCGAAGAAGCCGACCGCCTGAGAAATCTGGTGGACCGCATGCTCGGCTCCAACAAGCTGCCGTCGCTGGCGATGTGCAACATCCACGAGGTATTGGAACGCGTCTGCCACCTGGTCGAGGCGGAAAGCCAAGGCTGCATTACATTGGTGCGTGACTATGACCCAAGCATTCCCGACGTCCTGATCGATCGCGAGCAAATGATCCAGGCAGTCCTGAATATCGTGCGCAATGCGATGCAGGCCATCAGCAGCCAGAACGAGTTGCGCCTGGGTCGCATCAGTTTGCGCACCCGCGCCATGCGTCAGTTCACCATTGGCCACGTGCGTCATCGCCTGGTGACCAAGATTGAAATCATCGACAACGGTCCAGGCATTCCGGCGGAACTCCAGGAAACCATCTTCTTTCCCATGGTCAGCGGACGTCCGGACGGTACCGGGCTCGGCCTGGCCATCACCCAGAACATCATCAGCCAGCACCAGGGCCTGATCGAATGTGACAGCCACCCAGGCCACACCACTTTCTCGATCTTTCTGCCACTGGAACAAGGAGCCACATCGACATGAGCCGTAGTGAAACCGTGTGGATCGTCGATGACGACCGTTCTATCCGTTGGGTCCTGGAAAAAGCCTTGCAGCAAGAAGGCATGACCACACAAAGCTTCGACAGCGCCGATGGCGTGATGAGCCGCCTGGCGCGCCAGCAACCGGACGTGATCATCTCCGACATCCGCATGCCCGGCGCCAGCGGCCTGGACCTTCTGGCGCGGATTCGCGAGCAACACCCACGGCTGCCAGTGATCATCATGACGGCGCATTCCGATCTGGACAGCGCTGTCGCGTCCTATCAGGGTGGTGCGTTCGAATATCTTCCCAAGCCGTTCGATGTCGACGAAGCGGTTTCCCTGGTCAAGCGCGCCAACCAACACGCTCAGGAACAGCAAGGCCTGGAAGTCCCGGTTGCCCTGACTCGCACCCCGGAAATCATCGGTGAAGCGCCGGCGATGCAGGAAGTGTTTCGCGCCATCGGGCGCTTGAGCCATTCCAACATCACCGTGCTGATCAACGGCGAATCCGGGACCGGTAAAGAACTGGTGGCCCACGCCCTGCACCGTCACAGCCCGCGCGCGGCTTCGCCATTCATTGCGCTGAACATGGCGGCGATCCCCAAAGACCTGATGGAATCCGAACTGTTTGGCCACGAAAAAGGTGCGTTCACCGGCGCGGCCAACCTGCGTCGCGGCCGCTTTGAGCAGGCTGACGGCGGCACGCTGTTCCTCGATGAAATCGGCGACATGCCGGCCGACACTCAGACCCGCCTGCTGCGGGTTCTAGCCGATGGCGAGTTCTATCGCGTCGGCGGCCACGTGCCGGTCAAGGTCGATGTACGGATTATCGCTGCAACGCACCAGAACCTTGAAACCCTGGTGCATGCCGGGAAATTCCGTGAGGACTTGTTCCACCGCCTCAACGTGATCCGCATCCACATCCCGCGCCTGTCGGACCGTCGTGAAGACATTCCGACCCTGGCCAAGCATTTCCTCAGCCGCGCCGCGCAGGAGCTGGCCGTCGAGCCGAAGCTACTGAAAAGCGAAACCGAGGAATACCTGAAAAACCTCCCTTGGCCCGGCAACGTGCGTCAGCTGGAGAACACCTGCCGCTGGATCACGGTGATGGCTTCGGGGCGCGAAGTGCATATCGGCGACTTACCGCCAGAACTGCTGAACCTGCCGCAAGACTCGGCTCCGGTGACCAACTGGGAACAAGCGCTGCGCCAATGGGCCGACCAGGCACTGGCGCGTGGTCAGTCGAGCTTGCTCGACAGCGCTGTGCCCGCGTTTGAGCGGATCATGATCGAGACCGCCCTGAAGCACACTGCCGGCCGCCGCCGCGATGCCGCCGTCTTGTTGGGTTGGGGGCGTAATACCCTGACTCGCAAGATCAAGGAATTGGGGATGAAGGTTGATGGCGGGGATGATGATGAGGGGGATGAGGGTTAAGCATCCCCTGGCCCATCGCTGAATGTTAGATCCAATCGCGGGCAAGCCCGCTCCTACAGATATTGCATCTGTGGGAGCGGCTTGCCCGCGATGCTTTTAGGGGATCAATGCACCGCCGCAATGCACCGTGAACCGCAATCGCGCACGCCAACTGATCCGAAACCCCAACTGCGTTCGTATCCGAACCCTTATCGAAAAAACGCGAAAGCCCCGATTTACGGGGCTTTCGGCGTATCGAAACGACTTTTTATTTCCATTTATTAAATTCTGGCATGCCCCCTGCAATAGTCCTTTCAGTGATTCAGTTCACTACCCAGTTTCGGGGACCTTGGTACAGGCAGGCCGGGGACTCCCCTCTTTACACCGGGCTCACACCGCACTAGCGACGAGCCCTCCCGTTTTGGGGTCCTTGGTACAGGCAGGCCGGGGATTCCTTCTTTACACCGGGTTCACGCCGCGATGCGCGAACCCTCCCGTTTCGGGAACCTTGGTACAGGCAGGCCGGGGATTCCCTCTTTTATTGCTCTCGGAGATGGATCTCCAGCCGCCAGCGGTCATCGACCTCGCTACCGGCCCAGTCGCCTTGCAGCGGGCGGGCCGCTACCAGCGACAGCAACAATCCCCCGTCACTCAATCGCGTTCGCCAGTTCACGTCCTTGCCGTTGAGCCTGAGCTGACCTTTTTGCGCCTTGCCCTCAGCTTCGAACAACAGCGCAATACTGCCTTCCACGATTTCGCCGTGAGTCTTGGGTTCGTTGTTGAACCACACCACCAGACCGCCGTCCGTCACCTCGATCTGCTGCAACTGGGTGGGGGCCGGGGTGGTCAAGCGACCGATCATCAGCCCCACCATCACCCCGACAATCGCCAGCGATCCCATTACGCGCGGGAATAGTTTCGAACGAGGGTCCGCTTGCGGCGTAGAATGCCGCTCATCTTTACCTTCGGAGCCGTGCATGTTTCACGTCATCCTTTTCCAACCAGAAATTCCGCCGAATACCGGCAACGTTATCAGGCTGTGCGCCAACAGTGGCTGCCACCTGCATTTGATCGAACCGCTGGGCTTCGAGATGGACGACAAGCGCCTGCGCCGGGCCGGCCTCGACTATCACGAATATGCCACCCTGCAACGCCACGCGGACCTGGCCAGCTGCCTGGAAAGCCTCGGTCATCCACGGGTGTTCGCCTTCACCACCAAGGGCTCGCGGCCGTTCCATGACGCCAGTTTCGTTGAGGGCGACGCGTTCCTGTTCGGTCCGGAAAGCCGTGGCTTGCCGGCCGACGTGCTGGACGCCCTGCCCGCCGGACAACGCTTGCGATTGCCGATGCGCGAGGGCTGCCGCAGCCTGAACCTGTCGAACACGGTCGCGGTGGCCGTTTACGAGGCCTGGCGCCAGAACGACTTCAAATAACACCACCGACTTTGTAGGAACTGGCTTGCCAGCGATAGCGGAGTAACTGCTAATACAGATATCGAATGTTACGACGCCGTGGCTGGCAAGCCAGCTCCTACAGGTTTTCATTTGCCCCATGAAAAAAGCGCCTTTGACGGCGCTTTTTCCATGGGGCAAACGAAGCTTTTATTGAACGGTCGGAGTCTCGCCGGCCGCTTGCATGCGTTGCAGCTCTTGCGCGTACAGCGCGTCGAAGTTCACCGGCGCCAGCATCAGGGCCGGGAACGAGCCACGGGTCACCAGGCTGTCCAGCGCTTCACGAGCGTACGGGAACAGGATGTTCGGGCAGAACGCGCCAAGGGTGTGGCTCATCGAAGCGTCGTCGAGGTTCTTGATCAGGAAGATACCGGCCTGTTGCACTTCAGCGATGAAGGCCACTTCGTCACCGTTCTTCACGGTCACCGACAGGGTCAGCACGACTTCATGGAAATCGTTTTCCAGAGGCTTTTGACGAGTGTTCAGATCCAGACCGACGCTCGGCTCCCACTGCTGGCGGAAGATTGCCGGGCTTTTCGGGGCTTCGAAGGACAAGTCACGTACGTAGATGCGCTGCAAGGAGAATTGCGGTGCGGTTTCTTCTTCGCTAGCTGCAGTGTTCTGTTGGTCAGTCATCTCAGATCCTTTCTGATCTTGGGTCTTTTATAGGGTACGGAATTCAGGCCTTGAGCATCGCGTCGAGCTTGCCGGCGCGTTCCAGGGCGAACAAATCATCACAACCACCCACGTGGGTGCTGCCGATCCAGATCTGCGGCACGGACGTGCGTCCGGCCTTCTGAGCCATTGCGGCGCGCACCTGCGGCTTGCCATCGACCTTGATCTCTTCGAAGGCCACGCCTTTGTTCTCGAGCAGGTACTTGGCTCGCGAGCAGTAAGGGCAGTAATCGCTGGAATAGACGACGACGTTGTTCATATCACTTCACCAGCGGCAGGTTGTCGGCTTTCCAGCTGGACACACCACCGGACAGCTTGGCGGCGGTGAAACCAGCCTTCACCAGCTCACGGGCGTGGGTGCCGGCGGTCTGGCCCATGGCGTCGACCAGAATGATGGTCTTGGCCTTGTGCTTTTCCAGTTCACCGACGCGTGCGGTCAGTTTGTCGTGGGGAATGTTCAACGCACCAACAATGTGACCGGCGGCGAAGTCCTTGGCCGGACGAATGTCGATCACCACGCCTGCGTCCTTGTTGACCAGGCCGGTCAGTTCGCCAGTGCTCAGGCTACGCCCGCCACCTTGCATCTGATAGGCGATCAGCGCGGCCAGCAGTACGACGAAGATACCGACGAGAATGTAGTGGTTAGTGGCAAATTCAATCAGGTGAGCAACCATCGAAGGAGGTTCCAGGGCGTTAAAATGTCGGCCAGTATACACAGCCCCCAAGGTGGGCCAAACCCCGTCCGGCGGTGACGTGGCCGGAACTTCGCATTAAACTGCCACTCCCTTTTCCATCGCCCTCTTTTAACTCAGCCACGAGTGGACTCCATGACTACCACGCCTAAACCTTTGGTCCTGATTATTCTCGACGGCTTCGGTCACAGTGAGAGCCCTGACTCCAACGCCATCTTCGCTGCGAAGAAGCCCGTACTGGACCGCTTGTGGGCCACCGTGCCCAATGGCCTGATTTCCGGCAGTGGCATGGACGTAGGCCTGCCGGACGGCCAGATGGGCAACTCCGAAGTCGGCCACATGAACCTCGGCGCCGGTCGCGTGGTGTATCAGGACTTCACTCGCGTGACCAAATCGATCCGCGACGGCGAGTTTTTCGAGAACCCGACCATTTGCGCCGCGGTGGATAAAGCCGTTGCTGCCGGTAAAGCCGTGCACTTCATGGGTCTGCTGTCCGATGGCGGCGTGCACAGCCACCAGGATCACCTGATCGCCATGGCCGAACTGGCCGCCAAGCGCGGCGCCGAAAAAATCTACCTGCACGCTTTTCTCGACGGCCGCGACACGCCGCCGAAAAGCGCGCAATCGTCGATCGAATTGCTGGACGCCACGTTCCAGGCGCTGGGCAAAGGCCGAATTGCCAGCCTCATCGGGCGCTATTTCGCGATGGACCGCGACAACCGTTGGGACCGCGTATCCCAGGCCTACAACCTGATCGTGGAAGGCAAAGGCGAATTCACCGCCGCCACCGCCCAGGAAGGTCTGGAAGCCGCTTACGCGCGTGGCGAGAGCGACGAATTCGTCAAAGCCACCTCCATTGGTGAGCCGGCAAAAGTTGAAGACGGCGACGCCGTGGTATTCATGAACTTCCGCGCCGACCGCGCCCGTGAACTGACCCGCGTTTTCGTCGAAGACGACTTCAAGGAATTCGAACGCAGCCGTCAGCCGAAACTGGCCGGCTTCGTCATGCTGACCCAATACGCCGCGAGCATTCCCGCCCCGTCGGCCTTCGCTGCCGGTAGCCTGGAAAATGTGCTGGGCGACTATCTGGCGAAAAATGGCAAGACCCAGCTGCGCATCGCTGAAACCGAGAAGTACGCCCACGTGACCTTCTTTTTCTCCGGCGGTCGCGAAGAACCATTCCCCGGCGAAGAGCGCATCCTGATCCCGTCGCCAAAAGTCGCCACCTACGACTTGCAGCCGGAAATGAGTGCACCGGAAGTCACCGACCGCATCGTCGACGCCATCGAAAACCAGCGTTACGACGTGATCGTGGTCAACTACGCCAACGGCGACATGGTCGGCCACAGCGGTGTCTTCGACGCGGCGGTGAAAGCCGTTGAGTGCCTGGACCAATGCGTGGGCCGTATCGTTGAAGCCCTGGAAAAAGTGGGTGGCGAAGCGCTGATCACCGCCGACCACGGCAACGTCGAGCAAATGTCCGACGAGTCCACCGGCCAGGCCCATACCGCACACACTACCGAGCCAGTGCCGTTCATCTACGTCGGCAAGCGTGACTTGAAGGTCCGCGAAGGCGGCGTGCTGGCGGACGTGGCACCAACCATGCTGAAACTGCTGGGCCTGGAGCAACCGAAGGAAATGACCGGGACTTCGATTCTCGTCTGACCACCGCAATACCCTGTAGGAGCTGGCTTGCCAGCGATAGCAATTTGACAGTCAGCATCTATGTTGACTGATCCTCCGCCATCGCTGGCAAGCCAGCTCCTACAGTGTTTGTGGTGGTTTTAAAGATTAAATTTCCCCACATCTTGTTCCAGTTATCACACAGTCAGAAATGGGCATTTTTTTTGCCGTCCATGGCGGGCATACTAGGCCGTCCCTTTCCCTGGTGTCGCCCGCCTCTATGCTCCGCGTCCTGATAGCCCTCGCCCTGACTTGCCTGCTCCAACCGGCCTTCGCTGACGAGCGCACGCAAACCCAACAACAGTTGGACGCTACGCGTCAGGACATTGCCGAGCTGAAAAAGCTGCTGGGCAAGCTCCAGGAAGAAAAATCCGGTGTGCAAAAAGATCTAAAAGGCACCGAGACCGAAATGGGCAAGCTCGAGAAGCAGGTCGATGCCCTGCAAAAAGAGCTGAAAAAGAGCGAATCCGAGCTGCAGCGGCTCGATGCAGAGAAAAAAAAACTCCAGAGCGCGCGCACTGAACAACAACGACTGATCGCCATCCAGGCCCGAGCGGCCTATCAGAACGGTCGTCAGGAATACCTGAAGCTGCTGCTCAACCAGCAGAACCCGGAAAAATTCGCCCGCACCCTCACCTATTACGACTACCTGAGCCAGGCCCGCCTGGAGCAGCTGAAGAATTTCAACGAAACCCTGCGCCAATTGGCCAATGTCGAAAAAGACATCGCCATGCAGCAAGCGCAGTTGTTGGTGCAGCAAAGCAGCCTCGAATCCCAGCGTGGCGAACTCGAGAAGGTGCGCCAGGAGCGCCAGCAAGTCCTGGCCAAGCTCAACGACGACGTGAAGGCGCGCGACCAGAAACTGGCAGCCCGTGAGCAGGATCAGGCAGACCTGTCTAAAGTCCTTAAAACCATTGAAGAAACCTTGGCCCGTCAGGCTCGTGAGGCAGAGGAAGCGCGGCAAAAAGCGCTGATCGCCCAGCAGGAAGCCGAAAAAAAGCGTTTACGTGAGGCCCAGGCGCAGGCAGAAGCCTCCGACGATGCCCCACGCAAACCCGTCAGATCGACACCCGGCGCTCTGGTTTCAAGTTCAGGCGAAACCTTTGGCGGCGCATTTGCTTCAACTCGCGGCAAACTTCCGTGGCCTGTCGATGGTCGACTGTTGGCGCGCTTCGGTGAAAGCCGTGGCGACGACGCCAGGACCAAGTGGGATGGCGTGATGATCGGCGCTTCCGCCGGCAGCGCGGTGCATGCGGTGCATGGCGGTCGCGTAGTGTTCGCCGACTGGTTGCGCGGCGCCGGGCTGCTGGTGATTCTCGACCACGGCAACGGCTTTTTGAGTCTTTATGGTCACAACCAGACGTTGCTCAAGTCTGCGGGTGACGTGGTAAAAGCCGGTGAGTCCATCTCCACTGTCGGTAGCAGTGGCGGCCAGGACACTCCAGCACTGTATTTCGCGATTCGTCAGCAGGGTCACCCGAGTGATCCGGCACAATGGTGTCGCGCGCAAGGATAAGCGCGCTGCCTAAATTCAGGAGTTCGTTCGATCATGCTGCATTTGTCCCGCCTTACCTCGCTCGCCCTGACGATTGCCCTGGTGATCGGCGCGCCGTTGGCGTTCGCCGCTCAACCGGCCCCGGCAGTCGCACCTGCGGGCACTGCTGCGACCACCAAGGCGCCGTTGCCGCTGGAAGAGTTGCGCACCTTTGCCGAGGTCATGGATCGGATCAAAGCGGCGTATGTCGAGCCGGTAGACGACAAGACCCTGCTGGAAAACGCCATCAAGGGCATGCTTAGCAACCTCGACCCGCACTCCGCCTACCTCGGTCCGGAAGACTTCGCTGAGTTGCAGGAAAGCACCAGCGGCGAATTCGGCGGCCTCGGCATTGAAGTCGGCGCTGAAGACGGCTTCATCAAAGTGGTGTCGCCAATTGACGACACCCCTGCCTCGAAGGCTGGCATTCAGGCCGGCGACTTCATCGTCAAGATCAACGGTCAGCCGACCCGTGGCCAGACCATGACGGAAGCCGTGGACAAGATGCGTGGCAAGATCGGCGAAAAAATCACCCTGACCCTGGTCCGCGACGGTGGCACACCGTTCGACGTGACACTGGCCCGCGCCATCATTCAAGTGAAGAGCGTGAAGAGCCAGTTGCTGGAGTCCGGCTACGGCTACATTCGCATCACCCAGTTCCAGGTCAAGACCGGCGAAGAGGTCTCCAAGGCCCTGGCCAAGCTGCGCAAAGACAACGGCAAGAAGCTCAAGGGCATCATCCTCGACCTGCGCAACAACCCGGGTGGCGTGCTGCAATCGGCGGTTGAAGTGGTCGACCACTTCATCACCAAAGGCCTGATCGTCTACACCAAGGGCCGTATCGCCAACTCCGAGCTGCGTTTCAACGCCACTGGCAAGGATGAAAGCGAAGCCGTGCCGATGGTCGTGCTGATCAACGGCGGCAGCGCCTCGGCGTCGGAAATTGTCGCGGGTGCCTTGCAGGACCAGAAACGTGCAGTGGTCATGGGCACCACCAGTTTCGGCAAAGGCTCGGTACAAACCGTACTGCCACTGAATAATGACCGCGCACTGAAGATCACCACGGCGCTGTATTTCACGCCGAACGGCCGCTCGATCCAGGCCCAGGGCATCGTTCCGGACATCGAAGTGCGCAAGGCCAAGATCACCAGCGAGCAGGACGGCGACTACTTCAAGGAAGCCGACCTGCAAGGTCACCTCGGCAACGGCAACGGCGGCGCCGACAAACCATCCGGTTCCAGCGGCAAAGCCAAACCGATGCCACAGGACGATGATTACCAATTGGCCCAGGCCCTGAGCCTGCTCAAAGGGCTGAGCATCACCTCCGGCCGGTGAGGATGGGTCTGCGCTTCATCCTCATCCTGATGTGCTGCCTGGCGGGAACTGTTCACGCAGAATCCGCCAAGCCGACTCACAAGGCCTATCTGACGCTGATCATCGATGACCTGGGGCAGAACCTGCCCCGGGATCGCCGTGTGCTGGCCCTGCCGGGCCCGGTGACGGCGGCGATCATGCCCGACACGCCCCACGCCACCGAGTTTGCCCGCGAAGCCCATCGCGCCGGCAAAATCGTCATCCTGCACATGCCCATGGACCCTGCAACCGGCCCGTTTGCCTGGCACCCCGAGCTGCCCCTCGGCGAACTTGAGAAACGCCTGGACGCAGCTTTCAAAACGGTGCCCTACACGGCAGGCATCAACAACCACATGGGCAGTCGCATGACCGCACAGCAACCGGCGATGACCTGGTTGATGGCGAATCTGCAGAGTCGGCACAAGATCTTCCTGGACAGCCGCACCAGCGCACAAACCGTGGCTGCCGCCGAGGCGCAGAAGATTGGCCTGGCGAGTGTTTCGCGGGATGTGTTTCTCGATGACGAACGTACGGAGGCTGCAATCTTCACCCAGTTGCAGACAGCGATCAGCCTGGCGCACAAGCAGGGTTCAGCGGTGATGATCGGGCACCCGTATCCGCAGACGCTGGCGGTGCTGGAGCGTGAGTTGCCGAGGCTGAAGGCCCAGGGGATTGAGTGGATTGATATCAAGCAGATGATCAGTGTGCGCGGTAATCGGGCTATGCCGGCGCATGGAAAGGATGGGGTTTACCGCTGAAAGACCGCTTCTGTAGGCGCCGGCTTGCTGGCGAAGCGGTCTCCAATCTTGCACAGCCCGATTGACCGTCATCGCTGGCAAGCCAGCTCCTACAGGGACTACAGATACCGCGCCATGATCTCGTCGACCTTGCCTTCCTTGCGCATTTGATCCAGCGCCGCTTGTAACTTGGCAACGGTTTCATCCGGCACGTCCTTGTTCAACGCCAGGTACAACTCGGCGCTGTTGAAGCGCAACACGGTCTTGAGCCCGCTCACGCCTTCCTGACGCGCCAGGTAGCGCCCGGCCGGATCACCTGTGGCCCACAGATCGATCTGTCCGTTAACCAGTTTTTTCGCGTTGTCCTGATCGCGCAGGACCACCACCGGCTTCAAGCCCTGCTTGGCCAGGGTCATGGCAATGGCGTCACCCTTGTACGCACCGATCTTGTACTTTCGCGCGTCATCCAGTGTTTCGAGAGTGATTTTGCTATCGGCCTTGGCCAGCATGATCCAGTCGTCCGGCCCAATTGGTCCGACCCACTTGAAGAGCCGCTCACGATCCGGCAAACGCGCCATCACGAAGGCGCCGTAACCCGGATTTTCCAACGCGAGCTTGTAAACCCGCTCCCAAGGGAAACGCAGCGTCAGGCTATAAGTAATATCGGTACGTTTGAATATTTCGCGGACGATGTCGGTGGCGATGCCATCGATATTCTCGCCCTGAGCGAAATTCTTGCCATTCTTCGCCATGTTGTATGGCGGGAAGTTTTCCGTGAGCAACACAATATCGGTGTCGGGATTGTCTGCAGGACTGTCTGCAGCTTGCGCTGTGCTGATAAACAACAGGGAAGCGCTGGCGAGGGCTAGAAGAAGGCGTTTAAGCATGTCTGGCTACCGAAATCCATGGCGTACCCAAGAGTGCCTTGAGCCCGCCATGATGTCTACTGGCCTGCATCGGTTTGTTTAACGCATCACGATTCCGCGATGCGCCATATAAGCCTTGGCTTCCTGCACGGTGTATTCGCCAAAGTGGAAAATACTGGCCGCCAACACCGCACTGGCGTGACCTTCGAGAATCCCGTCAGCCAGGTGCTGCAAGTTGCCGACCCCGCCGGAAGCGATCACCGGAATGCCCAGGGCATCGCTGATGGCGCGGGTGACGCCGAGGTCGAAGCCGTTTTTCATGCCGTCCTGATCCATGCTGGTCAGGAGGATTTCGCCGGCACCGAGACCTTCCATCTTCTTCGCCCATTCAACAGCGTCGAGACCGGTCGGCTTGCGGCCGCCGTGGGTGAAGATTTCCCAGCGCGGGGTTTCCCCAGGTCCAGAGACCTTCTTTGCATCAATCGCGACGACAATGCACTGCGACCCGAAATGCTGCGCCGCTTCGCCGACAAATTCAGGGTTGAACACGGCAGCGGTGTTGATCGACACCTTGTCTGCACCGGCATTCAGCAAGTTGCGAATGTCCTGCACGGTACGCACGCCACCGCCCACGGTCAGCGGGATGAACACCTGGCTGGCCATGCGCTCGACGGTATGCAGCGTGGTGTCACGGCCATCGACGCTGGCGGTGATGTCGAGAAAGGTAATCTCGTCGGCGCCCTGCTCGTCGTAGCGACGGGCAATTTCCACCGGGTCACCGGCGTCACGGATGTTTTCGAATTTCACACCCTTGACCACCCGGCCGTTGTCCACGTCCAGGCAAGGGATGATGCGTTTGGCCAGCGCCATGGTCAGTCCTCAGCCTTTGTACGAATCGCAGAAAGCTTGCGCTTCTGCGACGTCGAGGGTGCCTTCGTAGATTGCCCGACCGGTAATGGCACCGATGATGCCTGGCGCCTTGGCGTCAAGCAGCGTCTTGATATCACCCAGGTTGTGAATGCCACCGGAAGCGATCACCGGGATCGATGTGGCAGCGGCCAGCGCGGCGGTGAACGGAACGTTGCAGCCCTGCATCATGCCGTCTTTGGCGATGTCGGTATAAACGATCGCGGACACGCCGTCGGCTTCGAATTGCTTGGCCAGGTCGATCACCTGAATGGTGCTGATTTCAGCCCAGCCATCGGTGGCGACGAAACCGTCCTTGGCGTCCAGGCCAACGATCACTTTGCCCGGAAAGGCGCGGCACGCTTCGGCGACGAAGGCCGGATCTTTCACCGCTTTGGTGCCGATGATCACGTAGCTCACACCCGCTTTCACGTAGTGCTCGATGGTTTCCAGGGAGCGGATGCCGCCGCCGATCTGGATCGGCAGGTTCGGGTAGCGCTTGGCGATCGCGGTAACCACTTCACCGTTGACTGGCTGGCCTTCGAAAGCGCCGTTCAGGTCGACCAGATGCAGACGACGGCAACCGCCCTCCACCCACTTGGCAGCCATGCTCACCGGGTCATCGGAGAACACTGTGGAATCTTCCATGCGGCCCTGGCGCAGACGAACACAGGCACCGTCTTTAAGATCGATAGCGGGAATAATCAGCATCTGGCAAACCTTCAAATTTGAATGTTCAGCTTGGCTCGGAAATCAGTTTTTCTCGAGCGCCCACAGGTCGCTTTCGATGCTTTCGAACCTCTCTTTGAGGTGCGTCTGCACATCGAAAATCGCCCTGTTGTAATAGTGCGGAGCAATTTCGCGGGTAAACAGCTCAAGGATTTCGGCCGCTTCGAACGAACCCAGGTCCAGTTCGAAGCGATCCTCCATGAAGCGCTTGATCTTGCTGGTGGCCTCGTTCTCCTGCTCAGGGGTGAGCGAAAGAATCGGCGGCTTGGATTTCTTGACGGCCATTTACCAGCGACCGTCCCACGCAGCGAAGTTCTGCAGCAATTGCAGGCCATGGGTATGGCTCTTCTCCGGGTGGAACTGCACGGCGAAACGCGAGCCATCGGCCAGCGCTGCGGCGAAATCGACACCGTAGTGACCGCCACCCACCACCTGACGCGCATTGGCGGCAGCGATGTAGTAGCTGTGCACGAAGTAAAAACGCGCCATGTCCGGAATGTCGTGCCACAGAGGGTGACTGACCTTCTGCTTCACTTCGTTCCAGCCCATGTGCGGGACTTTCAGGTGTTCACCGTCTTCATGCAGGTCTTTGCCGAAGAACTTCACCGCACCCGGAAACAGGCCGATGCAGTCGACGCCGTCGTTCTCTTCGCTGGTGTCGAGCAAGGCTTGCATGCCCACGCAAATGCCGAGAAACGGACGGTCCTGGCTGACTTCACGCACCAGCGAATCGAAGCCGAGGCGACGGATCTCCGCCATGCAATCGCGAATCGCGCCAACGCCGGGGAAAACCACCCGGTCGGCTTCGCGAATCACGTTGGCATCGCTGGTGATCAGGACCTTGCCGGCACCGACATGTTCGAGGGCCTTGGCCACCGAGTGCAGGTTGCCCATGCCGTAATCGATAACCGCGACTGTCTGCATTACAGAACGCCCTTGGTCGAAGGCATTTGCCCGGCCATGCGGTCATCGAGCTCAACAGCCATGCGCAGGGCGCGGCCGAAAGCCTTGAACACGGTTTCGATCTGGTGATGGGTATTGTGGCCACGCAGGTTATCGATGTGCAGGGTCACGTTGGCGTGGTTGACGAAGCCCTGGAAGAACTCCTGGAACAGGTCAACGTCGAAACCGCCGACGGTGGCGCGGGTATACGGAACATGCATCTGCAGGCCAGGACGGCCGGAGAAGTCGATCACCACGCGCGACAGCGCTTCATCGAGCGGCACGTAGGCGTGGCCGTAGCGACGGATGCCTTTCTTGTCGCCAATGGCTTTGGTGAAGGCCTGGCCGAGGGTGATACCGACGTCTTCCACGGTGTGGTGGTCATCGATATGCAGGTCGCCCTTGCTGACAATATCCAGGTCGATCAACCCGTGACGGGCGATCTGGTCCAGCATGTGCTCAAGAAAAGGAACACCGATATCGAATCGGGCCTTTCCGGTGCCATCAAGGTTGATCGAGGCTTTGATCTGGGTTTCCAGAGTGTCGCGCTCGACAGACGCCATACGTTCGGCCATCACCAGCTCCGCAAAATCATTGGGCGAAAAAGGCAACCATTATAGGGGCGCGGGCGCGAAACAGAAACACGGGAGGTGATATCGCTGACGGAGTGAATCCAGCGCTGTCGAGGCTGTACATGTCAATACAAGCCGGCGCTCATTGCGAACGCACGGCTTTTGACTTTGTAGGAGCCGGCTTGCTGGCGATCCAGAAGCCGCGGTTTTGCAGGCATACCGCGTGATCGTTCATCGCCAGCAAGCCGGCTCATACAGGAGGGCAGTGTTAGTGGAAGAGAACCGCAGTCTTCTGCAAGGTCACCCACACACCCCACGCCAACGGAATACCCACCGCCAGCCACGCCGCGATCGCCAGTGGTTTGGTGCCCGCAGCCGCTTTCCACTCCAGCGACGTGCTGGCGTCAGCACCCTTGTCGTGGCCCAGCGCCTGTTCGGCAGCCAGTTCAGCGTCGGTCATGAAGTACTTGTCAGCCACCGGACGCACCAGCAGGTTGCAGATGAAACCCAACACCAGCAGGCCGGCAAGGATGTACAGGGTGATGTCGTAAGCCGCGGCACGCTCAACGCCGATGCTCAACTGATACTCACGCAGGTAGTTCACCAGCACAGGTCCCAATACGCCCGCCGCCGCCCACGCCGTCAACAGACGACCGTGGATCGCGCCGACCATTTGCGTACCGAACAGGTCCGCCAGGTACGCCGGAACCGTGGCGAAACCACCACCGTACATCGACAGAATGATGCAGAACGCCGCCACGAACAGCGCGACGCTGCCCAAGTGACCAAGGTTCGGAATCAGTCCGTACAGGGCAAAGCCCAAGGCGAAGAACACGAAATAAGTGTTTTTGCGCCCCAGGTAGTCCGAGAACGACGCCCAGAAGAAGCGGCCACCGATGTTGAACAGGCTCAGCAAACCGGTGAAACCGGCAGCGATGGCGGCGATCGAGGCCAGTTGGCCGGCGTCCAGCTGACCGAACGCCTGGTCCGTGCCCAGCAACTTGCCACCGAAGACTTCCTGCAACAGCGGCGAAGCCATGCCGAGGATACCGATACCGGCCGAAACGTTCAGGCACAGCACCAGCCATACCAGACGGAACTGCGGCGTTTTCCACGCCACGTTCACGTGCACGTGACGGTGGGTGATCATCGCGTTCGAAGCTTTTTTCGCCGGAGCGGTCCAGCCCTCAGGCTTCCAGCCGGTTGGCGGAACGCGATACGACAGCGCGCCACCGATCATGAACACGAAGTAAATCGCAGCCATAGCCACGAAGCTCTGCCAGACGCCAACGCCTTCTGCCGAACCGAAGTGGCTCATTAAAGCGGTCGCCAACGGTGCACCGACCATCGCGCCACCGCCGAAGCCCATGATCGCCATGCCGGTCGCCATGCCGCGCTTGTCCGGGAACCACTTGATCAGGGTCGACACCGGCGAGATATAACCCAGGCCCAGACCGATACCACCAATGACCCCGGAACCGATCCACATCAGCCAGATCTGGTGGGTATAGATACCCAGCGCCGAAATCAGCAGACCGCCACACCAGCACAGCGCCGATACAACGCCAGCCTTGCGCGGGCCGGCATGTTCGAGCCAGCCGCCCCAGATCGCTGCGGAGCAACCGAGGAAAATGAAGAACAGGGTGTAGATCCAGCCGAGCATCGAAATCGGCCAGTCGCATTGAGAAGAGAAGACTTGCGCGATGAAGCTCATGTCCGGCGCGCACGTTACAGCCTTGCTGATGCCCAGCGCCTTGGACAGTGGCAGCCAGAACACCGAGAAGCCGTAAGCCATGCCGATGCACAGGTGGATGGCCAGAGCGGCCGGTGGCACCAGCCAACGGTTGAAACCGGGCTTGGCGATGATTCGCTCCTTGGACAGGAACGAGGGCTGACCGGCATAGCCGTCCGCCGTGATACTCGTGGTCATTGTTTATCCCCCAATTATTAGTATGGTTCGCCAGCCACTCTTCACCCCCAGCCTTAATGCAACGCAGGCATGACTGTCTTTTCCAGGGCAAAGCTCCATTTTGGTGCGGCATCACGTCGCACAAGGACGGACGAACGGGCGAAGGTTACCATTTGCACGTGACAGAAAAACCAAACTGATATCACGTTTTGTACGTTATCCGATCTCGTTACTTATAGGCGCTGCCAAGGCTGCGATCTTTTGACTTTGCTTCTGGTTGCAAAAGATCAATGGATCGCTGCCTTCGGCAGCTCCTACAAGAGAGCGTTTGGACACGTTCACAGGAGCCACCATGCCAATCATTGTAGAGTCGGTGCAGAAAATCACTCCTCAAGACCAACAAGATCTCCAGAAGATTTACCGCGATGCCCCGGAATGGCTCTTCACCCCGTTTACCGGAGATCAACATCTGATCGAAGACTGCCTGCGTGACGGCTCCCTGATCGCCGGGCGCTTCAACGATCGGCTATTGGGCGCGGCGCGCCTGCAACGGCACCCGGACGTCTGGCACTTGTCTCAATTATGCGTACGAAAAATCACCAGACGTCGTGGCGTTGCTGAACGCCTGGTGCAAGAAGCACAAAAAATGGCCGCGCAATCGGGCGCCACATTGCACCTTCTCGCGCCCGCCGGGCACCTGGAAGCACAGGCATTGGCCGCCAAGCTGCATATTCCGCTGGATACCCTGCCGGCGTGATCGCTGACCGGTCGTCCGTTCTGGGGCGCTATACTCCTCGGCTAAATTTCGAATTCGACTAATTACAAGGACTCGCCCATGAAAGCGTTCGGCAAAATCCTGGGTCTGGTACTCCTCGGGCTGTTGCTGATCATTGTGGCGCTGGGCTTTGCCCTGACCCACCTCTTCGATCCCAACGACTACAAAAACGAGATCCGCCAGATTGCCCGCGACAAGGCCCACATCGAGCTGACGCTCAATGGCGATATCGGCTGGAGCCTGTTCCCGTGGCTGGGCCTGGAACTGCACGATGCCGGTGTCGCGACCCTGGCCAAACCCAACGAGCCGTTTGCTGATCTGCAGATGCTTGGCTTGTCGGTCCGCGTGCTGCCGCTGCTGCGCCGCGAAGTGCAGATGAGCGACGTACGCGTCGAAGGCTTGAACCTGCGCCTGAATCGCGACAAGGACGGCCACGGAAACTGGGAAGACATCGGCAAGGTGCCGGTCGCCGCGAGCCCTGCTGGCACGCCTCCCGCCACTCCTGGCGAACCTGCACCGCAAACTACCGTACCAGTGGAAAAACCGGCCCAGCCAATTCGCCTGGACATCGACAGCCTGACCGTCAACAACGCCCGCGTTGAATACAACGACGAGAAGACCGGCAAGCAGTTCAGCGCCGAAAGCATCCAGCTGAGTACCGGCCCGGTACATGATTCCACCAACATCCCGGTTAAACTCACCGCGTTCCTGGGCACCAATCAGCCGGTTCTGCGGGTCCGTACCGAACTGAATGGCGAAGTGCGTTTCGAGCGCGCGTTGCAGCGTTACAAACTCGAAGACATGAAGTTGTCCGGCGAAGTGGCCGGCGATCCGCTGCAAGGCAAAACCATGACGTTTGCCGCCCAGGGCCAACTGCTGCTGGACCGTGCCGCCAACGTTGCCGAATGGACCGGGATCAAGATTTCCGCCAACCAACTGCGTGCGCTGGGTGAGCTGAAGGTCAACGACCTCGACAAGACGCCACAGATCAGCGGCGGCCTGTCGATTGCCCAGTTCGACCTGGCGAAGTTCGTCGACAGCGTCGGCCAGAAACTCCCGGCCATGGCCGAAGGCAGCCTGAGCAAATTCGAATTGGCCACCCGCCTCGCGGGCACGCCGACCAGCGTGGTGCTGGATGACATCAATCTTAAAGTCGACGACAGCACCTTCAGCGGCCGAATCGCCGTCGAGGACTTTGCCAAGCAATCGTTGAGGGCAAACCTCAAGGCCGACACCTTCAACGTCGATCGTTACCTGCCGCCAAAATCGGCCGAAGCCAACAGCGCAACTCAAGTGCGTCAGGCCGAAGTCGCCAGCACCGAAGCCGACGCCATGGCCGGTGCCGGCAGCACACCGTTACCACAAGCGCCGACCAAGGATGCGTGGAGCAACGAGCGCCTGCTGCCGGTGGAGCGCCTGAGCAAACTGGACGTTGACGCCGAGCTGACCTTCGGCCAACTGACCCTGGAAAAATTGCCGATTCAAAACGCAACACTCAAGGCCAACGGCCAGGGCGGACTGCTGACTCTGGCAAACCTGCGCGGCGATCTGTACGCCGGCAACTTCGAAGCCACCGGCACCCTCGATCTGCGCCAGCAGGTGCCTGCGCTGAACTTGCAGACCAAAATCAGCCGCGTACCGGTAGAAAAAATCCTCGAAAGCCAGGGCAAGACTCCTCCGGTCAAAGGCCTGGTCACGCTCAACAGCAACGTGACCGGTAACGGCAACAGCCAGAAAGCGCTGATCGAAACGCTTAATGGCACCACCAGTTTCGTCATCAACAATGGCGTTCTGCTAAATGCCAACCTCGAACAGCAGCTGTGCAAAGGCATCGCCACGCTCAACCGCAAAACCCTCAGCGGCGAGCCACGGGGCAAGGACACACCGTTCGAGGAACTCAAGGGCAACCTGACGTTCCGTAACGGCGTGGCCAGCAACCCGGACCTGAAAGTGCGCATCCCGGGCATGACCGTTAAAGGTGACGGTGATGTCGATCTACGGGTGCTGGGCATGGACTACCGCGTGGGCATCGTCGTCGAAGGCGATACCAGCGCCATGCCGGACCCGGCTTGCCAGGTTGGCGAGAAGTTTGTCGGTATAGAGTGGCCGCTACGGTGTCGTGGTCCGCTGGAGCTTGGTGCCAAGGCATGCCGTCTCGACAACGAACGTATGGGTCAGGTCGCGAGTAAACTGGCTGGCGAGCGCATCAGCGAAAAAATCGACGAAAAGCTGGGCGACAAGGTCAGCCCGGAACTGAAAGATGCGCTCAAGGGGCTGTTCAAGCGATGAGAGCCGAACAGTTTTCAACGGCGGTGCTGGAATGGTTCGACCGCCACGGCCGTCACGATTTGCCCTGGCAACAGGACATTAACCCGTATCGGGTGTGGGTCTCGGAAATCATGTTGCAGCAAACCCAGGTCAGCACCGTGCTGAATTACTTCGACCGTTTCATGGCATCACTGCCAACGGTCGAAGCCCTGGCGGCCGCACCGGAAGATGAAGTGCTGCACCTGTGGACCGGCCTGGGTTACTACACCCGTGCGCGCAATTTGCAGAAGACCGCGAAAATCGTCGTCGAGCAGTACGGCGGCGAGTTTCCCCGTGATGTGGAGAAGCTCACCGACTTGCCGGGTATCGGCCTGTCCACGGCCGGAGCCATTGCCAGTATCAGCATGGGTCTGCGCGCGCCGATCCTCGACGGCAACGTCAAACGCGTGCTGGCGCGATTTACTGCACAAGAGGGTTATCCGGGCGAGCCGAAGGTGGCTAAACAGCTCTGGGCCAACGCTGAGCGCTTTACGCCCCATGATCGGGTCAACGCCTACACCCAGGCGATGATGGATCTGGGCGCCACGCTCTGCACCCGCAGCAAACCGAGCTGCCTGCTTTGCCCGCTGGAAAAAGGCTGCGAAGCGCACATGCTCGGCCTGGAAACGCGCTACCCGATCCCCAAACCACGCAAGGCCGTGCCACAGAAACGCACGCTGATGCCTTTGCTCGCCAACGGTAACGGCGCGATTCTGCTTTACCGGCGCCCTTCCACGGGCCTGTGGGGCGGTTTGTGGAGCTTGCCGGAACTCGACGACCTCGACGACTTGCAACATCTCGCGACGCAACACTCGCTGGAACTGGGCAACCAACAGGCGATGCCGAACCTGGTGCACACTTTCAGCCATTTTCAGTTATCCATCGAACCCTGGCTGGTTCAGGTCCAGGAGGCCGGTCATCACGTGGCCGAGGCCGACTGGCTCTGGTATAACCTCGCCACCCCGCCGCGCCTGGGCCTTGCCGCCCCGGTCAAAACCTTGCTCGAACGCGCGGCCGCCGTATTGAACGCAGGAGAGTCGTCATGACCCGCACCATCATGTGCCGCAAGTACAAAGAAGAATTGCCCGCCCTGGAGCGCGCTCCATTCCCGGGCAGCAAAGGCCAGGACATTTTTGACCACGTCTCGGCCAAGGCCTGGGCCGACTGGCAAAAGCACCAGACTTTGCTGATCAATGAAAAGCGCTTGAACATGATGAACGCCGAAGACCGCAAATATCTTCAGGGCGAAATGGACAAGTACTTCTCCGGCGAGGATTACGCCAAGGCCGAAGGCTACGTTCCGCCTGCCGAGTAACCCCGTAAAATCGGGGGTCGGATCGTAAGCGACGGTAATAATTAAATATTTTTTGAAAACTTGCTTGACGACCCCCTGAAAAACCCGTTTAATGCGCCCCGTTGCCCAGATAGCTCAGTCGGTAGAGCAGGGGATTGAAAATCCCCGTGTCGGCGGTTCGATTCCGTCTCTGGGCACCAAATACCGAAAACCCTGAATCGCAAGATTCAGGGTTTTTTTATGCCCGGGATTTGGCGGGGCACCGCTCCAGACCCCATCAAAGTATCTATCCCCTCCCCCCATTGTCGGCTGGGTGCACGAGCCACTGTTCGGGTCGGCCCGCAGTGATCAAACCCATTCGTGGTCTGCTGCGCCTCGGCTATCAGGCTGCTGGTGCGTTACTCGGTGCCGGATAGGCAACGAACAGTTGCGTGCGGAATTTGATCGAGAACGCGCGGTACTGGAAGAACGACTCGATCAAAAGCACTGATGGTTCCGGTGGATTGTTCATCTGCAGCTTGAAGACTATCGTTGGCACCTACCCGCAAAGGTCCGGCGCTGATGAATTTGCAGGAAACACCACCATTGGCTTGCACTCAAATCGAACTGCCATTAACGACGGACGCCCTTGGCGAGTCCTTCAAGGAATCCGCTGCGGATGGGTTCGTACTCGGTGGTTTCACCTGGCGGCATGCTACTCGGGACGCCACCCGCCCGGTCGTCATCATCAATGCCGCCACCTCGGTCCGCTGCCGACATTACTCGCGCTTCGCCGATTATCTGTTCGCCAACGGCATCGATGTGATCACCTATGATTACCGCGGCATCGGCGAGTCGCGACCGACATCAATCAAAGGGCTCCAGGCTTCGTGGACCGACTGGGGCGCATTGGATTTCGAGGCGATGCTGAAGCGCACACAGCGAGAATTTCCCGGCCAGCCTGTCGATGTGGTCGGTCACAGCTTTGGTGGCTGCGCAGCGGGGCTGGGAGCCTCCGGACAAATGATCCGGCGCCTGGTGACCGTTGGTGCGCAATTCGCTCACTGGCGCGACTATGCGCCCGCCCATCGCTGGCGGATGTTCGGCAAGTGGCATGTGGTGATGCCGCTGATCACGATGATTTGCGGTTACTTTCCAGGCAAGCGCCTTGGCTGGCTGGAAGACACACCCTCCGGCGTGGTGCGCGACTGGAGTACGCCCACGGCCCGCTTCGAAACTCGCCCCAGCGGCCGTGCAACCAACGGTCGCCTGCCTTTCGCCGGCGTCACCGCAAAAATCCTGGCGATCAGTATCAGTGACGACCCCTACGGCACAATCCCTGCCATCGAACGCCTGCTCGGCTACTTCACCGGTAGCACCAATACGCACCTTCGCATCGCCCCCGAGGACATCGGCGAAGCAGAAGTCGGACATTTCGCCTTTTTTCGCAGCGCATACCAAGCCACACTATGGCCCATTGCATTGTCCTGGCTGCAAAACGGCGAACTGTCCTCCCACACACCCGGACGGATAGTGCCTCGCAGCTGAGCCAGCCACCCTTTCAATGAATTACGGAACGACGCCCATGGCTTCCGCCAACAAGCAGCAAAAACGCGCCTCCCGCGCCAAAGCCAAGGCCAAGCAGAACCGCACCCAGCGGACTGCAGCGCCGGTCGAGCTGGACCCGAACGACGATCGCATCGACTTCGAGTCGGTGGACCTGACCGAACTGTTCAAGAAAATGATCGACGCCGAAAAGCTCAGCCAGCAAGCCCTGTGCACAGCCTTCCTCGAAGACCCTCTGCTGGAACTGGTGTACGAGCAGGAAGGCGAAGAAGGCGCGATGGACTTCATCCTCGCGGCGCTGATCGAGTATCGCCAATGGTCCGCCGAAACCGACGAAGCCGGCGCCCTGGCCTGGATCGAATCCCCGGCCTTCCAGGCTGACTACGTGGCGGCGTCCGACGCTATCGCCGCGCAAACCCAACAGAAACCGAACTGAGTTCCCATGGCCTCCCTGAACAAGCAACAGAAACGCGCCAAACGCGCAAAAGCCAAAGCCAAGCAAATCAACATCCACGGCCGCAAACCCGCCGCGCTGGACGATGACCTGGGCCACCTCGCCGAGCCAATCCCGGAGTACACCCTGGCGATGTTCAGCAAAATGCGCGACGCGGAAGCCGTCAGCCGCGGCGAGATGCTCTCGGTGTTACTGTCGGACCTCGCCTTTATCATCGTCGACCATCCTGAATTGCTGGACATGGAAAATGCCGACGACGAAGGCATGGCCGCCACCCACCTGGCCGCCGACATGCTGATCGACTACCGCATGTGGGCCGACGGCATGGACCGCGAGACCGCCCAGGCATGGCTGAGCGAGCCGCAATTCATCGCCGACTTCGGCACTGCACTGGACGCTTACCGCGAGTCACTGGATGCGCCGGAAGAGAAAGGTGAGTAAGGGTTAGGGATCCGAACAGCGGCCGCTTGTCATCACTGACAGCGGCCGTTTTTTATGAAGTAATTAACCTGAACACTTGGAAAGACCTCCCGTCACCCGCACCGTATATCCCATTGACATATCCACAAAGAAACCTACTCTTCGGACTCATAAACACCCAGTAGGCGTAGGAGGCAAAAATGGAACAGACCACTCTTTTCATGAGCAATCGAAGCCAGGCTGTTCGACTTCCCAAAGCCGTAGCTATGCCAAGCGACGTAAAACGAGTCAATGTTGTCGCCATTGGTCGGGCTCGCATCATCACACCAGCCGACGAGACGTGGGACAGTTGGTTCGAGGCGGATAGTGCAAGCGCAGACTTTATGACTGATCGTGACCAACCCACCGATCAGGAACGTGAGTCGTTCTGATGCTCAAATTCATGCTCGATACCAACATCTGCATATTCACCATCAAGAACAAGCCACAAATCGTAAGAGAGGCCTTCAACCGCCATGACGGGCAGTTGTGCATCAGTGCTGTCACGCTAATGGAGTTGATCTACGGTGCCGAAAAATCAGCCGCACCAGAAAAGAATCTCGCCGTCATCGAGGGTTTGGCAGCACGCCTTGAGGTCTTGCCTTTCGACAATGACGCGGCCGCGCACACCGGTATGATTCGATCCGAGCTGGCGAAGGCTGGAACACCGATTGGCCCATACGACCAAATGATTGCTGGCCATGCGCGCTCACGCGGATTCATCGTTGTAACGAACAACCTGCGGGAATTTGAACGGGTTCCGGGTTTACGCGTAGAGGACTGGGTTCACTTCTAATTAATCGAACTCAACAGACACAAACAAAAACGGCCGCTTGTCATCACTGACAGCGGCCGTTTTTTGCATCAACCGGTACGAATCAGTTCAATACCACCGAACCCGCTTGCTGCTGCTTGCGACGGCGAGCAACCAGCAAACCGGAAGCCACGACCAGAGCACTGAGCAGGCCGGTCGCGAGGATTTCCACGCGGTGGGCGTCCTGGAACAGCATGATGGTCAGGGCCGCGACGATGAACACGATCACCGCGTAGGTCAGGCCCGGGAACAGCCACATGCTGAAGACGATTTTCTCGCCGCGGGCCATACGCTGTTTGCGCATGCGCAGTTGCGAGATCGCGATCACCAGGTACACCAGCAGTGCAATGGCGCCGGAGCTGGCCAGCAGGAATTCGAACACCGCTGCCGGGGCCACGTAGTTGGCGAAAGTTGCCAGGAACGCTGCGCCAGTGGACAACATCACCGCCCAGTAAGGCGTGCCACTTTTGTTGGTGCGGGTGGAAACGGCTGGCGCATCGCCGCGCTTGCCCAATGAGAACAGCATGCGCGACGAGGTATAGAGCGCCGAGTTCAGGCAGCTGGTCACGGCGACCAATACCACGATGTCGACGATCATCTTCGCGTTCGGGATGCCCATGCGCTCAAGCACGGTCTGGTAGGAACCGAGGCTGGCCAGAACCGGGTCATTCCATGGCACCAGGGCCACGACGATGAAGATCGATACAAGGTAGAACAAGCCGATCCGCCAGATCACCGAGTTGGTGGCCTTGGAGATTTGCTTGCCCGGGTCTTTCGATTCCGCGGCCGCGATGGTCACGATCTCGGTGCCCATGAAGGAGAACATGGTGGTCAGGATCGCGCCCAACACTGCGCCCATGCCGTTTGGCAGGAAGCCCTGAGTGTCGAAAAGGTGTGAAACACCACTGACCTGGCTGCCAGGCAGGAAGCCGAAGATCGCCATGACGCCAAGGACAATGAAACCGATGATCGCCAGGACTTTGATCAGCGCAAACCAGAACTCGAACTCGCCGTAGTTCTTCACGCTGAACAGGTTGGTGACGGTCAGCAGCATGGTGATGACCAGGGCGAAGGCCCAGATGTCTACGCCCGGGAACCAGGCATGCAGGATGGTCGCGGCGGCGTTGGCTTCCAACGGAATGACGAGCACCCAGAACCACCAGTACAACCAGCCGATGGTGAAACCGGCCCAGTGACCGATCGCGCGATCGGCGTATGTCGAGAAGGAGCCCGTGTCCGGCGAGGCAACAGCCATTTCACCAAGCATGCGCATCACCAACACCACCAACATGCCAGCAGCGGCATAGGCCAGCAGCACGGCCGGGCCTGCGGCGGCGATTGCGTGGCCAGAACCTACGAACAGGCCGGCGCCGATAACCCCGGCGATCGACAGCATGGTCACATGCCGCGGTTTGAGCCCCTGTTCGAGGCCATTAGAGCTTTGGGTACTGCTCATTGAAACTACCTTTGTAAGGAAAAGCGAATGCGTGCATCCCGCTTGGGTTTCCCTTCTGTAAAAAGAAACCAACGGGGCGTTTCGGAATCTGCACGCAATATTTGCGCCAAAATGTTTCAAAACCGTCTAATACGGGAATCTCGTCCTGACCGGACAGTCATCGCAACCCGTTGAAATTAATGGCACTTTGCCAGAGCGTTACCCTGCGACTCACTTTATGGAACGAAGCAGCGCACCGGAAACACACCTGAAAACGACACGACGCACGATAAAAGTGCGGATAAGCAACCTTTGGCCCGTTAGCGCTTCCAACCCCCCGCCAAAGCTGGCAACATCGCGCCTTTTTTTACGCGACAGCCCGGAAAACTCGCATTCAAACGGCTGTTCGGTTGTTGATGGGGCGACAGTCTGCTGTGCCGATGCGACAACCTGCCACACGCCACCCGTTTACTGCCCGAAGCGCTGTTGGCTGCCTTTGAAACGCTATGCTAGCTTGGCCGCCTCGCCAGGAAGGCGCCCAACAGCAGGAGCGAATACACAATGAGGAACGCACATGGCTGAGGCCACGCCCGCGCTTGAAATCCGCAATTTGCACAAACGCTACGGCTCGCTGGAGGTGCTCAAAGGCATCTCGCTGACCGCCCGCGACGGCGATGTGATCTCGATCTTGGGTTCTTCCGGTTCCGGCAAGTCGACGTTCCTGCGCTGCATCAATCTGCTGGAAAACCCGCACCAGGGCCAAATCCTGGTGGCCGGCGAAGAGCTCAAGCTCAAAGCCGCCAAGAACGGCGAACTGGTCGCCGCTGACGGCAAGCAGATCAACCGCCTGCGCAGTGAGATTGGTTTTGTGTTTCAAAACTTTAATCTATGGCCGCACATGAGCGTGCTCGACAACATCATCGAAGCCCCGCGCCGCGTGCTAGGCCAGAGCAAGTCTGAAGCCATCGAAGTCGCCGAAGCGTTGCTGAACAAGGTCGGCATCTTCGACAAGCGCCACGCCTACCCCGCGCAATTATCCGGCGGCCAGCAACAACGCGCGGCCATCGCCCGCACGCTAGCCATGCGGCCCAAGGTCATCCTGTTCGACGAGCCCACCTCCGCGCTTGACCCGGAAATGGTCCAGGAAGTACTTAATGTCATCCGCGCACTGGCCGAAGAAGGCCGCACCATGCTGCTCGTGACCCACGAAATGGGCTTCGCCCGTCAGGTCTCCAGCGAAGTGGTGTTCCTCCACCAGGGCCTGGTAGAAGAGCAAGGATCGCCACAGCAGGTGTTTGAAAACCCGCTTTCGGCGCGCTGCAAACAATTCATGTCCAGCAACCGCTAACGGAGCTACCCGCATGCAGAATTTCAAGAAGGTCTTCCTCGCCGCCGCCGTTTCCCTGGCGTTCAGTGCCGGTGCCATGGCCGAAACCCTGAAGATGGGCATCGAAGCGGCCTACCCGCCGTTCAACAACAAAGATGCCAGCGGCAACGTTGTGGGCTTCGACAAGGAAATCGGCGACGCCCTGTGCGCCAAGATGAAAGTCGAGTGCACCGTGGTCACCTCCGACTGGGACGGCATCATCCCGGCCCTGAACGCCAAGAAGTTCGACTTCCTGATCTCCTCTATGTCGATCACCGACGAGCGCAAGCAAGCGGTGGACTTCACCGACCCGTACTACTCCAACAAGCTGCAATTCATCGCCAAGAAAGACGTCGACTTCAAAACCGACAAGGATTCCCTGCAAGGCAAAGTGATCGGCGCACAACGTGCGACCCTCGCCGGCACCTGGATGGAAGACAACATGGAAGGCGTTGAAGTCAAACTCTATGACACCCAGGAAAACGCCTACCTCGACCTGACTTCCGGTCGTCTGGACGGAATCCTGGCGGACAAATACGTCAACTACGAGTGGCTGAAAAGCGACGCGGGCCGTTCTTACGAATTCAAGGGCGACCCGGTGGAAGAAAGCGACAAGATCGGTATCGCTGTACGTAAAGGCGACCCGATCCGCGATAAACTGAACGTGGCGCTGAAAGAAATCGTCGCAGACGGCACCTACAAGAAGATCAACGACAAGTACTTCCCGTTCAGCATCTATTGATACTGACTTGCCGAACCGGCGCCGCGCTCTGACGGCGCCGGTCTCCGGCCTTGCCTGCCGCGATTTGAAAAGAAATCCATGATTATCGACCTCTACGGATTCGGCCCGGCGCTCGCCGCTGGCGCGCTGATGACTGTGAAACTGGCACTCTCGGCCTTGTGCCTGGGGCTGGTACTCGGTCTGCTTGGCGCCTTGGCCAAGACTTCCCCGTACAAGCCCCTGCAATGGCTTGGCGGCACTTATTCGACCCTGGTTCGCGGCATCCCGGAATTGCTCTGGGTGCTGTTGATCTACTTCGGCACGGTCAACCTGATGCGCGCCCTGGGCGAGTTCCTCGGCAAACCCGACCTGGAACTCAACGCCTTCGCTGCCGGGGTGATTGCGCTGGGCCTGTGCTTTGGCGCCTACGCCACGGAAGTGTTTCGTGGCGCGATCCTCGCCATTCCCAAAGGTCACCGTGAAGCCGGCGTGGCCCTGGGCTTGTCGAAATTTCGCATCTTCACCAAGTTGATCATGCCGCAGATGTGGCGCATCGCCCTGCCCGGCCTGGGCAACCTGTTCATGATCCTGATGAAAGACACCGCACTGGTGTCAGTGATCGGCCTGGAAGAAATCATGCGTCACGCGCAAATCGGCGTGACCGTGTCCAAGCAACCGTTCACCTTCTATATGGTCGCGGCGCTCATGTATCTGAGTCTGACGATCCTGGCCATGACCGGCATGCACTTCCTGGAAAAACGCGCCGCCCGCGGCTTCGCGAGGAGCGCCCAATGAACTGGGAAATCATCATCAAGTGGCTGCCGAAACTGGCTCAAGGCGCAACCCTGACGCTGGAACTGGTGGCCATTGCGGTGATCGCCGGGCTGCTGCTGGCGATTCCGCTGGGCATCGCCCGCTCATCGCGCCTGTGGTGGGTGCGCGCATTTCCGTACGGCTATATCTTCTTTTTCCGTGGCACGCCGTTACTGGTTCAACTGTTCCTGGTCTACTACGGCCTGGCGCAGTTCGACGTGATTCGAAACAGCTCGATGTGGCCGTATCTGCGCGATCCATTCTGGTGCGCCACGGCAACAATGACCCTGCACACCGCGGCATACATAGCCGAGATCCTGCGCGGCGCGATTCAGGCAATTCCACCAGGTGAGATCGAAGCGGCGCGAGCGCTGGGTATGTCCAAGGCCAAGGCGCTGATCTACATCATCCTGCCCCGCGCCGCGCGCATAGGCCTGCCGGCCTACAGCAACGAAGTGATCCTGATGCTCAAGGCCAGCGCCCTGGCCAGTACCGTGACCCTGCTGGAGTTGACCGGCATGGCCCGTACCATCATTGCCCGCACCTACCTGCCAGTAGAGATCTTCTTCGCCGCCGGCATGTTCTACCTGGTAATGGCTTATGTACTGGTGCGCGGCTTCAAGCTGCTGGAGCGCTGGTTGCGCGTCGATGCCTGCCAAGGACGCTGATTCCCACGTGCTGACGGGCGAGGCCCTACTCGCCCGTTTCACTGCGCTGGATGCTTTTCTGACAAAGCATCAGGCCCTGTGGAAACCTCGCCCGTTCACCCATCTGCATCTTCCCTGGGAAACCTCCTACCCTGAGCTGGCCACATGGCTACGCGGACGCTCGCTGGAAGACGCGGAAAACGCCCACAACCAACCCGCCCTTCTGGATGCGCCGGAGCCTTTCGCTTCATTGGCTGCGACGGCACTCGAATTGGCTGCGATCGGTGAGTTGCCGGCACATGCACTTGGATCGGCGTGGCATCGTCTGAACGTGGATGTGCCTGGGCGCAAGTGGCAGCAGATCGAAGCGTTCGCCAGTCGCTTGTCGTTTACTGCTCCGCCCAAGCATTGGCTGGATTGGTGCTCGGGCAAAGGACACTTGGGGCGGCGCTTGCTGCAAAGCGGCCAACAGCTGACGTGTCTGGAATATGACCCGGCGCTGGTTGCCAGCGGCCAGGCACTCAGCCAGCGTCACCAAATGCATGCACTGCATGTCGAACAGGATGTGCTCGCGCCTGATGTGGCAGCGTTGCTAAAGGCTGACCACACACCCGTCGCCCTGCACGCCTGCGGGGATTTGCATGTGAGATTGATCCAGCTCGCCAGCGCGGGAGGCTGTAAGCAACTGGCCATCGCCCCGTGTTGCTACAACCGCATCAGTCTGACCGAGTACTCGCCCATTTCCGAGGCCGCCCGAGCCTGCGACCTACAACTGTCCCTCGACGATCTCGCGCTACCGATGAGCGAAACCGTCACCGCTGGCGCTCGCGTCCGACGCCAGCGCGACACCTCCATGGCGCGGCGCCTGGCATTTGACCTGCTGCACCGTCAGCTGCGAGGCGTTGACGAGTATTTGCCGACTCCGTCCATTTCCAGCACTTGGCTGGATAAACCGTTCGCCGACTACTGCCATCATTTGGCCCAACTAAAAGACTTATCCACAATCGGCCCGCAAGATTGGCCAATGCTTGAAGCCCGCGGTTGGCAGCGCTTGGCACAAGTACGCAACCTGGAGCTGCTGCGCGGACTTTTCCGGCGCCCACTAGAGCTTTGGCTGGTACTCGACCGTGCGCTTTTTCTGTTTGAGCAGGGCTACAGCGTCCGACTCGGCACCTTCTGCGAAACGCCGCTCACACCACGCAATTTGCTGATATTGGCGGAACGCGATTAACGCATCACAGCCTGTGGATAAGTCTGTTGATGAAAATATCGTGGATCCAATATATACAGCTGTTTCAGGGGTGAAACGATATTGTTCAGTTTTCGTACACTAAATAAAAAACCCGAAAAACAGTGATTTGCGCACAAATGAGAAAGGATCCACAAATCCATCATATAGGCGGTTCCGAGCGCATCCCGTTGTGCATAAGCATTCTATGAAAATGACATAACCGCCGAACCAAAGGGCTGCTTGAGCAGCCGTGCGAATTTCCGGTGGACGGCAAAACTCGCATGGATTCTCAATTAAAAGGGTGGCAATTCAAGAACGGATGACCCCGCTTGAAGCCGAGCCACGTGGGCTATAAATCCTCGACAAAGGCCTGCGCAAAAATAGTCAGAATTCAGGGGTTTACAGAACCAACCCAATCGCTATAATCGTCGCCCTGACACGCCGGTATAGCTCAGATGGTAGAGCAACTGACTTGTAATCAGTAGGTCCCGGGTTCGATTCCTGGTGCCGGCACCATACAAAACAAAGCCCTCGTAGCAATACGAGGGCTTTGTTGTTTCCGGGATTTGAATCTCCTACTCCAAAGATTTCAATCAGTCGAACTCCGTCGACGTTGAAAGATGCTCCCAGGCATCGATTTCCGCCTGCAGGTTTGCGATTTTTTCGCGCACCAGTCTTACCGCATCCTTACCCAGTAACAAATGAACCGGTGGCTTCTCTGCAGCCACCAGGGTCAACAGTACCTGCGCAGCTTTGTGCGGATCGCCGGCCTGCTTGCCGCTCTTGTCTTCTCGCGCCTTGCGGACCGGGTTGAACACTGCGTCGTAGTCTTCCAGCGTGCGACCCGATCGGATCATCGAGCGGCCTGCCCATTCGGTTCGAAACGAGCCCGGGGCCACGGCCGTCACATGGATGCCCAGACCTTCTACTTCATTAGCCAGCGCTTCACTGACACCTTCAAGGGCGAATTTGCTGCCGCTGTAGTAAGCGATCCCCGGCAAGGTGATGAAGCCAGCCATGGAAGTGATGTTGACGATATGCCCACTGCGCCGTTCGCGCATTCCGGGCAGAACCGCCTTGATCATTGCCACCGCGCCAAACACATTAACGTCGAACTGACGCTGCATCTCACTCAAAGACGACTCTTCTAGAATGCCTTCATGACCGTAACCGGCGTTGTTCACCAGCACGTCGATCCGGCCTGCCTCGCGCAGGATATCGGCCACCAACGGTTCAATCGCCGGAAAATCCGTGACGTCGAGTACGAACGCTTTAGCGCGATTTGCGTGCAGTGCTTCGAACGCCGCCCGCTCGGCTTCGCGCCGCACCGTCCCCACCACCGTGTGCCCCGCCGCCAGCGCTGCTTGTGAAAAAGCCAGGCCGAAGCCCGAACTGACCCCGGTAATCAGGAAAACCTTGTGAACGTGGGCGTTCATGGTGCGCTCTCCAAATAAAAACGCCGTCGATATCAATCGACGGCGCTGTGGACAGGTGGGGTCTTAGTGACCCGCGCTCTGACCACCGTCAACGTGCAGGATTTCGCCGGTGACAAACTTGGCGTTGTCCAGATACACGACTGCCTGCGCGATATCTTCGATCTCGCCCATGTGCCCGACCGGGTGCAGTGCGCCCAGTGCGGCGTGGGTTTCTTCGCCGTGCATCGGGGTTTTGATGATGCCAGGGGAAACCGCATTCACCCGAATGCCGCGCTTGGCGTATTCGATGGCCAGGGATTTGGTCGCCGCGTTTAGGCCACCTTTGGTCAGTGAGGCCAGTACCGAAGGCACGCCGTCGATTGCGTGGTCTACCAGGCTGGTGGTGATGTTGACCACGTGGCCGCTGCCTTGTTTTTCCATCTCTGCGATGGCCAGTTGGGTGATGTAGAAGAAGCCGTTGACGTTCACCGACAACACGTTGGCGTAGTCTTCCGCGGTGTACGCGGTGAACGGCTTGGCGATGAAGATCCCGGCGTTGTTGACCAGGGTATCGACGCGGCCGAAACGGGCGATCGCTTCACGAATCACGCGCTGGGCGGTCTCTGGTTCGCCGATGTCGCCAGCGACGGTGAGGATGTCCGGATCAGTGGATGGCTTGATCGAGCGCGAGGTCGCGACGATTTGGTAGCCGAGTTCACGGAAGGCCTTGACCATGCCGTCGCCGAGACCTTGGGATGCGCCAGTGATCACAACGACTTTTTTCGAATTGCTCATGATGAACCTCTACTCATAAATGATGGTTTGAAAAACTTAGGGATCAGGCTTGTGCCATTTGTCTCAACATCTGTTCGTAGTACTCGACCGACTGCGATCCGGACACCAGGTGGCGGCCATTTAGCACCATGGCCGGGACCGAATTGACGCCGTGCTGACGGTAAAACTCCTCAAGCTCACGCACCTCGTTGGCATACTCGCCAGAGGTCAACACCTTGCGTGCCCGCTCCTCGTCCAACCCTGCTTCTACGGCCAACCGCACCAGCGTCTGCTGATCACTCGGGTTCTGGCCTTCGCTGAAATAAGCGCGAAGCAGGATCTTCTTCAGCACCACCTGACGCCCTTTCTCCAGTGCCCAAAGCAACAACCGATGAGCGTCGAAGGTGTTGTAGAAGTGGGTGCGCTTCTCCAGGTCGAACTTGAAGCCGATGGCATTGCCGCGTTCGATCTGCATCGCTTTGCCATTGGCGACGTCCTGGGCGGTACGTCCGTATTTGCGCATCAAGTGCTCGACCGCTTTTTCGCCTTCGGCCGGCATGTTCGGGTTCAGTTCGAAAGGCTTGTAGGTCAGCTCGACCGAAACCTCACCCGCCACGTTCTCGATCGCCTGCTCCAGCGCCGCCGCTCCCAGTGCGCACCATGGGCACACCACGTCGGAGACGAAATCGATGGTGACCGACGGCGTCATGACTGCCCCTCTTCCGCCAGTTGCTTGCGGTACTGAGTGGTGGTGATCCCGGCGTAACCCCAGTTATCGGTGTCGACTTCTTCGATGACGATGTGGGTCAGGTCCGGGCGCTTGTTGAGAACGCGTTCCAGTGTTCCAGTGATTTCCGCGATCACTTGAGCTTTCTGCTCAGTGGTAACGCCATCGCGGGTGATGCGTACGCTTACGAAAGGCATTGAGGAATCTCCAGTGACCTTCCCGTCTGGATGATGGGAGAGGCGTTGGAGCTCAATGTATGGAGTTAGCTGGAGGGGATAAAGGTGGGGACGGGAACATCATTAGTTACGCAGTGTAATGGGTGCAGTGCCGACGATACGCGGACGACGCCTGCCGCAAACCCGGTTAATGGGCGACAAGAGCTGACCCCCACTGAAAGATGGCACCTTGACATTAGACATCGCATTCCCTTAAAACGTCGGCTCATTTGACTTTATCGAGACAGGGATGTCGGCCAGATCACCACTATTTTCTCGATGGCAGTGTGTGCTGGGTGCGCTTGTCGTCGCCCTCGCTGTACTCGACCCTTTCGGGCTTTCAAGTTCGAGCAACAATGCATCGGCGCAATGGCTGAATCGGGTGTTTGCCAGCAGCTACAAAAACACCGGGCAACAGCAAATCGCGGTCATTCTGATCGACGACGCGTACCTGATGCGCAACAACACACACTGGCCAATGCCGTACGGCGAGCAAAGCAAGCTGTTCAAGCGCTTGCTGGCTTACAAGCCGAAGGCCGTTTTCGTGGATTTCATGTATAGCCACGACCACTCCCTGGGCGACCCGGCTCAGGGAAGCCAGTTACTGGCCAATGTCTTCGAACGCTACCGCCATCAGGGCATTCCATTGTTGTTGGCCAATACGGGCCAGGAGCGCGGCGAAGAGGGGCAAGCCAACACGCTGGCCAATCTGGCCAGGGTCAGCAGTCCCGCATTGGTCGTGTGGAGCGGGTTTGGCGACAAGTACCCACTGGCGGTCGAAACGCCCCTGGGCCCTATGGAAACACCGGCGCTCTCATTGTATCGCCAGTATTGCCAAGCCCATGGCTGCGCGGATTTGCCGAGCGATACGCAAGCCGCCGTTGACGCATCACCCATCGCCATTCAGTGGGGAATCAACCTGGCCCCACAACAGGCACGTATTGCCGATATCGCCCACTGTTCCGCCCCCAAAGGCTTCTTCATCGATATGGCGAAAGAGTTTTTCCAGGCGATTTTCTGGAAGCTGGCCGGACCCGATCAATCACGCTGCCTCTACAACTTCACACTCTCAGCCAGCGATCTGGAGGTCAGCACTCCCGAAGACCGAGCCCTGCTGGCCGAATTGTTGGGTGACCGCCTGGTGCTGGTTGGCGCCAACATCACCTCCACCGGCGATCTGGTCCAGTCGCCTGTGCACGGCAAAATACCCGGCATTTACCTGCATGCCATGGCGCTGGATAACCTCATTACACTTGGCATGAACTATGACCGCGAACCAGCCAACCTGCCGAACTTCGATGTCAATTGGCTCGATCTGGTGGAGGTTGCGCTGCTTGGGCTGATTGCGGTGCTGAAAGCGCTGCACGAGCGACAGAATCCAGCGACGGGACTCGTCGGAATGAAGGTGGGAAGAAGCAGCTTTTTCAGCTCGTCGTTCCTGTCCTTCGCACTGGTGGTTGGCGTGCTCATGTTGCTCAGTTTTGGGCTTCACACATTCCACTACACGCCTGTGAATGTGCTCGCCGTCCTGATGCTTTCGCTGGCGATATTCAGCGAAAAAATCGAGGCATTGTTTGCCCGCAAGAACTGATCGCCTACACACTTTTTTCGCCCACTAAACAAGGAATCAAGGATGACCAGAGCAGCCATATTTTTCCTCGCCGCCGTATTCAGCCAAGCCGTTTGGGCGGCCGCGCCCACCGTCGAGGCATTTCTCGCCGATCCGATAGCGTTGCTCGACGAACAAGGAAAACTCGAACGCGAACTGCCGTTGAAAGACGCTCCGAAAAATCCGCTCCCGGTGCTGCAATACAACGAGGCACTGGAGTTGGTACAGGTTGAATTGGCGGGCCGTAAAGTCTGGCTGGACACCATGGACTTGCGCTTGAACCCCAGCAAGATGGTCAAGCTGCCTTGCCAGAAAATGCCGGCCAGCAAGATTGCCGACAGCCAGAACAACTCGACCATCGGTTTTGGTGCGGGTTGCAAACAGTAAGGGGTCGATAGATGAAAAAGTCTCTCCTGGCGCTGCCGATCCTGGCCGGTGCGTTGCTCAGCGGCTGCAGCACCCTCAATGGCGCCAATGATGCGGTGATGAACCTGGTGGGTCCCTCCACTCAATCCAGAGTCGCTGGAAAATACGTCGAAAACGCGGAGGTGAGGCAACACTACAAACTCGACGTGCAGCAACAGAGCAAGCAACGCTTGAGCTATGACGGCCACGCTATTCCCGCCAGTGATACTCGCCAGAACAATCTGGTGGATATCCCGCTGCTGCAGAGCTATTTACAGGGCATCGTTACCAAGCTGTCCAAGGGTTGGCCCGGTGAGATGCCAACATTGCAGGTCAGGGTAATTGACAGCTACAGCTTCGGGCCGTCGGCGGATGCGTTAGGCAATCTGTTCGTGCCGTTGGGCATGCTGGATAACGTCGAAAGCGAAGACGAAATCGCGGCCATGCTGGGACATGAAATGAGCCATGTGCTGCTGCGTCATCACGAACGCGTGGCCGCCTTCAAGCAGCAAAAAGAACTGATGACCAACATCGCCACGACGGTGGTCTTCGCCACTATGGCTTCCAACACCGGCGTGGACCGCAGTTCCGGAACGATGAAGTTGATCAGCAAAGATCCCATCGGTACGCAAAAGACCATCGGCAATACGGTTTTATACACGGCACTGGCCAACAGTTTTTCGGACAACATCTGGAGCACTGCCTGGGGTCGTAGCCAGGAAGATCAGGCCGATCTGCTGGGCACCGACTTGATGATCCGTGCCGGTTACGCGCCTCGTGCCGCCAGTTACAGCCTGCAACGCCTGAATGATTTCCAGGGCAAACAAAAACCGCTGCTCGGCAGCTTTCTCAGTGCACGCAAGACCGCCATGCAGCAATCGCTGGAGCAATTCAATCTCAACAGTTTCACCAAAGAACTGGATGTACTGATCAATCAGGGGCTGACCACCAGCATCACGGCGACGAGTGAATACTTCAATCGCTCCCACATGTCACCGATGGACCGTGACGAGGAGCTCCGCCAGTACTTGCAACGTGAGTACCGACAGGAACGGCGAGCCCGGGTCGATACGCGCAGCTGGCCGAAGGTCCGCGATGCCGCGCCAGTCGCCGCCGCGATGCAGGCTTACAAAGACGCCTACGCGGCCACTGCCGCGCTGGAGCAAGGCAAGCTGCATGAGGCCGACACACTCAGCCAGCGTGCGCTGTCCTCGCCGGTAAAAGATCAGCCCGGCATTCGTCGCAGCGCATTTGCCGTGCATATTGCGCAAGGCAAGAGCGCCGAAGCGTTAAAAGATCTTGAGTCAATCAAGGATTGGTCGCTGGCCGGCCCGTCCATCTATGACCTGATGATCGGCTACCACCTCAAACGCGGCGATGCTCAATCGGCACTGGTCATGATCGACAAGGCAGAGCGGAACCTGGGCTCGGAAGAATTGTTCATTACCGAAAAGCTGCTGGCCAACCAGCAACTCCAAGACGCCGCACAGGTGAAAACGGTTCTGAGCAAGTGCGAGCAGTATCCGACCCGCAAGGAAAGCTGCAAAAAACTGGCTCCGGTCAAAGCCTGAAGCCACTGCCACGGTAAATCTCAAGCATCAAAAAAAAAGCCCCGAACCAGTCGGGGCTTCTTTTTACCAGCCTTTCATCAGGCCTCGATACCGCAACCCATCATCAGAAAATGTTGATCGGGTAATCCACAAACACTCGCACTTCGTTACCGCTGACGTTGTACTCACTCGACTTCTGCGACACACGCAGGATCGAGCTGCGCAGCTTCACGCTCAGGTCTTTGGCCGGGCCGCTTTGCACGACGTATTTGAACTGGTTGAAGATCTCGCGCTCGGTACCGCCCTCGCTGGTGGAGGTGGTGATGTTGTCGCCGCGCACGTAGGCGAAGTTGTAGCTCAGCCCCGGAACACCGAAGGTGCTGAAGTCCAGGCCGTAGCCCAGCTGCCAGCTGCGTTCGTCTTCAGCGTTGAAGTCGGACCAGTAAGAGTTGGCCAGGTAGATGGTGTTGCCACCGTCGCCGACGCGGTGTTGATCTTTCTGGTAACCGCCATAGGCGTAGCCCAGGTTGCTGTCGCCGGTGCTGCGCTGGTGAGCGAGGGTGAACGAGTGCGGGCCAGTGGCGAAGGTGGCTGCCAGGCTCCAGATTTTGTTGTCGTCGCCGGTGATGATGCTTTCGCCGGGGATAGTGTTTTCGCGGATATACGAGCTATCCAGCTTGGTACGGTAGCCGTTGAAGTCCAGGGTCAGGGACTGATCCTTGTCGATCGGGAACACGTAGTTGGCGTTCACGTACTGCTTCTTCAACACGTCTTCAACGTCGGACGCATACAGCGCAGCCTTGAATTGTTCGGTGAACTGATAGCTACCGCCCAACACGTTGATCGACTTCAAGCCACCGCTGTCACGGCCTTCGGCGCTTTTACGCGATTCGGCGGTGAAGCGACCGGCATCCAGTTGCAGGCCCTTGATCTCCTTGGAGGTGATCAGGGTGCCGGTGTAACTTTCTGGCAGCAGACGCACGTTGTCGTAGCTCAGCACCGGCAGGGCCGGCATCTGGTCACCGTAGGTCAGCGTGGTGCTGGACAGGCGGAATTTGACGGCTGCGCCGCCCTTGGCCAAGTCGTTCGCCGGCTCGCCGCTGGCGCCTTTCTTGAAGAAATCGATACCTTGAGCGCCGCTACGGTCTTCATTGCGCTCCAGATTGAGTGCGTACAGACCGAAGGCATCCACACCCACACCGACGGTGCCTTGGGTGAAACCGGACGAGAACGTACCGATGGCCGCTTGGCCCCATTCGGACTTGTCGTCGTTGCCGTTTTTGTAATCGCGGTTCATGTAGGCGTTGCGTAGCAGCACTTTAAGGCTGCTCTCTTCAACAAATCCTTTGGATTCGGCCTGGTCGTTAGCCATGGCCTGTGTAGCGCTCAAAATCCCCAGAGCGATCAGGCTGATTCGCTTGTTCAACATGTTGTTTTCCTTATTACGGGTTGAAACGCGCTGTGTCGAACGACTGAAACGGCACTATCGCGCTCTTTTTTCATTCCGCAAACAAAAAGGCCCGCCCACGATCACTCGCGGCGGGCCTTTTTATTGTTTTAGGGTCATGGCGGTCAGCCACAGGCGTTGGCGGAATCGTAGCCGCGCCCTTATTGATGTGTCAATTTCGTGAATCGTCTTTATCTAGGCAAAAATCGTCTAAGAAATGACTTTACGTGGCAGAAAAATTCAATCGGCGCGCGGCATGAAGAGATTGAATCCACGCAATCTCCTGTAGGAGCTGGCTTGCCAGCGATAGCGGTTTGTCATCCGACATCAATATTGGATGGATGGCCTCATCGCTGGCAAGCCAGCTCCTACAGTGGGGTGTCCACGTCTTCGCCCATAAAAAAAGCGCCACCATCCCGGCAGCGCTTTTCTTTTATCAATCCGTTGTTTTTCTTCCTATCCTTCCATCACATCCCACAACGCTTCCAGCTCCGCTTCGCTGAACAAGCCAGCGGGGTAGCGCTCGATCATCGTCCGGCGCGGATCACTTTCCGCAATCTGACACGTTCCATTGGACTTCAACCAGTGCGCCAGGACCTGGAGCGATTCGCCATTTACAGCCAGGGGATGCAATGCCCGCTCGCCCACCACATTCACTTCGGCGTTCATTTCAGCGCTCTCTCCTGGTTTGTGAGCGGCCTAACTTATCCAAGGTTTATGACAGAACAACTAAGTTCTCCCCCTCCCTGCATTGCTCCATCACCGATACAAGAGCTATGCCAACGTGTGCGAACTGTCGACAAGCGGATACAAAAAAGCCCGCGGTCCAGAAAGACTGCGGGCTTGCCGAGGGGCGGTGCGCGAAAACGTTTGCCTGAGTGATTTCGTCGCTAACTCAAGCTGTTACAACAGCACTCACTCTTTGTGCGGCGCTGGCTGTTGTTGGGTAAGGCAGTGAATGTTACCGCCTCCCAGTAACAGTTCACGGCCAGGCACCATCACCACTTCGTGCTGCGGGAACAGGGTCTGCAAAATCTCTTTTGCAGGGCCATCCAGCGGGTCGTCGAAACTCGGGGCGATAATGCCGCCGTTGACGATCAGGAAGTTCACGTACGAACCGGCCAGCCGCACGGACGGATTACGTTCCTGGGTACCGTCAACCGGATCGACACCGGCGCATTCTTCCTCGGTCGCGTACAGCGGCCCGGGAATCGGCATCTTGTGCACCGTAAACGGGCGACCTTTGGCGTCGGTGCTACTTTGCAGCACTTTCATCGCGGCCTGGCAGCGTGGGTAGTTCGGATCCTGCGGGTCATCGGTCCAGGCCAGCAACACTTCGCCCGGACGCACGTAGCAGCAGAAGTTATCCACATGGCCGTCGGTTTCGTCGTTGTACAAACCGTCCGGCAGCCAGATGATTTTATCCACAGCCAGATGAGCGCTGAGCACCGCTTCGATTTCCGCGCGGTTCATGTGCGGGTTGCGATTGCGGTTGAGCAGGCATTCTTCGGTGGTGATCAGTGTGCCTTCGCCATCCACGTGGATCGAGCCGCCTTCGAGCACGAAGCCTTCGGTGCGGTAACGCTGGCTGCGCTCGATCTCAAGGATCTTGCCGCCCACTTGCGAGTCACGGTTCCACGGCGAATACAGGCCACCGTCGAATCCGCCCCAGGCGTTGAAGTCCCAGTTCACGCCGCGGACTTCACCGCTGTTATTGATGACAAAGGTTGGGCCGGTATCGCGAACCCAGGCGTCGTCACTGGACATTTCAACGACGCGGATATTCGGCACGTCCAGGCGGGTGCGGGCGTTTTCGTACTGGCCGGCGGAAACCGCTACGGTCACCGGTTCGAAACGTGCAATGGCTTTAGCCACCGCGACGTGCGCGGCTTGCGCCGGTTTGCCACCCAGGCGCCAGTTGTCCGGGCGCTCGGGCCAGACCATCCAGGTCTGGGTTTGGGGTGCCCACTCGGCCGGCATGTAGAAGCCGTCTGCGCGAGGGGTGCTGTTCAAAGTGGTCATGTCGATCAGGACTCCAGGGTACCGTCGAGGGTTTTCAGCGCGCTGTACAGGTTCGGACGACGGTCACGGAACGAGCCCCACGCGCTACGGATGTGTTCCAGTTGGTCGAGGTCGAAGGTGTGAACCAGAATGCCTTCTTCGGTTTCATTGAGTTCCTGCACCTTCTCGCCGAACTGGTTGGCGATGAACGACGAACCATAAAAGGTAATGTCATAGCCGTCTTGTTCTTCGTTGCCGATGCGGTTACTGGCGATCAGCGGCATCAGGTTAGCGCCGGCGTGGCCCTGTTGCACGCGTTGCCAATGATCACGGGACGAAATGGTCTTGTCGTGCGGCTCGCTGCCGATGGCGGTCGGGTAGAACAGAATCTCCGCGCCTTGCAGCGCCATGCTGCGCGCGGCCTCGGGAAACCACTGGTCCCAGCAGATACCCACGCCGATTTTTGCGTATCGGGTGTTCCACACTTTGAAACCGGTGTCGCCCGGGTTGAAGTAGTACTTTTCGTGGTAGCCAGGACCGTCCGGGATGTGGCTTTTCCGATAAATCCCGAGGTTGCTGCCGTCGGCGTCGATGATCGCGATGCTGTTGAAACGTGCGCGGCCCGCCAGTTCATAAAAACTGATCGGCAGCACCACTTGCAATTCCTTGGCGACTTTCTGGAAATGCTTGATGGCGACGTTGTCTTCGACCGTCGTGGCCAGTTGCAGGTAATCCGGATTTGGTTTCTGGCAAAAATACGGTGCTTCGAACAGTTCCTGGATCAGGATGATCTGTGCTCCTTTGGCAGCAGCTTCGCGGACCAGCCTTTCAGCGACTTCGATATTGCCTTCAAGGTCCCAGGAACAGGCCATCTGAGTGGCGGCGACGGTAACGTTACGGCTCATGAATCATCTCCGGGCAAGTGCGTGACGGTCGGGCATGGTTGATCCACGCCCTAGCATTGGCGACTTTATAGCCGATAAATATCGGCTTTAGAAGCTATAGAAATGCATTCCGTCTAAATTTACACACTTAATCCCGATAACAATCGAGTTCTATTCACCATTCCTGTGAGAGCGAGCCTGCTCGCGAAAGGGGTGGCTCAGTCAACGTCAATGGTACCTGTACGACTGAATTCGCGAGCAGGCTCGCTCACACAGGTTTATGCGTTCAGAGATCCTCCGCGAGCACACTTGAGAGCATGTCGACAAAGAAATCCACACTCCGGCGCGAGGTCACCATCGGCGGTTTGATCTTGAGGACGTTCAGGTAATCGCCGGTCGGTTGCATGAAAATCCCCAATTCGCGCAAGCGGTCGCACAACGCCGTGGTTTCTTCGGTTGCCGGCTCGAGGGTTTCGCGGTTGCGGATCAACTCCACACCCAGGTAGAACCCGGAACCATGCACCGCGCCCACCAACGGATGAATATCGATCAGCGCTTCAAGACGCTCCTTGAAATATCCGCCAACGATCTGAGCGTTTTCCCAGAGCTTCTCCTCTTCCATCACATCCAGCACCGCCATGCCGATCTGGCAGCTCACCGGACTGCCCCCGGCCGACGAGAAGAAATACCCCTCGGCCTCCAGCGCCTCGGCGATTTCGCGGCGGGTGATCACCGCGCCCAGCGGCTGGCCATTGCCCATGCCCTTGGCCATGGTGATGATGTCCGGTACCACGCCTTGCTCTTCGAAGCCCCAGAAGAAATGGCCCATGCGCCCGTAGCCCACTTGCACTTCGTCGGCGATGCACACGCCGCCCTGGGCGCGAACCATGGCGTACACCTGCTGCAAGTAACCCGGCGGCAGCGAAATACCACCGGCATTGCCGTACACCGGTTCGCAGATGAAACCTGCCAACTGGCGTTTTTGCTCGGCGATTTTCGCCAGATTGTGTTCCACGCTGCGCACGTAATCCGGCGCACTGTCCGGGCCGCGGAATTCACCGCGATAGGTGTTCGGCGCAATCACCGGGTGCACCCAGTCCGGGCGGCTGCTCAAGGCTTTGGGGTTGTCGGCGATCGAGGTCGAGACCGCATCCGCGCCGACCGTCCAGCCGTGATAAGCCTCCAGCACGCTGAGCATGTCGCGCCCGCCGCTGAAGGCCCACGCCAGGCGGATCGCCAAGTCATTGGCCTCGCTGCCGCTGTTGACCAGGAACACGCGGTCCATGGAGTCCGGCGCCAGCTTCAGCAAACGTTCGGAAAATTCGGCAACGGCGGCGTAGTTGAACCGCGAATTGGTGTTGAGCAGCGACCACTGGCGGCTGGCGACCGCCGACATGCGTGGATGGCCGTGGCCGAGCACCGCGACGTTGTTGAGCATGTCGAGATAGGAGCGGCCCTGCATATCGATCAGGTGGTTGCGCCAGCCGCGCTCGATGCGCGGCGGATCGACGTAGTAGTGTTTTTGCGTGCGGGCGAAACTGGCGTCGCGACGGGCCAGCAGGGTAGGCGCGTCGAGCTCTTCTTCCGCATCGCAGGCCAGGCCCACCAGCGCCGCCGGAGACGGGCATAACGCTTGCCAGGCCGCTGCGCGTGATGGCGTGCAAAACAACGGCGCCGACAACGATGCACCACGACTGAGTTGAACGATCAGCGGTCCACTGACCGAGCCCAACACCTGGCCTTTGACCAGTGCCGCCCCCGTATGCAGCGTCGGCGTTACGCCCCACATCCGCACACTTAGTTGCGGACCGTCGAGTTGCAGCACGCCCGGTGCAGGCTGATGAACGACGCCGGCAAACGGCGATTCGACCGCGGTGCCGTGCGGTACATGCAACTCGACATGCAACGGGCAGGTATCCGGTTCGATGGCGCTGTCCGGACGGGTGCGGGACAAACGGTATTGCCCGTAACGACTGGCCGCCAGACCGTGAACTGCGGCAGCCTCGTTCAACAGGCGCTGATCGATACCCTCCTGTTCCCAGTTACCCGCCTCGAAATGCGGGCTGAGTACGCCCAGATCGATCAACGCAAATTCTCGACCGACCAGGCTTGGCAGCAGCGGTGCAAAATCTTCGCTGCCAATGGCCGCGAGGTTTTGGCCGACAGCAATCAGGATCGCGGCTTCCATCAACGCCAGCGGCACCGATGTAGCTACACGGAAAATCTCCCACTCGTGGCTCAGGTTATCGCGGCTGTACTGGTTGCCCGGATCGATGCTGACCTGCTGCTCACCACTGAGCACCAACACCGCCGCACGAGCGACGATAAGCGGCCACAGCGCCAGCAACTCTTCACGGGTCAGCGGATTGACCGCGTGATACGCCTGCACCGCCGGCAAAATGCAGAACGGATCGCCATCCCCGTGGTGCAGCAATGCGGCGCAGGTCACCGACAGATCGGTGATGCGCCAGGTGCGAATCAAATCGCCGAAATCAATCACGCCCTGCAACTGCCAATGACGCTCAGCGTCGCGTTGCCACACCACGTTATCGTCGGTGATGTCCATGTGGATGGCCTGTACCGGCAATTTGTCCACCAGAGGCTGCAAATGGCGCTCGGCTTGCTCCGCCGCATCGGCGATCAACTGGCGCTGGGCATCGTCCTGGATCACCGGCAGCAAATGCGCAATCAACGCCTGGGCATGTCGAGCGTCCCACTGCAGGGTGCGCACCAGTCCCGGATGGTCGAACGCCGCCAGCGCCAGGTCCATCTCGCCGCACAAGCGACCGAAACCGGCTACTACGGTTCGGTTGAAATGATCGAGGTGGGTCAGGGATTGGCCCTCGATGTAATCCAGCAGACGAACGTGCACTGCTTGCCCTGCGACTTCAAGTGAGAGCAAATCCGCGCCGTTTTCCGCCGGGATCACCCGCGGTACATGCACGTCCGGGTGTTCGCTCAAATGCTTGAGCCCGGCGTGCTGAGCTTGCAGTTCCAGCGCCGAATAGTCGCCCCGGCAGATTTTCAGGACGAATCGGCCCTGGTCACTGTCGACGCGATAGTTCAGATCCTGCTGGCTACCGAGGGCCTGCAATCGGCCGCTGAGCCCGTAATGTTTCTGCAGCAGCTCAAGCGCTTGCTCCGCAGAGACCTGCGGGCTGGGCAAACTGGCGCGATGAATCAACGTGGCGAGCGGCATACAACGACCCCTGAAATTTTATTAGGCGCCTATATCGCCACTGCTTGGGGCGTTACGCAACCCCCACTCTGCCACCTGGCGACCGACAGGCCGCATAAAAAGAACAAGGAAAAAATGTTGCGCCCCTCGCCTTGATCAAGACTCTGCGCAAGAATGCCGACCATCGACGCTTATCACTGGAGTGAGACCATGAATGTAGTCACCACCGACCTCCCCGGTGTTCTAATCTTCGAACCCAAGGTTTACGGTGACGAGCGGGGCTTTTTTTACGAAAGCTTCAACACGAAGGCGTTTCAGGAAGCCACTGGCCTGGACACCCGGTTCGTCCAGGACAACCATTCCCGCTCGCAAAAAGGCGTGCTTCGTGGCTTGCATTACCAACTGGAAAATACCCAGGGCAAACTGGTTCGCGTCACAGCGGGAGAAGTTCTCGACGTCGCGGTGGACATTCGCCGCAGTTCGCCACATTTCGGTCAATGGGTTGCGGTACGCCTGTCCGCCGAAAATCGCCGCCAGCTCTGGGTACCGGAAGGTTTTGCCCACGGTTTCGTGGTCCTGAGTGAGTTCGCCGAGTTCCTCTACAAAACCACCGACTACTACAACCCGTCATCCGAGCGCAGCATTCGTTGGGATGACCCGGACCTGGCCATCGACTGGCAACTGGACGCTGCGCCGCATCTGTCGGCCAGGGATCAAGCCGGCGCATTGTTCAAGGATGCTGACGTTTTTGCCTGAAACCCGGGCAGAAGCTCGGCCGCGCAGACTGCGCCCGCAAGCCTAGGCATAATGCGCCTGTACCCACAGGCGCTCGATGCTCATGACTCCAACCCTCCCCCGCAGACCTCGTTGGCGCAGCCTGGCATTGCTCGCCTTGTGCCTGGCGCCGTTGCTGTGGCCGCTGGAGCATCTGGCCGAGCGCTACTACCGCAGCGAACTGGCCGGGCAGAACCGCCAGACCCTCGATCTCTATGTCGCCAACCTGCTGGGCACCCTGCACCGCTATGAAGTGATGCCGCAGATCCTCGGCGATCTGCCGGCCCTGCGCGCCGTGCTCGGTGCACCGGACGACAGCGTCACCCAAGGCAACGCCAATCGCTTGCTGAAAAACATCAGCACCCAGACCGGTGCCGAAGTCATGTACCTGATGGACACTACGGGCAAGACCCTGGCCGCCTCCAACTGGGACAAACATGACAGTTTCGTCGGGCGCAATTTTGCCTTCCGCCCGTACTTCAGCGAAGCCATGGCCGGGCGCCTCGGACGCTTTTTCGGGCTAGGCACCACTTCCGCCAAACGCGGCTACTTTTTCGCCGCTGCCGTGCGTGACGGCGAAAAAATCACGGGTGTGCTGGTGGTCAAGGTCGATCTCGACCACACCGAAAGCCTGTGGGGCAAAACCCCGGAACAACTGCTGCTGACCGACCATAACGGTGTGGTCATCCTCACTTCCCGTCCGGAATGGCGTTTCCGCTCGACCCGGCCGTTGAGCGATGACGAACGCAAGGCGATCACCGCGATCCAACCCTATCCAACCCGTGATCCAAAGCCGTTGAAGCTAAATCCCAACGCTTGGTTGACCCAGACCCAGCCGATCGCGGAAACCGGCTGGAATGTCAGCATCCTCGCGCCGCGAACCCTGATCGACCGCCCGGTGCGCACGGTGCTTGCCATCGGTGGCGCGACGCTGTTGGTGGTGATGTTGTTGCTCGGCCTGATGATGCAACGCCGCCGGCATTACCTCGAACGAATCGCCTTCGAAGCCAAGGCTCGCCGCGAACTGGAAGGCCGGGTCGCCGAGCGCACCAGCGACCTGGAAGGCCTCAACCGTCGACTGAAACAGGAAGTGTTGGAGCGCGAACAGGCTCAGCAAGAACTGGTGCGTGCCCAGGATGATCTGGTGCAGGCCGGCAAACTGTCGGCGCTGGGGACGATGTCGGCCAGCATCAGCCATGAGCTCAATCAACCGCTGGCCGCCATTCGCAGCTACGCGGAAAACGCCGAAGTGTTGCTCGACCACCAACGCACCGACGATGCCCGCGGCAACCTCAAGCTGATCAGCGAACTGACCGGGCGCATGGCTTCGATCATCGCCCACTTGCGCGCCTTTGCCCGGCGCGATCGTCACGCCCCGGAAAGCGTCGCCCTGCAGCCGGCACTGGACGATGCCCTGGCGTTGCTGGCCAAGCGGCGGCGAGGCATGGAAGTCGAACTGATCCGCGATTTGCCCGCCGCCACCCTGTGGGTCGAGGCCGGTGAAACCCGACTGCGCCAGGTACTCGGCAATCTGCTGGCCAACGCTCTGGATGCCCTGACGGAAAAAGGCCCGCCGCGTAAACTCTGGCTGAGTGCCCAATCCACGGCCGATGGCGTCAACCTGTACATTCGCGACAACGGCCCCGGCTTCTGCCTGGAGGCACTTGGTCGCGCCAGCGAGCCCTTTTACACCACCAAAACCCGCACCCAGGGCCTTGGGTTGGGGCTGGCGATTTGCGAGACCCTGATGCGCGCCTTCGGCGGTGAACTGTCGTTCGCCAACCACAAGGAAGGCGGCGCGTTGATTACCCTGAAGCTACGCGCAGGCGCACCGGGAGTGAGCCTGCAACCGTCCGAGGACCGAAGTGCATGACCATCGACAACCGCATCCAGGTCGTGTTGATCGACGACGATCCCCATCTGCGCCAGGCCCTGGGCCAGACCCTGGATCTGGCTGGCCTGAAAATCCTGCCGCTCGCCGAAGCCAAGGGTCTGGCCGCGCAACTGGAACGTGACTGGCCGGGCGTGGTGGTCAGTGACATTCGCATGCCGGGCATGGACGGTCTGGAATTGCTGACCGAGCTCCACGCCCAGGACCCAGAGTTGCCGGTGCTGCTGATCACTGGTCACGGCGACGTGCCGCTGGCGGTGCAAGCCATGCGCGCCGGCGCTTATGACTTTCTGGAAAAACCTTTCGCCAGCGACGCCCTGCTCGACAGCGTACGTCGGGCACTGGCCTTGCGCCGACTGGTGCTGGATAACCGCAGCCTGCGTCTGGCCTTGAGCGATCGCAATGAGCTGAGCACGCGTCTGGTCGGTCACTCGCCGTCAATGCTGCGTCTGCGTGAGCAAATCGGTGCGTTGGCGGCGACCAAGGCCGATGTGCTGATCCTCGGTGAAACCGGTGCCGGTAAAGAAGTGGTGGCTCGGGCGCTGCATGATCTGTCGAGCCGGCGTAACGGCCCGTTCGTGGCGATCAACGCCGGAGCGCTGGCCGAATCGGTGGTCGAGAGCGAGCTATTCGGTCACGAGCCAGGCGCCTTCACCGGCGCGCAGAAGCGTCGCATCGGCAAATTTGAATTCGCCAACGGCGGCACACTGTTCCTTGATGAAATCGAAAGCATGAGCCTGGACGTGCAGGTGAAATTGCTGCGTTTGCTGCAAGAGCGGGTGGTCGAACGCCTGGGCGGCAATCAGCTGATTGCGCTGGACATCCGCATCATCGCCGCCACCAAGGAAGACCTGCGTCAGTCCGCCGATCAGGGGCGTTTCCGCGCCGATTTGTATTACCGCTTGAACGTCGCACCGCTGCGCATTCCGCCACTGCGCGAGCGCGGCGAAGATGCCTTGATGCTGTTCCAGCACTTTGCCGATGAAGCCAGCGCCCGCCACGGCCTACCGCCCCACGAACTGCAACCGGGACAACGCGCCATGCTGCTGCGCCACACCTGGCCCGGTAACGTGCGCGAACTGCAAAACGCTGCCGAGCGCTTTGCCCTGGGCCTGGAATTGGCGCTGGACAACAACGAGTCGCAAAACCCGTCCGGCGCGCCGATGGAGGTGGTCAGCGGCGGTTTGAGCGAGCAGGTGGAAAACTTCGAAAAAACCCTGATCGCCGCTGAACTGGCACGCTCCCACAGCTCGGTGCGCAGCGTCGCCGAAGCCCTCGGCATTCCGCGCAAGACCTTGCATGACAAACTGCGCAAGCACGGCCTGAGCTTCGCCGACAGTGGCGCCGCCAGTCACACCGAAGAACTCGATTGAGTCATCGGTCATACCCTCAACTCAAACAAGAGGCCCACGAATGAGCCGCGACAGTCGTCACCTGGAATCCGTCCTCCATCACGACATCCCGCTGACGCGGGACATGGGCCTCAAAGTGCTCGACTGGCACGATCAGCAATTGCGCCTGTATTTGCCGCTGGAGGCCAACGTCAACCACAAGAGCACCATGTTCGGCGGCAGCTTGTACTGTGGCGCCGTATTGGCTGGGTGGGGATGGTTGAGTTTGCGCCTGAAAGAGGAAGGGATTGAAGGCGGGCATATCGTGATTCAGGAAGGGCAGATCAGTTATCCGTTGCCGGTAACGGGCGATGCCAACGCCATTTGCCACGCACCGAGTGCGCAGGTGTGGAAGAAGTTTCTGGCGATGTATCAGCGCTATGGACGTGCACGGCTGACGCTGCATACGCGAGTCGTGAATGTGGGGAGCGATGAGGATGCAGTGAAGTTTGTCGGGCAGTACGTGCTGCATCGCTGAAGTGCAATGACCATCGTAGGAGCCGGCTTGCTGGCGATTCATGCAACGCGGTGTGTCAGACACACCGCATCGCTGGCAAGCCAGCTCCTACAGGTTAGCCAGCGCCAACAATTTCTCGCGCCAGGCCGCCTTCGCTGGCAACGCCAGAAAGAACTCATTCAACAGCGACTCCCGCGCCGGGTAGCTGAAAGGCGCACCGCTCAGCTCCAGCACCTCACCGCCCGCGCCTTCCAACACGCCTTGTGCCGCCGCCGTGTCCCACTGCGAAGTGGGGGCCAGCCGTGGGTAGCAATCCGCTGCCCCTTCGGCCAACAGGCAAAACTTCAGCGAACTGCCGATATTGGCCAGCTGCAACTCACCCAGACTGGCGCTCAACCCGGCCAGCAAGCGCTCCTGTTCCGGACTGGAATGGCGACGACTGGCAACTACGGTAAACGATTGCCCGGGGGCCGGCACGTCACGCACCTGAATCGCCGAGGGCGTACCACCTTGATCACAACGCCAGGCGCCGAGCCCGGCACCACCGACATAGAAACGGCCATTGGTTGGCATCGATACCACGCCGAATACCACTTGGCCGTTTTCGATCAGGGCAATGTTGACGGTAAATTCTTCGCTACCGGAGATGAACTCCTTGGTCCCGTCCAGTGGGTCAACCAGCCACCAGCGTTGCCACCCGGCGCGCACACTCTGGGGAATGTTGGCATCTTCTTCCGACAACACCGGAATGCTCGGATCGAGCGCCGTAAGCCCGGCCAGAATCAGGTGATGGGCGGCCAGATCAGCGGCGGTCACGGGAGAGTCGTCGGCCTTGGCGGTCACGGCGGTGCCGATGCGCCAGAACGGCAGGATCGCCTCACCGGCCTTCAATGCCAACTCAACCACCGGCGCCATCAATGGATGCGGGAAATTCATGGCAGGAACACCCCGCGCTGGGTCAGTAAGTCACGAGCCAGGTACAACGCCGCCAAGGCGCGCCCTTCAGTGAATTGTGGATTTTGCGCCAAGGCCGACAGTTCGCGCAGATTGACCTTGCCCAGGCCCATCGGCTCCGGCTCATCGCCTTCAAGACGCTCTTCATAGAGGTCGGTGGCCAGTACCACCTGGATTTTCTGGCTCATGTAGCCGGGCGACAACGACAACTCGGTCAGATGCTCCAACTGCCGTGCGCCAAAACCGGCTTCTTCCTTGAGCTCTCGCTCAGCCGCCGCCAGCACGTCTTCACCGGGCTCGATCAAACCTTTGGGCAGCGACAACTCGTAGGCGTCGGTGCCGCCGCAATATTCTTCGACCAGTACGGCGTGATCCGCATCGAGCATCGCCACGATCATCACTGCGCCATACCCGGCGCCCTTGCCGACCAAACGCTCGTAGGTGCGCTCCACACCATTGGAAAAGCGCAGCTTCAGCTCTTCAACGCAGAATAAACGGCTGGTGGCGACAATCTCGCGGGCGAGGATGGTGGGTTTCTGGCGCATGAGCGGCTCCTGGGCAATAGCGGGTTACTATACCCGGCCTATCCTGATTGTTGTCCCCGGATACCTTTTTTTACCGCTGGAGAAGTTTTCTATGTCCCTGCTGCCCTGGCGCGACATCGACACCGTTCTGCTGGACATGGACGGTACGCTGCTGGACCTGCACTTCGACAACCATTTCTGGCTGGAGCACCTGCCCCAACGCTATGCCGACTTGCACGGGGTAAGCCGGGCCATGGCCGAGCTGGAGTTGCAGCCATTGTTCGAACGCAATGCCGGCCAGCTACAGTGGTACTGCCTGGATTTCTGGAGTGCCGAACTGAAGCTGCCGGTGCGCGAACTGAAACTGGAAACCGCGCACCTCATCGCCCTACGCCCGGATGCCGATACGTTTCTGGCGGCGATCAAGCGGGCCGGCAAACGCGTGGTGTTGATCACCAACGCGCACCGCGATTCCTTGTCCTTGAAGCTGGAAAAAATCGAGCTGGCGCCGTATTTCGAGCGCTTGATCAGCTCCCACGACTACGGATTCCCCAAGGAAAATCCGCAGTTCTGGGAGGCGTTGCAGGCGGATATCGACTTCGACCCGGCGCGCAGCCTGTTTATCGACGACACGCTGCCGATCCTGCGCAGTGCCCGCGATTTTGGCGTGGCGCATTTGTTGGCCGTGCGCGAACCGGACAGCCGCAAAGGACCGAAGGACACGGCGGAGTTTGCGGCGGTGGGGGATTACCGGGAGCTCATTACCGGGCTTTAATCCGACACGTCATTGTGGCGAGGGAGCTTACTCCCGCTCGGCTGCGCAGCAGTCGCCATTCAGCCGACGCGATCTATCTGAGAGAAGGCATTGGCCGGATTGGAAGTGCTCCGCACTCCAGCGGGAGCAAGTTCCCTCGCCACAGGTTTTGCATTATTCAGGAATCCGCAACGACTGCCCCGGATAGATCTTGTTCACATCCTTGAGCATCGGCTTGTTAGCGTCGAAGATTTTTTGATACTTGTTGGCATCGCCATACACACGCAGGGAAATGGCGCTCAGGGTGTCGCCCTTCTCAACCACAACAAATTTCGCGGCCACGACTACTGGCCCGGTCACGGTGATCTGATCATCCACACTGCCGACACCGGCAATATTGCCCACGGCCAGCAGGATCTTTTCTTTCTCTTCCTGACTTGCCACTTCACCAGTCACGGTGACTTTGTCGCCATCGACTGTCGCCTGCACATTCGGATTACCCAGGCCGACTTTGTTGATGTGTTCCTTCAACTGCTCACTGGCATTGGCATTGCCCGGCGTCAGTAAATCCAGCAGTTTTTCGCCTGCTTCTTTCACAAAGCTCAAAAGACTCATGGTGCACTCTCCTTGGGTTTTGGGTTCCAGAGACAAAAGCCTAGACCACCCCCGACACTTGCGAATCCAACCCGACCAATGACGCCGCTTCCCGCCAGGGATAGAATCCGCCCCTTCCCGAACCCTGGAGCGAAGATGGACATCAAGCAGCTGAAATTCCTCATCGCTCTCGACGAAACCCGGCATTTCGGCCAGGCCGCCGCGCGTTGCCACATCACTCAACCAACGTTGTCCATGCGCTTGCGCAGCCTTGAAGAAGAACTCGACCTGCCGCTGGTCAATCGCGGTCAGCGCTTCGAAGGTTTTACTGCGCCGGGTGAACGGGTGCTTGCATGGGCCCGTACGGTCCTGGCAGCCTACGACGGCTTGTACGCCGAAGCAGCCGCTTGTCGTGGCAACCTGGTCGGTACGTTGCGCCTGGGTGTGGTGCCGTTGTCGAGTTTCGATCCACTGCCGCTGATGCAACGCCTGCACGCCGAACACCCGAGCCTGCGCTTCGAACTGTCGGCGCTGAGTTCCGAGCAGATTCTCGAACAGTTGGCGAACAATCGGCTGGATATCGGAATCTCTTACCTGGAGCGCCTGGACAGCGAACGTTTCGAGTCGCTGACTTTCAGCGAAACACGTATGGGCCTGCTCTACGACCTGCGCTTCTTTACCTTCGGCGAGGCGCCGCTGAGTTGGGAATCGTTGATGGAGCTGCCATTAGGCATGCTCACCAGCGGCATGCACTTTCGCCAGTCAATCGACCACAACTTCCATATCCGCGGCCTGAGCCCGCAACCGCTGTTGCAGACCGATGCCGTGCATCAACTGTTACAAGCTGTGCACGGTGGCCTGTGCTGCGCCGTGATGCCGCTGGACGGTGGCCTGGAAAATCTCACCGATCACCTGCGCCTGCACCCCATCGAAAATGCCCAGACACTCGCCCGGCTGGGACTGATCATGCGTCGCAGCGCCCCTCGCTCGGCGTTGGCGGAGGCCTGTTTTTCAATTTTTCAACAATCACTACCGAGCGCTTGATCGACGCCATCTATCGGTAGATCAGTATTAGCGATTAGACGTGACAAGTTGTCGCGCCTAGTCTTAAAGCTGACCAAACCGACGGTGATGCCATGAACGCCAAGCGCCCTGACTGCTCGGCGCCCGCCCCAAAAACGCCCGAGCCTGCTGCCAGCCAGACCTACAGTTACAGCAACCTTGAATACTCTGAATCGGACAGCACTGCGCTGGCTGAAGAAGTCGCGTTGGCGATCGCCTATAACGGCATCAGCCAGGCAGTCATGCTGGTGACGCCGACCGATCTTGAAGACTTCATCGTCGGCTTCAGCCTGGGCAGCGGCATCATCCAGGACGCCACGGACATTTATGACCTGCAACTCAGTGGCTCAGGGTCGGCGCAGTACGCGCAAGTGACCATCGCCAACCGCGCCTTCTGGAACCTCAAGCAGCAGCGTCGGCAACTGGCCGGCACCAGCGGTTGCGGGCTCTGTGGCGTGGAAGCGGTCGAGCAGGCGTTGCCTGACCTCAAAGTGTTGCCCGGCGCGCCACTGCCACCCGCCGAATGGCTCGACGGCCTGCGCCAGCGCATCAATGAGTTCCAGCCGCTCGGCCAGTATTGCGGCGCCGTCCATGCGGCAGTGTTCATGAACGACAAAGGTGAATTGCTGCTCGGTCGTGAAGACATCGGCCGGCACAACGCCCTCGACAAACTGATAGGTGGGCTGATTCGCCGCAATATCCCGCTCACTGGCGGGCTGGCGATTGTCACCAGCCGGTGCAGCCTCGAATTGATCCAGAAAGTGCTGCGCGCCGGCATCCAGACGCTGGTCAGTCTGTCGTCGCCCACGGGCCTCGCCGTGCAATGGGCCCGTCGCCACAACCTCAATCTCATCCATTTGCCACAAAAGAATGCGCCGCGGGTGTACAGCCCGGCTTTGGAGAATCAAGCGTGAGTCAACACCGTCAAGCCGATCAGACCCCCGTTCCTCGCTACAAACCCTACAAAGGCCCGGCCGGTGGCTGGGGCGCACTGATCAGCGTCGCCCAGGCCTGGTTGACCAGCGACAACGCCCTGAAAAACCTGCGCATGATGCTCAAGACCAACAAGAACGGCGGCTTCGACTGCCCGGGTTGTGCTTGGGGCGATTCCAATGAAGCCGGCATGGTGGCGTTCTGCGAAAACGGCGCCAAAGCAGTTAACTGGGAAGCGACCAAACGGCGTGTCGACGGCAAATTCTTCGCCAAACACAGCGTTACCTCGTTGTTGGAACAGAGCGACTACTGGCTTGAATACCAGGGCCGCTTGACTGAGCCCCTGCGCTACGACGCCGCCACCGATCGCTATAAACCAATCGGCTGGGATGACGCGTTCGCACTGATCGCCAAGCACCTGCAAGGCTTGTCGAGCCCGGATCAGGCCGAGTTCTACACCTCGGGACGTGCCAGCAACGAAGCGGCTTTTCTCTATCAGTTGTTCGTGCGCGCCTATGGCACCAACAACTTCCCCGACTGCTCGAACATGTGTCACGAAGCCAGCGGCGTTGCGTTGTCGCAAAGCGTTGGTGTCGGCAAAGGCACCGTGACCTTCGATGATTTCGAACACGCCGATGCGATTTTCGTCTGGGGTCAGAACCCCGGCACCAACCACCCGCGTATGCTCGAACCGTTGCGCGAAGCGGTGAAGCGCGGCGCGCAAGTGGTCTGCATCAACCCGCTGAAAGAGCGCGGACTGGAACGCTTCCAGCATCCGCAACACCCGATCGAAATGCTCACCAACGGCTTTAAAGCGACCAACACCGCTTACTTCCGTCCAGCCTTGGGCGGTGACATGGCGATCATGCGGGGCATGGCCAAGTTCCTGTTGCAATGGGAGCGCGACGCGCAGAAAGCGGGTGAGCCTGCCGTGTTCGATCACGATTTTCTCAACGAACACAGCGCCAATGTGCTGGAGTACCTCGGCATCGTTGACGACACTCCGTGGGAACAGATCGTCGAGCAATCCGGTTTGACCCTTGTGGAAATCGAACAAGCGGCGCGCATGTACGCCAAGGGCAAGAACGTCATCATGTGTTGGGCCATGGGCATTACCCAGCACCGCCATTCGGTGGCGACCATCCAGGAAATCGCCAACCTCATGTTGCTGCGCGGCAACATCGGCAGGCCAGGCGCGGGCCTGTGCCCGGTGCGTGGTCACAGCAACGTGCAGGGCGACCGGACCATGGGCATCAACGAGCGCCCGCCGGTGGCGTTCCTTGATGCACTGGAGCGACGCTTCCAGTTCAAGGTACCCCGCGACAACGGGCACAACGTGGTCGAGGCGATTCACGCCATGGCCGAAGGTCGGGCGAAAGTGTTTATCGCCCTGGGCGGCAACTTCGCCCAAGCCACTCCCGACAGTACACGCACCTTCCAGGCCTTGAGCAATTGCGACCTGACCGTGCAGATCAGCACCAAGCTCAACCGCAGCCATCTGGCCCACGGTAAAGATGCGCTGATCCTGCCATGCCTGGGCCGCACCGATATCGACCGGCAAACCGAGGGCCCTCAAGCAGTGACCGTCGAAGACTCGTTCAGCATGGTCCACGCCTCCAACGGCCAATTGGAGCCGCTGTCGAACCAGATGCGCTCTGAGCCGGCGATCCTGGCCGGGATCGCGGCAGCCACGCTGGGTAGCCACCCGGTGGACTGGAATTGGCTGGTGGCCGACTACAGGCGCATCCGCGACCTGATCGCCGACACCATCCCGAACTTCAAGGACTTCAACGAGAAGATCAAGAATCCGGGCGGTTTCTACCTCGGCAACAGCGCCGGTGCGCGCAAGTGGAACACCGCATCGGGCCGGGCCAATTTCAAACCCAATATGCTGCCCAAAGATCTGGTACACGAACGCACCCGCGCCACCGGCAGGCTGCCGGACCTGATCATGCAGTCGATGCGCTCCCACGATCAGTACAACACCACGATCTATGGCCTCAACGATCGTTATCGCGGAGTGAAGGGGCAACGAGATGTGCTGTTCGTCAACGAAGCCGACATCATTCGTCTGGGCTTCACGCCGGGACAAAAGGCTGACATCGTGTCGATCTGGGATGATGGCGTGGAGCGTCGGGTGAAAGGGTTCACCCTCTTGGCGTTCGATATCCCGGCGGGCCAAGCGGCCGCGTACTACCCGGAAGTGAACCCGTTGGTGCCGCTGGAAAGCACCGGGGATGGCAGCCATACGCCAACATCGAAGTTCGTGGCGATCCGGTTGGAAGCGGCGAGTGAGACTGGGTTGATCTTGGCCCGGTCGGCCTAACGCGTCGTTGGTTCTGGCCCTATCGCGAGCAAGCTTGCTCCTACAGGTTTTGCTGTTGACCACATAATTTGTGTTCGACAGAATCCCTGTAGGAGCAAGCTTGCTCGCAATGGCATCGGAAGATTCAACACACCGACCAGCATTGATCACAACTTTCCAAACACCCACAAAAAAGGCCGTTTTCTAATGAAAACAGCCTTTGTGAAGTAGTAAAAGACCGGCGAAAAACCGTTAAGTTCCGCCCAAAAAACAGCAACTTATAGAAATGTGCTGAAGTCGTGTTACTCGTCGGATTTCGATTGTCACGCCCATGACACAGCCTCAGGATCGCGCCGTCATCCCCTTGAGGTTCCTTTATGAAGTTCTCCTCGATTCTCTTGTTGTCCCTTGGCCTGGTCAGTGGCATCGCTTCTGCCGGCGGCACCACCGAAGCAGGTGTGGGCGGCGCATTGGGCGGGGTTTTGGGCTCGGTCGTCGGCCAGTCGCTTGGCGGCAATACAGGTTCCACCATTGGCGCAGCCCTGGGCGGCGCGGGTGGTAGCGCAGTTGGCGCAGACAAACGCAGCCGTGGCGAAGCCGCCATTGGCGGTGCGTTGGGCGCAGCAGGCGGTAACGTGGTCGGCCGCAGCGTGGGCGGCACCACCGGCAGCCTGATCGGCTCCGCAGCAGGCGGCGGCGCCGGTGGCGCGCTGGGTAACTACATGGGCAACAAGGCCGATGACGACGATGATGATGATCGTCGTGGCGGTCGTCGTTACTATGATGATCACCATCGTCACGATCGCGGTAACCACTACGGCCATCGCAAACATCACAAGTACTACCGTCACCGTCGTTGAGACCGGAATGGTTTCGCTGACAGGTGAAAAAAATCGCAGCCCCAGGGCTGCGATTTTTTTTGCCTGCCTTACACCACCAGACGTTCCAGGGCCCCGCGCAAACCGGGCGGAATCGCCACCGGTTGATTCGAAGCGCGGTCGACAAACACATGCACAAAGCGCCCCGCTGCGCAGGCCTCGTCCTCTCCGTGTTTGAACACCGCCAACTCGTACTGCACCGAACTGTTGCCCAGTTTGCCAACCCGCAAACCGATCTCGATCCGGTCCGGGAACGCGATGGAAGCGAAGTAATCGCAGGCTGAGCTCACCACAAAACCCACCACTTCACCGTCATGGATATCCAGACCACCGACTTCGATCAGATAGGTGTTCACCGCCGTATCGAAGAAGCTGTAGTAGGTGACGTTGTTGACGTGACCGTAGACGTCGTTGTCGTGCCAGCGCGTGGTGATGGGTTGGAAGTGTGGGTATTCGGTACGTTGGGGCATCAGTATGGGTTCCTGGAGTTAGGTTGCCAGTCTATGTCGAAAACCGTGTCGCATTCTTCGCTGGCAATAGATCACTCAACGATCAGCAAACCCTTTACCCGCCGCAGCCAGCTCACCGATCAACCGCGCCGGCTGCCAGTGATCACCCTGACGGGTCTCCAGCGCCAATAAGCGTTGATGAATATCCGCCAACCCTTGCTGATCCGCCCAGGCCATCGGCCCGCCCTTCTCCGCCGGGAAGCCGTAACCGTTGAGGTACACCAGATCGATGTCATGGGCCGACCCGGCGACCCCTTCCTGCAGGATTTTCGCACCCTCGTTGACCAACGCCAGCAAGCTGCGCTCCCGAATCTCCTCTTGGCTTATCTCACGGCGCTGGAAGCCCAAACCTTCGCTCACTTCCAACACCAATGCATCAACCAGCGGGTCGTGCTCTGCCTGCCGACTGCCCGGCTCATAGTGGTAAAAACCGTTGCCACTCTTCTGCCCGAAACGGCCCAGTTCGCACAGGCGATTATCCACCTGCACTTCTGGCGCATCCTGCCCTACGCCAGACAACTGTCGGGCGCGCCATTGCAGGTCCACGCCGACTACGTCAAACATGCGGAACGGTCCCATGGCGAAACCGAAGCCCTGCAGCGCCGCATCCACCTGATAAGGGTAAGCACCTTCCAGCAACATTTTGCGCGCCTCAAGCACATAGGTATTGAGCATACGGTTGCCGATAAAACCGTCGCAGTTGCCCGCCACCACACTGACCTTGCCCATGCGCTTGCCCAGGGCCAATGCGGCTTCAAGCACCGCTGGGGCAGTCTCTGCACCGCGGACGATTTCCAGCAGCTTCATGATGTGCGCCGGGCTGAAAAAGTGCAGGCCGAGGACCTGATGTGGACGGCGCGTGACCGCAGCGATGGCGTCGATGTCCAGCGCAGAGGTATTGCTCGCTAAAATGGCTTCAGGTTTGAGCAGGCCATCCAGTTCGCAGAAGATTTTTTGCTTGAGTTCGAGGTTTTCGTAGACAGCTTCAATAACCAGGTCGACATCACGGATCGCCGCATAATCGGCGGCGGCCGTAACACGCGCGATGCGAGCATCAGCCTCGGCCTGATCGATACGCTCCTGTCGAACGCTATGGGCGTAAGCGTCGGCAACGGTGACCAGTGCCTGTTCAAGCATCTGCGGATTGTTATCGACCCATTGCACCGACACTCCGGCGTTGGCCAGGCACATGACGATGCCACGGCCCATGGTGCCCGCGCCGATCACGGCTGCGCGCTGAATATTGAACGGTGTCTGGCTCATGTTTTGTTCTCTTGTTGGCGATCCAAAGACAGCCCCCACCATAGTCAGCTACCGCGCATTTTTGAAATTTATTCCTGTGATGAGCGACATTCAGCGCATGGATGCGACTCTGTAGGAGCCGGCTTGCTGGCGATGGCGACGTCCCATTCAACATATGTGCTGGCTGTCGGACCGATATCGCCAGCAAGCCGCCTCCTGCAAGGACACGGTTCAAACTCAGAGATGCTGCTCAGCCCAACTGCGCACCTCGCCATACGGATAATCCTCGAGCACCGCGAACCCTGAAATCGATCGTGCCTTGAGCTTGGTGAACAGCGGCACACTGATCCCGCACAGAAACCGCGTCACCCGCTCGGCCGACGGCAAACGTCCCGTGTGTTGCTCATGCCTGTGGATAAAATCACCACATAATGCCTCGAAGTTTTTATCCACAAGTGCCGGTAACTCCGGCGGCGCTGGCAGCCGCGCCACTTGCCCATGGCACACCGAACAGTGACCGCACTGCCGTGGCGCATTTTCATCGCCGAAATACTCGGCCAAGCGATAACCCAAACAATGCTCGGTGGCGAACAGGTCCAGCATGGCGTGAATCCGCGCGATCTCAGTTTGCTCATGACGAGTGAAGTAGGCGTGCAATTCAGCACTCAAGGCCTGTGTGTCGAAATCGCTTTGCAACAGGCTGTAGACCTCGGTCATCTGTTTGCTTTCCAGCTCGACCCAGCCCTTCTCCTGGAAATAATCCAGCGCCTTGACCACCCGGTTACGCTCGGCGTGATGTTGCTCGTATAGCGCATCGAAATTCACCGTAGCCCAAGTGCGTGCGCGACTGGAGGTCTGGATGATCGCCGCGACGAAATCCCTGCGCTCACCTTCAAAACGCGCCAGCAGCGCCTCGGGTTCCAGCAAATACTTGAAGCGGTATTCGGCGTAGTAGGCGTAACGCGGGGCAATCAGCCCCCGAAGCTCCAACTGCACCAGCAAGGTCTTGAGCGGTAACTGGCGAATGTTGCTCTGATCCGCCAGTGGCCCCAGCAAAAACTCCCACTGCCCTTCGGGCGCAGCGCCTTGCATTTCGTCGAGCACACAGCGGATGCCATCCAGTTCCGGCGTGTCGCCGTAGACGAAGTTTTCCAGCACGTTGAGGCTGTCGCGGTTGGCCAGCACCAGGCAATCTGACGGCTGCCCGTCACGCCCTGCACGGCCGATTTCCTGGCTGTAGTTTTCGATGGATTTGGGCAGATCGAAATGCACCACGTTGCGGATGTCACTCTTGTCGATGCCCATGCCGAACGCGATGGTGGCGACGATGCAGTTGGACTGCCCACCCATGAAGCGCTTCTGGATCGCTTCCCGTTGTTCATGGGGCAAACCTGCGTGATAAGCCTCGGCCTGGAGGCCATTGCGCTCCAGATATTCGGCGATATGCTCGGCGGTTTTCTGCAGGGTGACGTAAACAATGCTCGGCTGGCCCGGGCGCTGGCTCATCCACTCGACCAAGCGTCGGCGCTTGTCCGCGCCTCGTACCGGCTCCACCAACAGGTTGAGGTTCGGCCGGTAGAAACCGGTGGTCACCACATCTTCGGCGGCGATGGCGAATTTGCTTTGCATATCCGCGATCACCTTCGGCGTCGCGGTGGCCGTCAACAGCAGTACCTGAGGAATGTTGAATTGGTGCTGGTAGTCCGGAAGCTTGAGGTAGTCGGGGCGGAAGTTGTGGCCCCACTCAGAGATGCAATGCGCCTCGTCCACCACCAGCAACGAGATCGGCACTTGCTGCAAGAAATTGCGGAAGCGCTCGTTTTTCAGGCGCTCCACCGAAATCATCAAAATCTTCAATTCGCCAGACTTGGCGCGGGCCATCACATCGCTGGCGTCGTCGCGGCTCTGGGCCGAATCGATACTGCCCGCCGCAATGCCGTGGCGTTGCAGGAACGCCAACTGATCCTGCATCAACGCCAATAGTGGCGAGACCACCAGCGTCAGATGCGGGAGCAACACGGCCGATAATTGATAGCACAGGGATTTGCCGGAACCGGTGGGAAAAATAGCCGCCGCCGAACGCCCCGCCAGCACGGCGCTGACGGTTTTCTCCTGACCGGGTCGAAACTGTGGATAACCGAAAACCTGTTCCAGGGTGTTGTGCATAAGCTGTCACTCCGTTGACCGCTGCGATGAACAAAGCCTAGCCGGCGATTGCAGCGAGTCGAGAAAAGGTCGGTGTTAAAAACGATACGGGATGATACAGCGGATGACCTGGAAGACTTGAGGGATGTAGCGATCGTCAGATTGCCATCGCTAGCCCAGCCACCACAAAACCCGAAATAACCTACACAGTCTGAGGCACCTTCAACCAGGACGTAGTCCCTGTCCCCTAATCCAAACAAAAACCCTACAAAACCTGTCGACCTCAGCCGTCTTGTCGCACAACGCCAGGCCCTTCTATAGTTTCCGGCGCGGCTGAAATCAGTGACTCGGCCTGCCGGGAACACTTGCCGCTTTCGCACAGGACCTACCTCGATGACCATCCCCGATCCACCGACCGAACGCTACCGCCCACTCACATCCAGCTATAGCGAAACCCCGGTACTGGTCATCGACACCGAGGCCGACCCCTTCGAAATCCTCGACGCCGCCCGCCAACGCATCCGCGCCGCCAGCGACCTGCTCGAAACCTTGTACTGCCTGTGCTTCAAACAAGCCGACAGCAGCGACATCCCCAACATCGTCAGCGCCCTCTACCTGCTGACCCAGGACGGCAACGACCTGCTCGACATCGCCCGACAACGCCTGCCGAAACTCACCGGCTGAAAACACCACGCCCCTGTAGGAGCTGGCTTGCCAGCGATAAACGATAACGCGGTGCCATGTGGATAAGTCCGTCAGCAACGCCCTATCAAAGCTTCGGCAACGTCCTACAAAAGAAGACACCTAGTCGGCTATCGCGGAAAGCGCCGATTCAACGTCAGTTGCAGATCGCTCCCGCACTACGCGGGAGCGATCAAGAATTGAACGCCGGAGATAGCCATCAGCAGATTTTTCGATGAGCTGATGAAAAGCGTGCAACAGATGCACGAAATTCTGCGGAACGAACGTCGGTACCAATCCTCTCGCCACCTCGATCAACTTCGACCTTGGCTGCGACGGCACCGATGCGCGGAACCTGATGGAAGCGCTGGAACAACAGTTCGCCATCGACTTCATCGACTACGACGCCTATCGCTAATTTCAGCCGGAAGGGTTTGATGTCTACCTCAAGCGCAGGGCGAAGGGACGCGGCGACAAATTCCCACTGACTATCGGAATGCTTACAAAGCGATCAAGGTCCAGCGGTGGGATACATCAGAGTTGGAGGGCCCAGAGCCAAACGCATAAGTGCCAGCTGAAACACCCACAAAAAAGCCGCCCCGAAGGGCGGCTTTTTCATTGCATCAAACCAACACTTACAACTTAGGACCCGCAGCCTTGATCGCGTCGCTCACTTCGAACTTCTTGAAGTTCTCGATGAACAGGCCGGCCAGTGCTTTGGCTGCTTCGTCGTAGGATGGCTTGTCAGCCCAGGTGTTGCGTGGGTTCAGCAGGCCAGTCTCAACGCCCGGTACGGCCAGTGGCACGTCGAGGTTGATGGTGTCCAGGTGTTCGGTTTCGGTGCCGATCAGCGCGCCGCTCTGGATCGCTGCGATCACTGCGCGGGTGGTCGGGATGTTGAAGCGCTTGCCGACGCCGTAGCCACCGCCGGTCCAGCCGGTGTTGACCAGGTAGACCTTGGAACCGAAGCCGCGGATGCGCTTGATCAGCAGCTCTGCGTATTCGCCAGCCGGACGCGGGAAGAACGGTGCGCCGAAGCAGGTGGAGAAGGTCGACTTGATGCCGCTGCCCGAACCCATTTCAGTCGAGCCCACCAGAGCGGTGTAGCCGGACAGGAAGTGGTAGGCCGCTTGTTCTTCGTTGAGAATCGACACTGGCGGCAGCACGCCGGTCAGGTCGCAGGTCAGGAAGATCACAGCGTTCGGCTCGCCGCCCAGGTTCTTCTCGGAACGCTTGGCAACGTGTTCCAGCGGGTACGCGGCGCGGCTGTTCTGGGTCAGGCTGACATCAGCGTAGTCGGCGTGCTTGGCATCGTCGATGACGACGTTTTCCAGAACTGCGCCGTGCTTGATGGCTTTCCAGATGACTGGCTCGTTCTTCTCGGACAGGTCGATGCACTTGGCATAGCAACCGCCTTCGATGTTGAAGACAACGCCTTCGCCCCAACCGTGTTCGTCGTCACCGATCAGGTAACGGCTTTCGTCAGCGGACAGGGTGGTTTTACCGGTGCCCGACAGACCGAAGAACAGGGTCACGTCGCCTTCTTCGCCGATGTTGGCAGCGCAGTGCATTGGCAGCACGTCGGCGGCCGGCAGCAGGAAGTTCTGCACGGAGAACATGGCTTTCTTCATTTCACCGGCGTAACGCATGCCAGCGATCAGGACTTTCTTCGCAGCGAAGTTGAGGATCACACAACCGTCGGAGTTGGTGCCGTCACGCTCAGGCACGCACTCGAAGTTGGCAACGTTCAGTACTTGCCATTCGTCACGGCCAGCCGGGTTGTACTGGGCCGGGTTGATGAACAGGCAACGACCGAACAGATTCTGCCAGGCAGTCTGGGTGGTCATCTTCACGGCCAGGTAGTGATCTTCGGCCGCGCCTACATGTACGTGGGAAACGAAATGCTCTTGCGCGTTGTTAAACGCCTCAACGCGATCCCACAGGGCATCGAACTTGTCAGCCGGGAACTTGCGGTTGATCGGGCCCCAGGCGATTGCACCTGTGGTGGACGGCTCATCAACGATGAAACGATCGACTGGCGAACGGCCGGTACGGTGACCGGTACGAACAACCAGTGCGCCGGTATCGGCAAGCTCGCCTTCACCGCGGTTGAGGGCTTCTTTCACCAGATCATCAACACTCAGATCGGTGTACACGGCGTTATTGGCTTGCGTCATGAGGTTCCCCGTCGGCCAGTGGCCGAGTGCTCCAAACGTTTTTGTAGTAGAAAGTCGTGCACTACTACCGCGAAAAAAGTGGCCCGGATTATGCCAGAAAAGCCCAAAAAGAGTAGGCCCCTCCTGTCGTAACGGCGTTATTCCGGCACTAACCAGTGAATTTACCTGCGCTGAATCGTTTTAGTGACGGGTAACTGACGGCGTATCGACACCCGCTCCGGCGAACAATTGAGTGACATCGGCGGCGTCGAAAAGGTATTGCTGATTGCAGAACTGGCAATCGATTTCGATTTTTCCACCGTGCTCAACCACCAGGTTTTGCGCGTCTTCCATACCCAGACTGACCAGAGCATTGGCTGAACGTTCGCGCGAGCAACTGCAGCGGAAGCGCAGTTTCTGCACATCGAACAGACGTACCTGCTCTTCGTGGTAGAGGCGATGGAGCACGGTTTCATTGTCCAGGCTCAGCAGCTCATCGGCGGTCAGAGTGGTGGCCAGCGCGGTGAGGTGCTGCCAACTGGCGGCGCGTTCTTCTTCGTCTTTCAAGCGATCAGCAGGCAATTGCTGCAGCAACAGGCCACGGGCGCGACGGCCATCGGCGCAGAGCTTGATGCGAGTGCCAATCTGCTGGGACATGACGAAGTAGTTAGTGAAACAGTCGGACAAGGTTTCGCCATCCAGATCGACGACGCCCTGATAGCGCTGGCCCTGTTTCGGGTCGATGGTCAGTGTCAGCGAGCCATCCGGCATCAAGTCCGCAAGGCTGGCGTCGGGGGCAATCCGGTCGGCCTCGTAACGGGCCAGACCACGGATGTCGCGCTCGCTGGAGCACTCGATCATCAGCAACGGGATCGGGCCTTCGGAACGGGCCTGAAGAATCAGCAGACCATCGAACTTCAATGTGCCGACCAGCAACGCCGCAGCCGCCATCAGTTCGCCGAGCAGTTGCGCAACCGGCTCCGGATAGGCGTGTTTGGCCAGGACTTCAGCGTAGCTGAGTTCCAGCGAAACCATCTCGCCACGGGTGTCGCTGTCATCGAAGATGAAGCGTTGGGTGAAGTCGTTATCCGGTAAGTCGGTCATAAGTCTGGGTATCTGAAGTGGTGACAAAAATGATTACAGAATCGAGGTTACGCCTCGGCCATAGCGTCTTGCTGTCTGGTTATGGCTTACGGGCCGGCGACTGTGTGCGCTTTACGACGAACGGCACATGCATGGCAGGCGAATTACCTCATATGGCTACGCGCAGGCGCAATTACAAGTCTTGGCCGGATGGATGTGATCGGTGGCCCGGTCAATCATTCGTTACTGCTGCCTCGAAACTTGAACAGATCGCGGCGCTGTTTTTTGCTCGGCTTGCCATCGGTACTTACGCCTAAAGCACCTGCCTTGCGCTCGGCGGCGGCATTTTCGCGCTTGGCGATGCTGGCTTCGGTTTCGGCGTATAGCGTCTGTGCTTCCGGGGCACCACGGCGCACAATCGACAGCGCCTGGACCACTACCGTGCGCTCCTCGAAACCGGTGCGGATCACAAACTCATCGCCAATCCGCGGCTCCTTGCCCGGTTTGCAGCGCTCGCCCCGACAATGCACCTTGCCGCTTTCAATCGCCGCCTTGGCCAGGGCGCGGGTTTTGTAAAAGCGCGCTGCCCACAACCATTTATCGAGGCGGACTTTGTCGTCCTCTTCGTTTTTTTGTGCCATGGGATTTCCTCGCTCTGAAATATTGGTGAACTGTACTACCGTTCTGTCGTACCAAGAATTACTCCGTCCCGGACTACAATGCTGACATTCCAGAACTGCCTCGCGGGGCTGGAAATCCGGGCCGTAGATATCTGTCGCCTTTTAACCATTATTCTGCGTGAATACCGCGAAATCGGCCGCCTGCGGCCACCGCGGTATCTACCGGTTGAGCAATTTTGAAGACATTTGACCATTTGACCGTTGTCGGTCTGCGCGAGTGGGTGGCGCTCCCGGATTTGGGAGTCGCCGGCCTTCGGGCAAAAATCGACACCGGCGCCAGCACCTCCAGCCTGCACGCCACCGACATTGAGACATTCGATCGCGATGGTGAGCAGTGGGTGCGCTTCACCGCGCACCTGGGCACGGTGGTGCAGTTGCGGCACCGCCGTTGCGAGGCACCGCTGGTGACGAGAAAAACCATTAAGAGCTCTAACGGTCACGCGCAGGTGCGATACGTAATCAGCACCACCCTGGCCCTCGGTGATCGGGTCTGGCGGGTCGAGTTCACCCTCGCCTGCCGCAAGTCCATGCGTTATCGCCTGCTACTCGGCTCCAAAGCTTTGATCGACGGCCAGTTGGTGGTCAATCCAGGCATTAAATATGTACAAGACAAGCCGGTGTTCCCGGTATCTACGTCCTCCACAGGTGTTGCATGAAGATCGCTGTGCTGTCGCGGAACCCGCGTCTGTATTCCACCCGTCGCCTGGTCGAAGCCGGTACCGAACGCGGCCATGAAATGGTGGTGGTCGATACCCTGCGCGCCTATATGAACATCGCCAGCCACAAGCCGCAGATCCACTATCGCGGCAAACCGCTGGAAGGTTTCGATGCAGTGATCCCGCGGATCGGTGCGTCGGTCACGTTTTACGGCTGCGCGGTATTGCGCCAGTTTGAAATGATGGGTGTGTTTCCGCTCAACGAATCGGTAGCCATCGCGCGCTCGCGGGACAAACTGCGCTCGCTGCAATTGTTGTCGCGGCGCGGGATCGGTTTGCCGGTGACCGGGTTTGCCCACTCCCCGGACGACATTCCCGACCTGATTGCAATGGTCAACGGCGCGCCGCTGGTGATCAAGGTGCTGGAAGGCACCCAGGGCATCGGCGTGGTGCTGTGTGAAACCGCTACCGCGGCAGAGTCGGTGATCGAGGCGTTCATGGGCCTCAAGCAAAACATCATGGTTCAGGAATACATCAAGGAAGCAGGCGGTGCCGACATTCGCTGCTTCGTGGTAGGCGACAAGGTGATTGCAGCGATGAAACGCCAGGCCAAGCCTGGGGAGTTTCGTTCCAACCTGCATCGTGGCGGCAGCGCCAGCCTGATCAAGATCACACCGGAAGAGCGCATGACCGCATTGCGCGCGGCGAAGGTCATGGGGTTGGCGGTGGCGGGCGTGGATATCCTGCGCTCCAATCACGGGCCGTTGGTGATGGAAGTGAACTCGTCGCCGGGGCTTGAGGGGATCGAGACCACCACCGGGAAGAACGTGGCAGGGATCATCATTGAGCATCTGGAGAAAAATGGTGGGCCGAACATGACGCGGACCAAGGGCAAAGGCTAACTCCGAACATTTGTAGCGAGGGAGCTTGCTCCCGCTCGGTTGCGCAGCAGCCGCTAAATGGGAGGCCTTCGGTCTCCAGCGGGAGCAAGCTCCCTCGCCACAGGGGTTGTGAACTTAAACGGCATCCCGCGGCAGCATCAGCCCAAGCGGCAAGCGGACCCGCGCTTCCAAGCCACCGCCCGATCGGTTGCGCAGCTCAACATTCCCGCCATGCATCGAAGCAATTCGCTTCACGATCGCCAATCCCAAACCGGTTCCCTTCCCGCCCCGTGCACGGTCACCGCGGGTAAACGGGTTGAAGATCGCTTCCAGCTCCGCCGGATCGATACCGGCGCCACGGTCCATTACGCTCAGCACCACATACGGTGCGGCAGTGTCACCCGACACATACGCCGCCACTTCCACACCGCTGCCAGCGTGATGCAGTGCGTTGCCGATCAGATTGTTCAGCAGTCGCTTCATCGACACCCGACGCAATGGAAATGGCTGGATCGGCTCCAGGCGCAAGCGCACTTTTTCTTCGGTCTGGTTGTACGGCGCGGCGACTTCACGAACGAGGTCACTGAGGTCCACCTCTTCTACCGACTCATCACGACCATCGCGAATGAACGCCAGGAACTGGTCGAGAATCGCATCCATGTCTTCGATGTCGCGGACCATGTCGTCAGTGAGGTCGTTGCGGTCGCCCATCAACTCCAAAGACAACCGCAAACGGGTCAGCGGCGTACGCAAATCATGTGAAACCCCGGCCAGCATCAGTTCACGCTCGCGACCGGCCTGTTCGACGTCTTCGGCCATCTGGTTGAAGGCGCGATAAACCTCGGTCATTTCACTTGGCGTATCGCTGATTGGCAGTCGCACGCTGCGACCCTGACCGAGCTGCCTTGCTGCATACACCAGACGTTTCAAAGGCTGGTTGAGCTGGCTGACAAAGATCCACGCCGCCGCAGTGGACAGCAAGCCAATGGCGAGGAACCAGCCGAGCACATTCCAGATTTTCTGACCGCGCAACGGGTGCGGGTACAGCGGAACTTTCAGCCAGCCTTCGCCCAGGCTTGGCGCTCGTACCCACAACGCCGGAGGTGCATGCATGCGCAATCGCACCTCAGTGTCAGCGCCCAGTTCGGCCTGCATCTGCCGTTGGTAGATCTCGCTGTAAGGCCAGTGTTGTTCACCTTCCGGCACACCGGCGCCCACTACGCGTATCAAAGGTACGGAGTCGGCAATCTTGTCGCGGTTCTGTTCATCGGCCGCCCAATAGGCGCGCAGCGTCAGGGCGACGCCGTGGCTGTACTGGCGGTCCACCAGCACGTCTTCGTTCATCAACAGATAAACCAACGTCAGTGCCTTGGAGAACAGGACGACGATCAGCACCAGCCAAAGGGTGCGAGAGAAGAAGCTCTGGGGAAACCAAACCGGGGTTTTCATGGATAACCGCTACACACTTGCAGGAGCGAGCGATGCTCGCATATTGCGGATCGCGAGTCTGCGGACAATGTCATCCGCACGACCCGCTCCTACAAATCGCCAATCACTTGGTGGCGGCGCCATCCGGTACGAACACGTAGCCCACGCCCCAGACAGTCTGGATGTAGCGCGGTTTGGATGGATCAGGTTCGATCATCCGGCGCAAACGGGAGATCTGCACATCGATGGAACGCTCCAGGGCATCCCACTCGCGGCCACGGGCCAGGTTCATCAACTTGTCGCGGGTCAATGGCTGACGGGCGTTCATCACCAGCGCCTTGAGCACTGCGAACTCACCGGTGGTGAGCATGTGCACTTCTTCGCCGCGCTTGAGCTCGCGGGTGGCCAGGGACAGTTCGTAGTCACCGAAGGTCACGCTTTCGTCTTCGCTGCCCGGTGCGCCCGGCACGGGGGCCGACTGACGACGCAGGACGGCTTTAACGCGAGCCATCAGCTCGTCCGGGTTGAACGGCTTGGCCAGGTAATCGTCGGCGCCCAGTTCCAGGCCCTTGATGCGGCTCAGCTCGTCGCCCTTGGCGGTGAGCATGATGATTGGAATCTGATTGTTCGCGCCACGCAGGCGGCGGCAGGCGGTCAAGCCGTCTTCGCCGGGCAGCATCAGGTCGAGGACGACCAGGTTGAACACTTCGCGCGCCAGCAGGCGGTCCATTTGCTCGGTGTTCGGTACGGCGCGAGCACGGTAGCCCTTGCTGACGAAAAAACGTTCCAGCAGGCTGCTGAGGCCCGGATCGTCGTCAACAATAAGAATTTTTTCGCCTTCAGCAATGTTTGCAGTGCTGCTCATTGGATGCTCCTTTGATCTCGGCGCGCATTATGGCGTAGCTGCCGTTATACGCACCGTGTGCATTGTTAGCAGATTTTTCCTTTATCGCCAGAAAACTGCCCATTGCACCGGGCAACCCCCGATGCCCCCGAACAGCGAACGCTGGTTATAATGCGCGGCCATTTGTGTCAGGCAACATCAGACAGGTACTACAGACGGGCGCCATTTTTTTCAGGGTGCCGGCAGTAATTGTTCGATTTCACGGGTCAACGGAGTGCCTGTTGACCCAGGTAGCGGCGCAGCCCGGGCCGCTCAACCAGACTCGCCAAGCCTCTATCTCTGCGCCTGCGAGCCTGCTTTCACAATTTGTCAGGTGGTTTTATGGACAGCATCAACAGCCGCATCGCCGAGGAACTCGGTGTACGCCCACAACAGGTCGAAGCGGCCGTCGCGCTACTCGATGAAGGCTCTACCGTTCCCTTCATCGCCCGTTACCGGAAAGAAGTGACCGGCAGCCTCGATGACACCCAGTTGCGTCATCTGGAAGAGCGTCTGCGCTACCTGCGAGAACTCGACGAACGGCGCATCAGCATCCTTGCCAGCATCCAGGAGCAAGGCAAGCTGACCACGCAACTCGAACGCGACATCAAGCTCGCCGACACCAAGACCCGCCTCGAAGACTTGTACTTGCCGTACAAGCAAAAGCGCCGCACCAAGGGCCAGATCGCCCTGGAAGCCGGCCTCGGCGATCTGGCCGACGGCCTGTTCAACGACCCGACCCTGAGCCCGGAATCCGAAGCCGCTCGCTTCGTCGATGCCGAAAAAGGCGTGGCCGACGTGAAAGCCGCCCTCGAAGGCGCCAAGTACATCCTGATGGAACGCTTCGCCGAAGACGCCGGCCTTCTGGACAAGCTGCGCAACTACCTGAAGCAGGAAGCCACCCTCAGCGCCCGTGTGATCGCCGGCAAGGAGGAGGAAGGCGCCAAGTTCCGCGACTACTTCGAACACGACGAACCGCTGAAAAGCATGCCGTCGCACCGCGCACTGGCGATTTTCCGTGGTCGCAACGAAGGCATTCTCAGCTCCGCGCTGAAAGTCGGCGATGAACTGCCGGGCACCATGCACCCGTGCGAAGGCATGATCGGCCAGCAGTTCGGCATCCAGAACCAGAACCGCGCCGCCGACAAATGGCTGGGCGAAGTGGTGCGCTGGACCTGGAAGGTCAAGCTTTACACCCACCTGGAGACCGATCTGCTGGGCGAACTGCGCGATGGCGCGGAAACCGAAGCGATCAACGTGTTCGCGCACAACCTGCACGACCTGTTGCTGTCGGCACCGGCCGGCCCGCGCGCCACCCTGGGCCTCGACCCGGGCCTGCGCACCGGTTGCAAAGTGGCCGTGGTCGATTCCACCGGCAAGCTGCTCGATCACGCCACGGTTTACCCGCACGTGCCGCACAACAAGTGGGACCAGACCATCGCCATTCTTGCCGCCCTGTGCGCCAAACATTCGGTGGACCTGATCGCCATCGGCAACGGCACCGCCAGCCGTGAAACTGACAAGCTGGCTGCCGAGCTGATCAAAAAATACCCAGCCATGAAGATGACCAAAGTCATGGTCTCCGAGGCCGGTGCTTCGGTTTACTCGGCGTCGGAACTGGCGTCCAAGGAATTCCCGGACCTCGATGTGTCGATCCGTGGCGCGGTGTCGATTGCCCGCCGCCTGCAAGATCCGTTGGCGGAGCTGGTGAAAATCGATCCGAAATCCATTGGCGTCGGCCAATACCAGCACGACGTGTCGCAGCTGAAACTGGCACGCGGCCTAGACGCCGTGGTCGAGGACTGCGTAAACGCCGTGGGCGTGGACGTGAACACTGCTTCCGTGGCGCTGCTGGCGCGGATTTCCGGCCTCAACGCGACCCTGGCGCAGAACATCGTCAGCCACCGCGACGAGCACGGCGCGTTCAAAACCCGCGCCGCGTTGAAAAAAGTCGCGCGTTTGGGCGAAAAAACCTTCGAACAGGCAGCCGGTTTCCTGCGCGTCATGAACGGTGACAACCCGCTGGATTCGTCCGCCGTGCATCCGGAAGCCTATCCGCTGGTGCAGCGCATCGCCGCTGAAACCGATCGAGACATCCGCTCGCTGATTGGCGATGCCACGTTCCTCAAACGTCTCGATCCGAAAAAGTACACCGACGAAACCTTCGGCTTGCCGACCGTCACCGACATCTTGCAAGAGCTGGAAAAGCCCGGGCGCGACCCGCGTCCCGAGTTCAAGACCGCCGAGTTCCAGGAAGGCGTCGAAGACCTCAAGGACCTGCAACTGGGCATGATCCTCGAAGGCGTGGTGACCAACGTGACCAACTTCGGCGCGTTCGTTGACATCGGCGTGCATCAGGACGGTTTGGTGCATATCTCTGCGCTTTCGGAGAAGTTCATCAAGGACCCGCGTGAAGCGGTGAAGGCCGGGGATGTGGTCAAAGTGAAGGTCATGGAAGTCGACATTCCGCGTAAACGCGTGGGCCTGTCGATGCGCATGAGCGACACCCCGGGCGAGAAAATCGACGGCGCCCGCGGTGCACGTCCGGGTTCGGCACCTCGCCAGTCGCAAAACACCGCTCCGCGTAAGGAAACCACGGCGGCGGCTCCGGCCAACAACGCCATGGCTTCGCTGTTCGCCAACGCCAAGCAGTTGAAGAAACGCTGATGGACATCCCTGCCGGTTACACCGAAAGCGCATTTTTCAAGCTGCTGGGCTGTCGTTTGCACAGCCTGGAAACCGGGGTGGCGCAAATCGCCCTGGCGCTGGAGCCGGAGCTGCGCAATCGCGCCAACAAAATGCACGGCGGGGCCTTGTTCAGCCTGGTGGACATTGCCATGGGGCTGGCCTGCTCCAGTACCCACGGCTTTGACCAGCAGAGCGCGACCATCGAATGCAAGATCAACTACATCCGCGCCGTCGCCGACGGTGAAGTGATGTGCACGGCGCGGGTGATCCACCCGGGCCGCCGCACGCTGGTGGTCGAAGCTGACGTAATGCAAGGCGACAAACTGGTCGCAAAAGCACAAGGCACGTTCGCTGTCCTGTAGCTAGATGTCACCGTTTTGAGTTAATTTCGGCGCAATGAATCCTGTGGGAGCGAGCCTGCTCGCGATGGCGATGGGTCAGACGACATTACCGTTGACTGATACACCCTCATCGCGAGCAGGCTCGCTCCCACAGGGATTGTGCGGTTATTAACTGACCGGCATATGGCCTGAGCGGCTCCAAAACCAGGCGAAAACGCCAATTTCAACTTCACCCTTGTAGACCGTCTTGCCCACCCCCATATTGGGGCGACTGACGCGTGAAGGAATCCAAACTTGAGCGAACTTCTCAACCGCCGCCTGGCCCTGCTCGGCGAGCGCGCTAACCTCTCTCTGCTCGAACAGTGCCTTCACGGCATCGAACGTGAATGCCTGCGCGTGACCGACGAAGGTCGCCTGGCGCAAACGCCGCACCCGGAAGCTTTGGGTTCCGCGCTGACCAACGAACAAATCACCACCGACTATTCCGAGTCGCTGCTGGAGTTCATCACCCCGGCCCTTCCCGATCCTGCCGATACGCTGGCGAGCCTGGACAGCATTCACCGTTTTGCCTACAGCAAGCTCGGCAACGAGTACCTGTGGAGTCCATCGATGCCGTGCCCGTTGCCGGCCGAGGAAGATATCCCGATCGCCTATTACGGCACGTCCAACATCGGTCAGCTCAAGTACGTCTACCGCAAGGGCCTGGCCCTGCGTTACGGCAAGACCATGCAGTGCATCGCCGGGATTCACTACAACTTTTCCCTGCCGGAAAAACTCTGGCCATTGCTTAAGCAGGCCGAAGGATTTGTCGGCACTGATCGCGACTTCCAGTCGGTGTCCTACATTGCGCTGATCCGCAACTTCCGCCGCTACAGCTGGCTGCTGATGTATCTGTTCGGCGCCTCGCCCGCACTGGACGCCGGTTTCCTGCGCGGTCGTTCGCACCAGTTGGAACAACTGGACCCGCACACCCTGTATTTGCCGTACGCCACCAGCCTGCGCATGAGCGACCTGGGTTACCAGAGCAACGCCCAGGCTGGCCTGACGCCGTGTTACAACGACCTGACCAGCTACATCGACAGCCTGCGCAAAGCGGTGGCCACGCCGTACCCGCCGTATGTCGAAGTCGGCACCCACAAGGACGGTGAGTGGGTTCAGCTCAACACCAACATCCTGCAAATCGAAAACGAGTACTACTCCAACATTCGTCCGAAACGCGTGACCTACACCGGCGAGCGGCCCATCCAGGCATTGATGGCCCGTGGCATCCAGTACGTCGAAGTGCGCTGCCTGGACATCAACCCGTTCCTGCCGACAGGCATCGACCTCACCGAATCGCGCTTCCTCGACGCCTTCCTGCTGTATTGCGCGCTGAACGACAGCCCACTGCTGACCAACACCAGCTGCAGCAATGCGACCTCGAACTTCCTCAGTGTGGTCAAGGAAGGTCGCCGTCCGGGCCTGCAATTGCAGCGTGACGGTCAACCGGTCGACCTGAAAGAGTGGGCGGGGCAACTGCTGGAAAATATCGCCCCACTGGCAGCGTTGCTGGATCAGAGCCACAGTGGCGATGCTCACAGCAAGGCGCTGGACGCGCAACTGGCGAAGGTCAAGGACCCGTCCCTGACGCCTTCGGCCCAAGTGTTGGCGGCGATGGCCGAGCACAAGGAAAGCTTCGCCGAGTTCTCCCTGCGCCAGAGCCGTGCCCATGCCGAGTTTTTCCGCAGCGAGCCATTGGCGACCGAGGAACAGGCCAGGTTCGAGGAACTGGCGCGTTCGTCGCTGGCTCAACAGACGGAGCTGGAACAGAACGAAGTCGGCGATTTCGACGTGTTTGTCGGGTCGTATCAGGCGAGCATTTTGGCGATCAGTAACTAATCCCGGAAAATCCTGCGGACCTATCGCTAGCAGGCTAGCTACCCTGCTAGCGATTGACCGCGAAGCGGTCGCTCTTAGAAATTTCCGCACATAAGCTCATTCGAAAAAGTTATTTATTTTCGAATTCTTAGATCATTTAGTCTCCTTTCACGCCGACTCTCGGTCGCCTGACAAGGAGCTTCCCTAATGAAACTGCACTTCCCTCTTCGCTTGCTGGCGGCCGCATCTTTGGCTGCAGCGAGTTTGTTTGCCCAGGCGGCCGACGTCACCGTCGCCTACCAGACCACCGTTGACCCGGCGAAAGTCGCCCAGGCCGACGGCGCTTACGAAAAAGCCACCAAGGCCGACATCAGCTGGCGCAAATTCGACAACGGTGCCGACATCATCGCCGCCATCGCCTCCGGCGACGTGCAGATCGGCTACCTCGGCTCCAGCCCCCTGACAGCGGCGATCACTCGCAAAGTCCCGGTTGAAACCTTCCTCATCGCCACCCAAATCGGTGCGGCTGAAGCGCTGGTCGCCCGCGACGGTTCCGGGATCAAAACGCCACAAGACCTGATCGGCAAGAAAATCGCCGTGCCTTTCGTTTCCACCGGCCACTACAGCCTGTTGGCCGCGCTGAAGCACTGGAACATCGACCCGTCGAAAGTCACCGTCCTCAACCTCGCTCCCCCAGCCATCATCGCTGCGTGGAAACGCGGTGATATCGACGCTACTTACGTTTGGGACCCGGCGCTCGGTGTTGCCAAGGAAAACGGCAAAGTGCTGATCACTTCCGGCGAACTGGCCAAATTCGGTGCACCGACCTTCGATGCCTGGATCGTGCGTAAAGACTTCGCCGAAAAACACCCGGAAATCGTCACCGCATTCGCCAAAGTCACCCTGGATGCCTACGCCGATTACCGCAAAGACCCGAAAGCCTGGCTCGCCGATCAAAGCAACGTCGACAAATTGGTGAAACTGTCCGGCGCCAAGGCCAGCGACATTCCGCTGCTGCTGCAAGGCAACGTCTACCCGCTGGCGGCTGATCAAGTAACCACCCTCGGCGCACCGACCACCAAAGCGATCACTGACACCGCCGTGTTCCTCAAGGAACAAGGCAAGGTCGAAGCCGTGCTGCCGGACTACGCCCCTTACGTCAGCGCCAAGTTCATCACCAACTGATCGGGAGTCAATGCGATGGCCTTGCTACAGCTGGAGCGCATCAGCGCACAGTACCCCGGTGCAGCGGAACCTGTGCTGGCGGATATTTCCCTGACCCTGGGGCCCCAGCAGCTGCTGGTCGCCCTCGGCCCGTCCGGCAGTGGCAAGACTTCGCTGTTGAACCTGATTGCCGGTTTCGTCGAGCCCAGCGCCGGGCGCATCACCCTCGACGGCGTGCCAGTCAAAGGCCCGAGTGCCGAGCGCGGCGTGGTGTTCCAGGACGACGCCCTGCTGCCCTGGCAGGACGTACTGGCCAACGTTGGCTTCGGCCTGGAGTTAGCCGGCATTCCCAAAGACAAACGCGAAATCCGCGCGAGGGAAATGCTCGCGCTGGTGGACCTTTCCGGTTTTGAAAACCGCCGCATCTGGCAACTCTCCGGTGGTCAAAAACAACGTGTCGGCCTGGCCCGCGCGCTGGCTGCCGACCCGCGTGTGTTGCTGATGGACGAACCCTTCGGTGCCCTCGACGCCTTTACTCGCGAGCAGATGCAAGAGCTGCTGCTGCAAGTCTGGCGGCGCACGGCCAAGCCGGTGTTCCTGATTACCCACGATATTGAAGAAGCGGTGTTTCTCGCCACGGACCTGGTTCTGCTGGCGCCGAATCCAGGGCAGATCGTCGAGCGACTGAGCCTGGATTTCGGTCAGCGTTACGCCGCCGGTGAGTCGGCGCGCTCGATCAAGTCCGACCCGCGCTTTATCGAAACACGCGAACACGTGCTCGCTAAAGTGTTCTCCCAACGCAGCGCCGCCCAGCGGCAGGAGCGCGCATGAGCAGCTATGAAATTCCTGCCGCAGCGGTGAAGACAGGCGCTCCGGTCATTCCTGTGCGCCGCCGTTTGAGCACGCGCTGGATCAGCGTGCTGACCTTGATCGCGCTCGTGCTCATTTGGTGGGCCGTGACAGCGACCGGTTTGATTGAGCCGCTGTTCTTGCCGCCACCGTCCGCCGTGCTGCAAAAAGGCTGGCTGCTGGCGACCAGCGGCTACATGGACTCGACCTTGTGGCAGCACTTGGGCGCGAGTCTCAGCCGTATCGGCTTGGGCTTGGGTTTTGCGGTGTTGACCGCGGTGCCGGTCGGCATTGCCATCGGCTATAACCGCATCGCGCGCGGCATTCTCGATCCGCTGATCGAGTTCTACCGGCCGATTCCGCCGCTGGCTTATCTGCCCCTGATCGTGATCTGGTGCGGCATCGGTGAGTTGTCGAAAGTCTTGCTGATCTACCTGGCGATTTTCGCCCCGATTGCCATTGCTACCGCTACTGGCGTGCGCACGGTAGACCCGGCGAAATTGCGTGCCGCGCAGTCCTTGGGCGCAACCCGCGCGCAGTTGATTCGCCATGTGATTCTGCCAAGTGCGTTGCCGGATATTTTGACGGGTGTGCGCATTGGCCTCGGTGTCGGTTGGTCGACGCTGGTCGCCGCCGAATTGATCGCTGCCACCAGCGGTTTGGGCTTCATGGTGCAGTCGGCCGCGCAATTCCTGGTCACCGATGTGGTGGTGCTGGGGATTCTGGTGATCGCCCTGATTGCCTTCGCCATGGAGATGGGCCTGCGCGCTCTGCAACGCAAACTGGTGCCATGGCACGGCCAGGCTCACTGACAAATTCAGCACTGACTACGCCGACACATCGGCGCCCGGATTGAAGAGAACCACCATGAGCAACTTAACCATCGTCCCTCTCAGCTCTGCCCTCGGCGCCCAGATCAGCGGCGTCGACGTCAGCCAGCCACTTAACCTCGAACAGCGCGACGCCATCGAGCAGGCGCTGCTCAAGCATCAAGTGCTGTTCTTCCGCGATCAACCGGTCACCCCACAGCAACAAGCACGCTTCGCTGCCAATTTCGGCGATCTGCACATCCACCCGATCTACCCGAACGTGCCGGAGCAGCCGGAAGTGCTGATCCTCGACACCGCTGTCACTGACGTGCGCGACAACGCAATCTGGCACACCGACGTAACCTTCCTCCCGACCCCGGCGATGGGTGCGGTGCTCAGCGCCAAACTGTTGCCGGCGTTTGGTGGCGACACGTTGTGGGCCAGCGGGATTGCGGCGTATGAAGCCTTGTCGGCGCCGATGAAGACGTTGCTGGAAGGCCTGACCGCCACCCACGATTTCACCCGTTCGTTTCCGTTGGAGCGTTATGGCAACACGCCTGAAGCGCTGGCCCAGTGGGAAGAAACACGGCGCAAGAATCCGCCACTGTCGCACCCGGTGATCCGCACGCATCCGGTGAGCGGACGTCGCTCACTGTTCGTCAACGAGGGCTTCACTTCGAAGATCAACGAACTGTCGGAAACCGAGAGTGAGGCGATTCTGAAATTCCTGTTCGCCCATGCGACTCGGCCGGAATTCACCATTCGCTGGCGCTGGCAGAAAGACGACATCGCGTTCTGGGATAACCGCGTGACCCAGCATTACGCGGTGGATGACTACCGGCCGGCGCGGCGGGTTATGCAGCGGGCGACGGTGTTGGGGGATGCGCCGTTCTTCAGATAAACGACTGCTGCGCAGTCGATCGCTGGCACGCCAGCTCCTACAAGGACACGTATATTCTGTAGGAGCCGGCTTGCTGGCGATGCGGTCCGCAATTACTCAGCCGTCGAAGGCTTCTCCCACAGATTGATCCCGCCCTCTTGGGCAAACCGGTCAATCTCCGCCAGCTCTTCAGCACTGAAGCTCAAATTCTTCAACGCCCCGACGTTCTCGATGATCTGCTCCGGCCGGCTCGCGCCGATCAGTGCCGAGGTCACACGCGGGTCACGCAGGGTCCAGGCCAGCGCCAATTGCGCCAGGCTCTGACCACGACGCTTGGCGATCTCGTTGAGCGCGCGCACGTGGGCGATGTTGGCATCCGACAAGTGCGAGGCCTGCAACGAACCACCGCCCGGACGGTTGACCCGCGCATCGGCCGGCACGCCGTTGAGGTATTTGTCGGTCAGCAAACCCTGGGCCAGCGGTGTGAAGGCAATGACGCCTGTGCCGAGTTCGTCGGTGGTGTCCAGCAGGTCTTTTTCAACCCAGCGATTGAGCAGGTTGTAGGCCGGCTGATGGATCAACAACGGGACTTTCCACTCTTTGAGCAGTGCCGCCATTTCGCGGGTTTTCACCCCGGAATAGGACGAGATGCCGATGTACAGCGCCTTGCCCTGCTGCACGGCGGTGGCCAATGCGCTGGCGGTTTCTTCCAGCGGCGTGTCCGGGTCGAAGCGGTGCGAGTAAAAGATATCGACGTAGTCCAGGCCCAGGCGTTGCAGGCTCTGGTCGAGGCTGGCCAGCACATATTTGCGCGAACCGCCGCCCTGGCCGTAAGGACCGGGCCACATGTCCCAACCGGCCTTGCTGGAGATAATCAGCTCATCGCGATATTGCTTGAAGTCTTCGCGCAGCAAACGCCCGAAGTTGGTCTCGGCGCTGCCGTACGGCGGGCCGTAGTTGTTGGCCAGGTCGAAATGGTTGATGCCCAGGTCGAACGCCGTGCGCAGCAATGCACGTTGGGTATCGATCGGCGTGCTGTCACCGAAGTTGTGCCACAGGCCCAGGGACAGTGCCGGCAGCACCAGCCCGCTGCGGCCCACGCGGCGGTAAGGGATGGAGTCGTAGCGATTTTCGGCAGCGGTGTAAGTCATCGAATCCTCTCTTGTCTGTCTTGAATCTGGTATCGACTGCTTCGCAGTCGCCCAGCATACGCCCAGACAAACGCCAAAAAACCAAGGATTCGACTAATTGCTGAAACGTTTCACAAATTCTCTCCGATACCCGCTATCGCGCCCCCGCAAACACCTCCCCCAACCAATCCACAAATACCCGGACCCGTGGCGACATGTGTCGGTTGTGCGGGTACAGCACCGAAACCGGCATCGGTGGCGGCGGGTTGTCGATGAGAATTTCCTTGACCAGTCCCTGGGCGATTTGCGTTTCCATGCGGTAATGCGGGCATTGGATCAGGCCCAGGCCAGCGATGGCCGAGGCGGCGTAGATTTCTGCGCCGAACACCGAAACGGCCCCCTCGATGGCAACTTCCTTGAGCGCGCCATCGACCATGAATTGGAACGGGAACAACTTGGCGGTGGTGCGCGAGACGTAATTCACGGCGCGATGAGCTTTCAGGTCATCGAGGGTTTTCGGCTCGCCATATCTGCGCAGGTAGGCTGGGCTGGCGCAGGTGATCTGGCGCAGGTTGGCGACCCGTTTGCCGATCAACGCCGAGTCGCTCAAAGTGCCCGCGCGCAGCACGCAGTCGACGCCTTCGGCGATCAGGTCGACAAAGCGGTCGGCCTCGCTGATCGACAGTTCGATGTCCGGGTAACGGGCCATAAACTACGGCAGGGCCGGGATCACGAAATGCCTGGCCAGGGTGCCATGCAAATCCACCCGCAGCCGCCCTTTCGGCGCCACGCCGCGAAACGCCAGTTCTGCCTCTTCAAGTTCGGCCAACAACTGCACACAACGCTGATAGTACGCCTCGCCATCCAGCGTTGGCCGCACCTTACGCGTGCTACGTTCCAGTAACCGCGTGCCAAGCCAGGCTTCGAATTGATTCAGTGTGTGGGTCAGTGTCGCGCGTGGCAGACCCAAATCATCCGCCGCCAGGGTGAAGCTGCTGCGCTCGTAGATCCGTACGAACACCTTCATCGCTTTGACTTGATCCACACCGAGCCCCAGATTGTTGGCGATTCTTGAACAGTCAAGGCAACTCTGCTGCATTTATCAGCCTGAGTAAACATGTGAAATTGGCTTCACACCCCATCATCAGGAACACCGCCATGACTACCCAAACTTCGAAAGTTGCCATCGTCACCGGCGCCTCCCGCGGCATCGGTGCGGTCATCGCCAGACAACTGGCCAGTGAAGGTTTCGCCGTCGCCATCAACTACTCCAGCAGCGCCAACGAAGCCTCGAAGCTGGTGGTGAAACTGCGTCAGGCGGGCCATCAAGCCATAGCAATCAAGGCTGACGTGTCCAATGCCGACGACGTTCGCCGGATGTTCGACGAGACCGAAACACAACTGGGCAAGGTCGATGTGCTGGTGAACAACGCCGGCATTCTCAAGGTCATGCCGTTGGCGCAACACAGCGATGAGCTGTTCGAACAGACCTTCAACATCCATGCGCGCGGCACCTTCAATACGTTGCGCGAAGCGGCCACGCGCCTGAATGCCGGAGGGCGGATCATCAACTTTTCCAGCAGCACCGTTGGCCTGAATCTGCCGGGTTATGCGGTGTACATCGCCAGCAAGGCTGCGGTGGAATCCCTGACCCAGGTGTTCGCCAAAGAGATGCGCGGGCGCAACATCACGGTCAATGCCGTGGCGCCTGGCCCGGTAGCGACCGAACTGTTTTTGCATGGCAAGAGCGAGGAGCAGATCCAGACCTTCGCCAAAATGGCGCCGCTGGAGCGTCTGGGTCAGCCAGAAGACATTGCCCGTGTGGTGTCGTTTCTGGCAGGGCCGGATTCGGGGTGGGTCAACGGGCAGATTATGCGGGTCAATGGTGGGTTGGTTTAAGCTGCTGTGGAGGCAGGCTTGCCAGCGATGACGGCGTCAAAAGCAGCACACCACTGGAGGAAACCCACCATGCACACAACGATCATCATCACCTTCGGCCTGATCCTCCTGGCGCTGATGCTGTTCATCGGCGAGAACATCGGCTTCAGCCGCCAGACCCTGGCCTACAGCTTTATCGTGCTGTGGCTGGCCCTCACGTTGATCAACGGCGCCGTCGGCACGGTGCATGCCGGCCAGCCATTGGGAACGGAGCTGGCCGTTGGCAGCGCCGTGTTTGGTATCCCGGTGGCGGCGCTGGTGTTGTTCATGGTGCTGACCACCGAGACCTGAATCAACGCACCAGATGCAAGAACTGCATGTGCCGCTCGTACTGATCAAGGATGTCGTTAATGACCTGCTCCTTGGTATAGCCCACCAGATCGTAGTCCTGACTGCCTTCGCTCAAATGCACTTCGGCCCGGTAATAACGACGGTTGTTGAGCTCTTTAGAGCCCATGCCGCCACGGGCGAACGAGGGAGTGAAATAGCCGCGCATCTGCACTTGGTAAATGAACGGATGCTCGTCACCGTGCCCGACTTCCAGGCTGACGCTGTCATTCACCGGCTCCGGATGAGTAATAACGCTCAGGCCCTTTTCGACGAACACTGCCGACACCTCTTCGATGGCCGGACGCACCGTCGAATCGAGGAAGCGATAGACCTCGTCCCGCGACGGAAAATGCACCGCCTGACTCAAGCGCTGACGCCAGCCACCGCGCCGCGAGCCGGACACCGGCGCGAGTGAGTGCAGTTGCGCGATCTGCTTTTGCGATTCGAGATAAAACGCTTTGTGCAGGCCCCACATCATCAACAGCAGAATCAGCGAGAACGGCAACGAGGTCAGGACCACCGCCGACTTCAGTGCATCAATGCTGCCGGAGAACAGCAGCGCACTGGTCACCAACGCGGTCATCGCGCCCCAGAACACCCGCAGCCATTTCGGCCCGTCTTCATCCGGGTTGCCGCCCTTGGCAGACAGGGTCGACAGCACCACGGTGCCGGAGTCGGCCGAGGTGACGAAGAACACAAAGCTGATGAACACCGTGACCGCGATCACGGTTTTGCTCCACGGGTAAGTTTCCAGCAGCAAGTAGAGGGTCATCGACGGGTTGTCGATGGCCGACATACCGAGCGCGCTCATGCCGTGGTTGAGCACTTGGTCGATGGCGCTGTTGCCGAAGATCGACATCCACGCCAGGGTGAAACCCAGCGGAATCAACAGCACGCCGAAGACGAACTCTCGGATGGTGCGGCCACGGGAAATGCGGGCGATGAACAGCCCCACGAACGGCGACCATGCGATCCACCAGGCCCAATAGAACACTGTCCAGCCGCCCAGCCAGTCACTGGGTTTGTCGTAGGCGTAGAGGTCGAAACTTTTCATCGGCAAGGCGCCGAGGTAGTCACCGACGTTCTGGATCAACGTGTTGAGCAGATGCTGCGTCGGACCGGCGAACAACACGAACAGCAGCAACGCGCAGGCCAGCAGCATGTTGATGTCGGACATCACCCGCACGCCCTTATCGACACCGGATACCGCGACGATGATCGCCGCGCCCATCATCAGCGTGATCAGGCCGACCTGAATCCACTGGGTATGGGCAATGCCGAACAGGTAATCCAGGCCCGAGTTCAGGTGCAGCACGCCGAAGCCCATGTCGGCACCGAGACCGAACACTGTGGCGATGATGCCGAAGCCGTCCACCGCGTAACCGATCGGGCCGTTGATGCGTTTGCCGATCAGCGGATACAGCGCCGAGCGCAGGGCCAGCGGCAAATTGTGGCGGTAGGCGAAATAGGCCAGCGCCATGCCGACAAAGGCGAACACGCCCCAGCCATGCAGGCCCCAGTGCAGAAACAGAATCTGCATCGCCTGACGCGCCGCCTCCGCCGTGCCGGCCTCGCCTTGCGGTGGTTGCAGCATGTGGGTGAGTGGTTCGGACACACAAAAGAAAAACAGCGTGATGCTGATCCCGGCGGCGAACAACATGCCGGCCCAGGACAAATAACTGAACTCGGGCTCGTCGTGGTCGGCACCGAGCTTGATCTTGCCGTAGCCGGACAAGGCGGTGACCACCACGAAGACCAGATACAGCGTCATCGCGAGCATGTAGTACCAGCCGACCGTATTGGCCGCCCAGTTTTGCGCCGCCAGCAACCAGGCACCCGCCTGCTCGGGCATGGCGATAACGACAACGCCAAATAACAAAATGAAACTCGCCGCAAAGTAAAACACCGGCGGATTCATGCGGACCAGGCCGCTTGAGGGAATGGACGATGCACTCATGGACGGTGCACCTCGAGAGGGTAAAACGTGGCTGTAGAAATCGGACTCAGCAAAGGCAAGCCTCCTGTTGTGAGCGGGCGGCGAACCACCGGTTTAACTTGAATGAACGTTCAAGTTAAACATGGATAGGGTGCTAAGGACTAATCGCAGGGCTCGGTGGTCGTGGTTGTACGCTAGCTCAAGGAGGGGAAATACGCGGGTTTTACGAGGATTCTGTAGGAGCTGTCGAGTGCAACGAGTCAGCTCCTACAGTCGGCGGAGGCAGTTCTTATTTCTGCGTCCCATCATCATGCTGCAGATTCGCCTGGGTCAGGTTGCTGCCCGCCGGCACGCTTCGGGTCAGCCAGACGTTGCCGCCTATGGTCGAGCCCTGGCCGATGGTGATCCGCCCGAGAATCGTCGCGCCGGCATAAATCACCACGTCATCCTCGACAATCGGATGCCGCGGCTGCCCCTTCTGCAACTGACCGTCTTCGTCCGCCGGAAAGCGCTTGGCGCCCAGGGTCACGGCCTGATAAATCCGTACCCGCTCGCCAATGATCGCCGTCTCGCCGATCACCACACCGGTCCCGTGGTCGATGAAGAAACTGCGGCCAATCTGCGCGCCAGGGTGAATGTCGATGCCGGTGGCCGAGTGGGCGATTTCCGCGCTGATCCGTGCGAGCAATGGCAACCCGGCGCGATACAAATGGTGAGCCAGGCGATGGTGAATCACCGCCAGAATACCGGGATAGCACAGCAGCACTTCATCGACGCTGCGCGCCGCCGGATCGCCGTGATAAGCCGCCAGCACGTCGGTGTCCAGCAGGCTGCGCAGCCCCGGCAGCGCGAGGGCGAAATCCTGAATGATCTGAATGGTCTTGGCCTCGACCTCGGTGTCGGCGCGGGTGCTGTGGCGAGCGGCGTAGCGCAATTCAAGTCGCGCCTGCGCCAGCAACGCATTCAAAGCCACATCGAGGGTGTGACCGACGTAGAAATCCTCGCTCTCTTCACGCAGGTCAACCGGCCCCAGACGCATCGGAAACAGCGCACCGCAGAGGGCTTCGAGAATCTCTGCCATGGCTGCCCGGGAAGGCAACTCGCGACCGCCCTGTTCGGTGCTGGCGCGGCCGTTTTGCGCACGCCACTGGTCACGCGCCGTGCGCAGTTGGCTGACGATGGTCTGCAATTGCCAATGGCTGGAACGCTCACTCACGGTAAAAACTCCTCACGAGCGGCCGGAGAGTCTGGCCGCATCAACGGCAAATACTTTACGGCATGGTCCGCAGGGCAAATTAAGAACCAATTGTGCTGTGGTAAGCATGATTGGGTATAAGCGATTGGCGGTTGCTCAGGCTTTTTTGCGTGCCTATAGTCCTTTCAACTACCACCGCCAGTACGGAACTATGTCCATTCAAGCGCCGATCAAACAACAGCTTGCCCGCTTTAACCGTCTCGACCTGCTCGGACAGCCCACCGCCCTGGAAAAACTCGAACGCCTGTCGAACTGGCTGGGACGCGACGTGTATGTCAAACGCGACGACCTGACACCGCTGGCCATGGGCGGCAATAAGCTGCGCAAACTTGAGTACCTGGCCGCCGATGCCTTGGCGCAAGGTGCCGACACCTTGATCACCGCTGGCGCGATTCAATCCAACCACGTGCGGCAGACCGCGGCCATCGCCGCCAAGCTGGGCCTGGGCTGCGTAGCCTTGCTGGAAAATCCCCTGGGCACCGATGACGCCAACTATGCCGGCAACGGCAATCGGCTGTTGCTCGACTTGTTCGATGCCAAGGTCGAGTTGGTGGAAAACCTCGACAACGCTGACGAGCAACTGCATGCCTTGGCTCAACGGCTGCGCAGCAATGGCAAGAAACCGTATCTGGTGCCGATCGGTGGCTCCAATGCCTTGGGCGCGTTGGGTTACGTGCGTGCGGGCCTGGAACTGGCCGAACAGATCAAGGACACCGGGCTGAATTTCGCCGCCGTGGTCCTTGCCTCGGGCAGCGCTGGCACCCACAGCGGCCTGGCATTGGCGTTGAGCGAAGCACTGCCGAATTTGCCAGTGATTGGCGTCACAGTGTCCCGCAGTGATGAGGACCAGCGCCCGAAAGTCCAGGGCCTGGCCGAGCGTACGGCCGAGCTGCTGGGCGTGTCGTTACCGGCGAGTTTCAAGGTCGAGTTGTGGGACGAGTATTTCGCGCCGCGCTATGGCGAGCCGAATGCCGGGACGCTGGCGGCGGTCAAGCTGCTGGCGAGCCAGGAAGGCCTGTTGCTTGACCCGGTCTACACTGGCAAAGCCATGGCCGGGTTGCTTGACGGGATTGGGCGTCAGCGTTTCGATGAAGGCCCGATTATCTTCCTGCACACCGGTGGGGCGCCGGCGTTATTTGCTTATAAAGAATTTCTGACTGACTGACCCTGTGGCAAAAATTCATATTCATTTAAAGAATAACAAAGATGAAAATTATTATTTTCTAATCTAAAAGCACCGTCATATAGTCACGCCGCAGGCGAATTTGCAGCGAGACGCATAAGCTGCTTTAGGGCAGGATATCGCAGTCGTTAAAATCCCGAATTTGCCAACTTTCCTTAAGCGTCTTCCATAAGAAAACACAGGGGCTAGTCATGAATTTTTCCGCACTACGTCGAAATCTGCTGGTGGGTTCGCTGGGCCTGGCACTGGGCGCCGGTCTGCTGGGGCAAGCGGTTGCCGGTGAGCAACTGCAGAAAATCAAGGACGCTGGCGTGATCAACGTCGGTCTGGAAGGCACCTACCCTCCTTTCAGTTTCGTCGATGCCGACGGCAAACTGGCTGGCTTCGAAGTCGAGTTCTCTGAAGCCCTGGCCAAAGAGCTGGGCGTCAAGGTCAAACTGCAACCGACCAAATGGGACGGCATCCTCGCAGCCCTGGAATCCAAACGTCTGGACGCAGTGATCAACCAGGTGACCATCTCCGAAGAGCGCAAGAAGAAGTACGACTTCTCCGAGCCCTACACCGTTTCCGGGATTCAGGCGCTGGTTCTGAAAAAGAACGAAGGCGCCATCAAGTCCGCCGATGACCTGGCCGGCAAGAAAGTCGGTGTGGGCCTGGGCACCAACTACGAACAATGGCTCAAGGACAATCAGCCCAAAGCCATCATCAAGACCTATGACGATGATCCGACCAAGTTCCAGGACCTGCGTGTAGGCCGCATCGACGCCATTCTGATCGATCGTCTCGCCGCACTGGAATACGCCAAGAAAGCAACCGACACCGTTGCCGCCGGTGCAGCCTTCTCCCGTCAGGAAGCCGGCATTGCCCTGCGCAAAGGCGAGCCGGAACTGCTGGCTGCAGTGAACAAGGCCATCGACAAGCTGCGTGCCGACGGTACGCTGAAAAAGCTTTCGGAAAAATACTTCAGCGCTGACGTCACTCAATAATGGAAGACGCTTTCCAACTCGCTCTGGATTCTGCGCCCTTTCTGCTCAAGGGCGCGTACTACACGGTCATCTTGAGCCTCGGCGGGATGTTCTTCGGCCTCGTGCTGGGCTTCGGCCTGGCATTGATGCGCCTGTCGCGCTTCAAGCTGGTGAGCTGGATCGCCCGCATCTATGTGTCGTTCTTTCGCGGCACGCCGTTGCTGGTGCAACTGTTCGTGATCTATTACGGCTTGCCGCAATTGGGCATGGAACTCGATCCAATTCCGGCGGCCATGATCGGCTTCTCGCTGAACATGGCCGCTTACGCCTGTGAAATCCTGCGTGCCGCGATCAGCTCGATCGAACGCGGCCAATGGGAAGCTGCTGCCAGCATCGGCATGACCCGTGCGCAGACCCTGCGCCGGGCCATCCTGCCGCAGGCGATGCGCACCGCATTGCCACCGCTGGGCAACAGCTTCATTTCGCTGGTCAAGGACACCGCGCTGGCGGCCACCATCCAGGTGCCGGAGCTGTTCCGTCAGGCACAGTTGATCACCGCCCGTACCTTCGAAGTTTTCACCATGTATCTTGCCGCCGCGCTGATCTACTGGATTCTGGCCACGGTGCTGTCGCACCTGCAGAACAAGTTGGAAGAGCGGGTCAATCGGCACGACCAGGAGTCCTGACCCCATGATTGTCGTGGAAAAACTGACAAAGCAGTTCAAGGGTCAAGTCGTGCTCAACGGCATCGATCTGCAAGTGAAGGAAGGCGAGGTTGTGGCCATCATCGGGCCAAGCGGCTCGGGTAAAACCACCTTCTTGCGCTGCCTGAACTTCCTCGAAGAACCCACCAGCGGCCGGATCAAGGTTGGCGATATCGAGATCGATACCAGCCGCCCGTTGAACCAGCAGCAAGGCCTGGTGCGGCGTTTGCGCCAGCACGTGGGATTCGTGTTCCAGAACTTCAACCTGTTCCCCCATCGCACCGCCCTTGAAAACGTCATCGAAGGCCCGATCATCGTAAAGAAGATCCCGCATGCCGAAGCCGTTGCCCTGGGTAAGAAACTGTTGGCCAGGGTGGGTCTGGCAGGCAAGGAAGACGCTTACCCGCGCCGCCTCTCCGGTGGCCAGCAACAACGTGTGGCGATTGCCCGCGCGCTGGCGATGGAGCCGGAAGTGATCCTGTTCGACGAACCGACCTCAGCGCTCGACCCGGAGCTTGTGGGCGAAGTGCTGTCGACGATTCGCAGCCTGGCCGAAGAGAATCGCACCATGGTCATCGTCACCCACGAAATGGGCTTTGCCCGCGACGTGGCCAATCGCGTGGTGTTTTTCGACAAGGGTGTGATCGTTGAACAAGGCGAAGCAAAGGCGCTGTTTGCCAACCCGAAAGAAGAACGCACGAAACAGTTTCTCAGCAAGTTCCTGAATAACGCGCACAACTAAAACACCCTCACAACAATTGTTGACTTCCACGGATGGAAGTTACACCACACATCAACACCCCACTACTCACACGCAATCAACCCACACTAATAATAATCAACCCCCTGTCAACGGGTGCGGTACATATATATGTCCTGCAACGGTTTATCTGTGCCACGAGCAAAATCAAGGCGTTGTCACAAAAGCCAGCCACCGTCAGTCAATCACGCTAAAGTAGAGGGCATGACGGCAAACTTCGACAGTCGAATGTAGTTTATTAACTTCAATACGTAGGAGTTTTCTGAATAACACCCGATTACCTGCTTAGCCAATTAACTCTATTGACACTTATTCAAGCAAACTCTTATCTAGTCTCCAACCGGCGTCTTTTATGCGCTGACTCATTATTTCAACTCAAGTAATGAACGGTTTTGTTGTTCGAAATTCCCGCTGTCTTTTTTTGAAAAGGATTTCGCTGCAAGACTCAAGGAGATTCCCATGACCAGTACCTCGAATAAAACCGAGCTTGCGCCCCCGACCTTGGCGCAATCCCACAAAACCGGCATCAACATCACCTCGGCAGCCCATCTACTGATCGATGTGCCGCCCTACCCCGCGATGGACGAAGGCGACCTGATCGAGCTGTTCTGGGACAACTGCTACGTCGCTTCCCGAGCCTTGGCAGCCAAGGATGTCGGCAACCCCGTTCAGCTACGTGTCCCCGAGAGCTTCATCAGCAATGGCACCTCGCGCATTCACTACCGGATCATGCAAATCGGCCATGGGCAGTCGGTCTCTCCTGCCAGACACGTACAGATCAAACTCGATTGCCCCGGTGGTCAGCCGTCTGCGCTGTACGGCGACGAAAACCAGTGCCTTGCACCGGTCAGCATCCCCGAGACCATTCGTCGTCAGGGCGTCAATCCGAACCAGATAAAACGCGGCGTGCCGTTGACCATCGAGCCGTACCTGAACATGGCCATCGACGACGAAATCACCTTGCGCTGGGGTGACGTGCGGATGGATTTGCCCCGGTTGAAGGCCGCCGATTTAGGTCAACCGATTCAGGTCTGGGTTCCGCCGGCGATCATCATCGAGGCCGGCGAAGACCTGCGACTGGAAGTGACTTACTGCATCCTCGACCGCGTGGGTAACAACTCGCGCTGGGCGCCGACGCGGGCGTTGAAGATTGGTTGTGCCAATCCGTACCTCAAGACCCCGAAGAAAGAACTCCTCAGGGCTGCCGAACCCCGCAGACGTTGAAGTCTCTTTTGTGGCGAGGGCGCTTGCTCCCGCTGGGGTGCAAAGCGCCCCTAAAACCTGAAACTGCATGCATTCAACGGGATCACGCAAAAAGGTTTTACGACGGCTACGCAGTCGAACGGAAGCAAGCCCCCTCGCCACGGGGTTATGCCCAAAACTGCAAAGTCGTCCTTCTATACATATTCCTAAAAGTTAGTTCATAACTTATTTATAAACGCTTAGGGTATATGCACCGGACCACCGGACATTCTTGTTTTCGTTCGTCGCAGACCGCGGCGCTTCCATGAGATGTGAGGTAGGTATGGTCCGGAACACAATCACCCCAGTGCAGATCGCCAGGGCATTGAGTGCAGCCAGGGAGTGGCGCTGATGTCCAGTCTGGCAGATGCAATCGTCCACAGTGATTTGGACGTCGCTCCATTGTTGTTGCCCGCGCAAGTGCTGCGCAACGACGCGCAAGCCCTCAAAGCGGCCCATGAGCTGGCGCAAGTCGCGCGTCTGCAAGCGTCCAAACGCGACCGGCAGCGCAAACTGCCGTGGTCGGAAATCGAACAGTTCACCCGCAGCGGCCTGGGCAGCATTACCATTCCGCACGAATACGGTGGCCCACAGGTTTCCTTCGTCACTCTGGCCGAGGTTTTCGCGGTCATTTCCGCGGCGGACCCGGCATTGGGACAGATCCCGCAGAACCAGTTCGGCATCCTCAACCTGGTGCTCGGCAGCGCCACCGAGGCGCAGAAAAAACAGCTGTTCAAAAGCGTACTGGAAGGCTGGCGCATCGGTAACGCCGGGCCGGAACGCGGCAGCAAAAACACCCTTGACCTCAAGGCGCGCATCACCGCCGATGGCGATGGGTTTGTCCTCAACGGGCAGAAGTTTTATTCCACCGGCGCACTGTTCGCGCACTGGGTTGCGGTCAAGGCGCTCAATGACGACGGCAAGCAAGTGCTGGCCTTCGTGCGTCGTGGTACGCCGGGGTTGCGCATCGTTGATGACTGGTCCGGCTTCGGCCAGCGCACCACCGCCAGCGGCACCATTTTGCTCAACAACGTGCGGGTGGACGCCGAGCTGGTGGTGGATAACTGGAAGATCAACGACAAGCCGAACATTCAGGGCGCGGTCTCGCAACTGATTCAGGCCGCCATCGATGCCGGCATTGCCCGTGGCGCCATCGACGACGCCATCGAATTCGTGAAAACCCGCGCTCGCCCGTGGATCGACGCCAATGTCGAGCGGGCCAGCGATGACCTGTACGTGATCGCCGACATCGGCAAGCTGAAAATCGAGCTGCATGCCGCCGAAGCACTCTTGCGCAAGGCCGGGCAGGTGCTCGATCAGGTTAATGCCGTGCCGCTGACCGCCGAGTCCGCCGCCCATGCTTCGATTGCCGTGGCCGAAGCCAAAGTGCTGACCACCGAAATCTCGCTGCTGGCCAGCGAAAAGCTTTTCGAACTGGCCGGCAGCCGCGCCACCCTCGCCGAATTCAACCTCGATCGCCACTGGCGCAATGCTCGCGTGCATACGCTGCACGACCCGGTGCGCTGGAAATATCACGCAGTCGGCACCTACCGCTTGAACGGTACTTTACCGGCCCGCCATTCCTGGATCTGACGACCAGACATCTGGAGAAAAACATGTCAATTTCTCAACACGTCGCGGTCATCACCAGCGATGAGCAAGCCCTGATCGTCGCCAGCGACCTGGCCGAAGATTTCAAACGCGACAGCGCCGTGCGCGACCGCGAACGCCGTTTGCCACACCCGGAGCTCGAAGTGTTTTCCCGCTCGGGCCTGTGGGGCATCAGCGTGCCAAAGGAATATGGCGGTGCTGGCGTTTCCAACGTGACCCTGGCCAAAGTCATCGCACTGATTGCCCAGGCTGATGGTTCGTTGGGCCAAATCCCGCAGAACCATTTTTATGCCCTCGAAGTGCTGCGGGTGAATGGCAGCGAAGAGCAGAAAAAACGCCTGTACGCCGAAGTGCTGGCCGGTCAGCGCTTCGGTAATGCGCTGGCGGAACTGGGCACCAAAACTGCTCACGACCGCGTCACCAGCCTGACGCGCGATGGCGGCGGCTATCGCATTAACGGTCGCAAGTTCTACGCCACCGGCGCGATCTACGCACAACGCATCCCGACCTCGGTGGTGGATGAAAATGGCGTGCAGCAACTGGCGTTCGTCCCGCGCGACAGCACAGGCCTGACTGTCATCGACGACTGGAGCGGCTTCGGCCAGCGCACCACTGGCAGCGGCTCGGTGGTGTTCGAAGATGTATTCGTCGCCGCCGAGGACGTGATTCCCTTTCAAAGCGCTTTCGAACGCCCGACTCCGGTCGGCCCGCTGGCGCAGATTCTTCACGCTGCCATCGACACCGGCATTGCCCGCGCAGCCTATGAAGACGCGTTGCATTTCGTGCGCAGCAAAACCCGGCCGTGGATCGACGCCACCCATGAAAAAGCCACCGACGACCCGCTGACGATCAAGAGCTTCGGCCACTTGAGCATTCGCCTGCACGCTACCGAAGCGCTATTGGAACGCGCCGGTGAATTTCTCGACAAGGCTCAGGCCGTTACTAACGCCGAGACCGTTGCCGCCGCGTCGATTGCAGTCGCCGAAGCCCGGGCCATCAGCACCGAAATCTCCCTCGCCGCCGGCACCACACTGTTTGAATTGGCCGGCAGCCAGGCAACGCTGATTGAGCACGGTCTGGATCGCCACTGGCGCAACGCCCGGGTGCACACGCTGCACGACCCGGTGCGCTGGAAGTACCACGCGGTCGGCAACTACTACCTCAACGATGAAAACCCGCCACTACGGGGGACCATCTGATGGGCGACGCGAAAAAGAAGATCCTGCTCAACGCGTTCAACATGAACTGCATCGGGCACATCAATCATGGCTTGTGGACGCATCCACGGGACACTTCGACCCAATACAAGACCGTCGAATACTGGACCGAACTGGCGCAACTGCTGGAACGCGGGCTGTTCGACGGTTTGTTCATTGCCGACATCGTCGGTGTTTACGACGTCTACCAGAGCTCGGTCGACGTGCCGCTGAAAGAGTCGATCCAGTTGCCGGTCAACGATCCGCTGCTACTGGTCTCGGCCATGGCCGCCGTCACCAAAAACCTCGGTTTCGGCCTCACCGCCAACCTGACCTACGAGCCGCCGTACCTGTTCGCCCGACGCATGTCGACGCTGGATCATTTGAGTCGTGGTCGGGTCGGCTGGAATATCGTCACCGGTTATCTCGACAGTGCCGCCAAAGCCATGGGCCTGAGCGAACAGGTCGAGCATGACCGCCGTTACGACCAGGCCGATGAGTACCTGGAAGTGCTCTACAAACTCTGGGAAGGCAGCTGGGAAAACGGCGCGGTCCTCAACGATCCGCAGCAACGGATCTACGCGCAACCCGAGAAAGTGCATAAGGTCGAGCACAAAGGCGAGTTCTATCAGGTCGAGGGTTATCACCTGTGCGAACCCTCGCCGCAGCGTACGCCGGTGCTGTTCCAAGCTGGCAGTTCCGATCGCGGTTTGCTGTTCGCCGGGCGTCACGCCGAGTGCGTGTTTATCAGTGGCCAGAACAAGCCATCGACCAAGGTGCAGGTGGACAAGGTCCGCGCCAGCGCCGTCGAGGCCGGGCGCAATCCCGAGGACATCAAGGTGTTCATGGGGCTGAACGTGATTGTTGGAGCGACCGAAGAACTCGCTTGGGCCAAGCACGCCGAGTACCTGAGCTACGCCAGCGCCGAAGCGGGTGTGGCGCATTTCTCGGCGTCCACCGGGATCGATTTTTCCGGATACGCCATCGACGAACCGATCCAGTACGTGAAGAGCAACGCGATCCAGTCGGCGACCAAAAACCTGCAAAACAACGACTGGACCCGACGCAAATTGCTCGAGCAACACGCGCTCGGCGGCCGCTACATCACTGTGGTCGGCTCACCTGAACAAGTGGCCGATGAGCTGGAATCATGGATCGCCGAAACCGGCCTCGACGGCTTCAACCTGACGCGGATTGTCACGCCGGAAAGCTATGTGGATTTCATTGAGCTAGTGATTCCGGAGTTGCAGCGACGTGGGTCGTATAAGACGGCTTACGACAACGGCAGCTTGCGGGAAAAGCTGTTTCGAAGAGAGGCGCATTTGCCTGAGCAACATACTGGTTCGGCTTACCGCCGCTAAAAGCATCGCTGGCAAGCCAGCTCCTACAGTGGATCTGTGGTGTTCACAAAACACCTGTAGGAGCTGGCTTGCCAGCGATGAGGCCCAAACAAACACCCCAAATTTACGCCCTGACTGGAAAAAACCATCATGACCAAGAACCACTTCTCTCACCCAGTCAAAGCACTGGCCCTGGCGCTCGGCCTGTTCAGCTCGGCGGTGTTCGCCGCCGACGCGCCACTGAAAATCGGCACCACCGCCGCCTTCGCCATCCCCCTGGAAGCGGCGGTAGAAGAAGCGGGCAAACAAGGCCTGAAAGTCGAGCTCGTCGAGTTCACCGACTGGATTGCCCCGAACGTCAGCCTCGCCGCCGGCGACATCGACGTTAACTACTTCCAGCACATCCCGTTCCTGGAAAACGCCAAAAACGCCTCCGGGTTTGACCTGGTGCCGTTCGCCCCGGGGATCATCAACAACGTCGGCCTCTACTCGAAGAAATATAAAAGCTTCGACGAACTGCCGGAAGGCGCAAGCGTCGCCATCGCCAACGACCCGATCAACAGCGGTCGTGGTTTGCAGTTGTTGGCCAAGGCTGGCCTGATCACCCTCAAACCTGGCGTCGGCTACAAAGCCACCGAAGAGGACATCATCGCCAACCCGAAAAAAATCAAAATCCTGCAAGTCGAAGCCGTGCAACTGGTACGCGCCTATGACGACGCCGATCTGGTCCAGGGCTACCCGGCCTATATCCGCCTGGCGAAGACCTTCGATGCCGGTTCCGCGCTGCTGTTCGACGGCCTCGATCACAAGGAATACGTGATCCAGTTCGTGATCCAGCCGAAAAGCAAAACCGACCCGCGCCTGATCAAGTTCGTCGACATTTATCAGCACTCCCCGGCCGTTCGCGCTGCCCTGGATAAAGCCCACGGCAAGCTCTACCAAGCTGGTTGGGAGAGCTGAGGATGACGGCAGCCACGCAACTGCGACTGGAAATTCCAGAGCCAAAAAATGCTGAACAGACCGAACTGCACCCAGAGCTCAATCGTGCCCACGTGCGCTTCATCGGCCTGGGCAAAACCTACGAAGGCCAGCAAGGCCCGGTGGCCGCCCTGCACGGCATTGACCTGGCGATCCAGCGCGGCGAAGTGTTTGGCATCATCGGCCGCAGCGGTGCCGGCAAATCGTCGCTGATCCGCACCATCAACCGCCTCGAACAACCGACGTCGGGGCGCGTGTTGATCGATCAGGTCGACATTGGCGAGTTCGATGAAGACCGCCTGGTGGCGTTGCGTCGGCGCATCGGCATGATCTTCCAGCACTTCAATTTGATGTCGGCCAAGACGGTTTGGCAAAACGTCGAATTGCCGCTGAAAGTCGCCGGTGTACCCAAGGAAAAACGCGAGCAGAAGGTGCGTGAACTGCTGGAACTGGTCGGCCTGCAAGGCAAACACAAGGCTTACCCGGCGCAACTGTCCGGCGGCCAGAAACAGCGCGTCGGCATCGCCCGCGCGCTGGTCCACGACCCGGCGATTTTGCTCTGCGACGAAGCCACTTCGGCGCTGGACCCGGAGACCACGCAATCGATCCTCGGCCTGCTGCGCGAGATCAATCAGCGCCTGGGCCTGACCATCATTTTGATCACCCACGAGATGGCAGTGATCCGCGAGATCTGCGATCGCGTTGTCGTCCTCGAGCATGGCCGAATCGTCGAGCAAGGCCCGGTGTGGGAAGTGTTCGGCAACCCGCAGCATGAGGTCAGCAGAACCTTGCTCGCGCCGTTGCAGAATGCCTTGCCGGCAGAGCTGCAAAGCCGTTTGCAAGCGCAACCCAAATCGCCGGATAACGCCGTCGTCCTGCGCCTGCAATTCACCGGAACGGCGCAGGACGAACCCGACGTCGCCGCCCTGTTCAACGCCCTCGGCGGCCGCGTGCGCTTGTTGCAAGGTGGCGTGGAACGGATTCAGGGCCACGCCCTCGGGCAACTGCTGCTGGCGGTGACAGGATCATCCCTTGGTGCCGAAGAATTGCGTCAACGCGCCGGCCAGTGGGCGCAACAGGTAGAGGTAATGGGTTATGTGGTTTGATCGCTTGCTGCAAGGCTTTATCGACACGTTCCTGATGGTTGGCATGTCATCACTGATCGCGCTGCTGGCGGGCATTCCGTTGGCGGTAATCCTGGTCACCAGCTCCAAGGGCGGCATTTACGAAGCCCCGGCGCTGAACCGCGCATTGGGCGCGTTCGTGAACCTGTTCCGCTCGATCCCATTCCTGATTTTGATGGTGGCGCTGATTCCGTTCACCCGCTTGATCGTCGGTACCACCTACGGTGTGTGGGCCGCCGTGGTGCCGCTGACCATCGCGGCTACGCCGTTCTTTGCGCGTATTGCCGAAGTGAGTCTGCGCGAAGTCGACCACGGTTTGATCGAAGCGGCGCAAGCCATGGGCTGCCGTCGCCAGCACATCGTTTGGCATGTGTTGCTGCCTGAAGCGCTGCCGGGGATTGTCGGCGGTTTCACCATTACCCTGGTGACCATGATCAACTCCTCGGCCATGGCCGGCGCGATTGGCGCAGGCGGGCTGGGGGACATTGCCTATCGGTATGGCTATCAGCGGTTTGATAGCCAGATCATGCTGACGGTGATTGTGTTGCTGGTGGCGTTGGTGGCGATCATCCAACTGGGCGGAGATCGGTTGGCGCGAGGACTGAACAAGCGCTAAATCCTTGGTCCGTCGGGAGCTCCCTCGCCACAGATTGCGCGGCCTCAATTCTCATGGCGTATATTCGGCAGATTCCAATAGCCTGTGCAGCCGACCATGAAACAAACCTCCGACGACCTCGACAAAATCACCGCAACTACCTTGGGTCACTACAACTCGGTGGCCGAGGGTTTTCGCGAAGGCACCCGCGATCACGATGTCAGCCAGAACATCGATGCGCTGCTGCGACACATTCGGGGTGAGGTGCCGTTCGACATTCTCGATTTTGGCTGCGGACCGGGTCGCGATTTGCAGACCTTCACCCGCATGGGCCACACAGCGGTCGGCCTTGATGGCTCGGAAAAGTTTGCGCAGATGGCGCGGGAGGACAGCGGTTGCGAGGTCTGGAAGCAGGACTTTTTGAAACTTGATCTGCCTGCCGGGCGCTTTGACGGGATCTTTGCCAACGCGGTGTTGTTTCACATTCCGCGTCAGGAATTGCCGCGGGTGTTGAAGGAGCTTCTCGGGGCGTTGAAGCCTGGGGGTGTGTTGTTCAGTTCCAATCCTCGGGGCGACAATCAGGAAGGCTGGAACGGGCCGCGTTATGGGGCGTATCACGATCTTCAGGCGTGGCAGCAATTGCTGACCGAGGCGGGGTTTGTGGAGCTGGAGCATTACTACCGGCCGGCGGGGCTGCCGCGGGAGCAGCAGCCTTGGTTGGCAAGTGTCTGGCGTAAGCCTGCGTAGCCATCGCGGGCGCCATCGCCAGCAGGCTGGCTCCCACAGTGGATCGCATGCACCTGTGGGAACCAGCCTGCTGGCGATGAGCGCACAGCGTTCGCCTTACCGCACTTCTTTTTTCGGCTCGTGAATCCTGTACCAGGCCACATACAGCGCTGGCAAAAACAGCAGCGTCAGCAGGGTGGCGACAATGATCCCGCCGATCATCGCGTAGGCCATCGGCCCCCAGAACACTTCCCGGGCAATCGGGATCATGCCCAGGCTCGCCGCCGCAGCAGTCAGAAGAATTGGGCGTCGTCGATGTTCGGTGGCCTCCACCACGGCATCCCAGGGTGAAGACCCTTCCGCCACGAACGCGTCGATCTGGGTCACCAGGATCACCGAGTTACGGATGATGATGCCGATCAGCGCCAGGATGCCGAGGATCGCCACGAAGCCCATCGGCGTTCCCGTCGGCACCAGCGCCAGCACCACGCCAATCAAGCCAAGCGGCGCGACGCTGGCCACCAGGAACATCTTCTGCACGCTGTGCAGCTGAATCATCAGGAAAGTGGCCATCAGGAACACCATCAACGGCACGACCTGGTTGATCGGCCCTTGGGCCTTGGCGCTTTCCTCCACCGTACCGCCCGTGGCGACCTTGTACCCTGCCGGCAAACCGGCGGCGAAGGTGTCGATGTCCGGCCTCAGCAGTTTCACCAGGTCGGTTGGCTGGATATCACCGACCACCGCGGTCTTGATGGTGATCGTCGGTTTGCGGTCGCGACGCCATACCAGCGGTTGCTCCAACTCGTAACGCACGGTGGCAAACGCCAGCAGCGGAATCGAGGTGCCACCCGGGGTGAGGATCTGCAGGTTCTGCAGGGTTTCCGGCGAACCCCGTTCGGCGTCCACCGCGCGACCGACCACGTTGATCAGGTAGATGTCATCGTCGACTTGAGTCACGGTCGAACCGCTGACGATGCCGTTCATCAGGTTCGCCACGTCTTCGGACGACAAGCCAAGTTGCCGTGCCTTGTCCTGGGCGATGTCGATGCGCAGTACTTTGCCGGGCTCGTTCCAGTCGTAAATGATTTCGCCGACGTGCGGGTTTTTGTCCAGCACAGTAGCCAGATCGATGGCGTGCTTGCGTACCTGGTCGATGTCCGGGCCACTGACGCGATACTGGATCGGCCGGCCCACGGGTGGCCCCATCTCCAGCGCTTGCACGAAACTGCCGATGCCGACGAAGTCTTGCCGCAGGCGCTCACGCAGGCGCTCACTGAGGGCTGTGCGCGTCTCGAAGTCTTTGCTGACGATCACCAGCTGCGCGTAGTAAGGGTTCTGCAGTTGCTGGTCGAGGGGCAGGTAGAAACGAATCGCGCCTTGGCCAACGTAGGTACTCCAGCGCACGATGTCGGGATCGCCCTTGAGCGTCGCTTCAAGCTTGTCCACGGCTCGGCGGGTTTCATCGATGGAGGCATTTTGCGGCAGGTTCAAGTCCACGAGAATTTCCGGGCGATCCGAGGCCGGGAAGAACTGGTTTTGCACAAAGCGCATGCCGAAAACCGACAAACCGAAAATCAGCACGGTGATGCCAATCGCCCACCAGCGATTGCGCATGCACCACAGCAGCCCGCCATTGAAGGCGCGTCCCAGGCGCCCTGGCTCGGCCGAGTGCGGTTTTACATTGACGCTGAGGATGTGCACACCGATCACCGGGGCGAACAGCACCGCCACCACCCACGAGACCAACATGGCCACGGCAATCACCGCAAACAGGGTGAAGGTGTATTCACCGGCCGAGCTGCCATTGAGACCAATGGGTACGAAACCCGCCACCGTCACCAGGGTACCCGTGAGCATCGGGAAGGCGGTCGAGGTGTAGGCAAAGGTCGCGGCTTGCTCCTTGGTGTCGCCCAACTCCAGGCGCGAGACCATCATCTCGACCGTGATCATCGCGTCATCCACCAGCAGGCCCAGTGCGATGATCAGCGCACCGAGTGAAATCCGCTGCATGGTGATGCCGCTGTATTCCATGAACACGAACACCATCGCCAGCACCAGCGGGATCGAGCACGCCACCACCAGACCTGCACGCACGCCAAGGCTGATGAAGCTGACCACCAACACGATCACCACGGCTTCGAACAACGCGCTGGTGAAACCGCCAACGGCTGCCTCCACCACCACAGACTGATCGGACACGTTGTGCACGCCAACGCCCACCGGCAGATTGGCCGTCAGTTCGCTCACGCGCTGGTGCAGGGCCTTGCCGAACTCCTGAATGTTGCCGCCCGCTTGCATGGCAATGGCCAGGCCGATGGCGGGTTGGCCATTGAATCGAAACTCCGGCGTCGACGGGTCGACGTAACCACGCTGTATGTCGGCTATGTCGGCCAGGCGATAGAAGCGATCATTGAGGCGCAAATTGACATCGGCCAGATCCTTCTCGGAAATGAACTGCCCGGACGTGCGCACGGAGATCCGCTCGGGACCGGCCTCGATCACCCCGGCCGGGGTCACGGCGTTCTGGGTTTGCAGGCTCTGCACCACCTGGGCTTGATCGATACCCAGCGCCGCCAGCTTGCGGGTCGAGAAGTTCAGAAAGAGCACTTCGTCCTGCTGGCCGACCATTTCGACCTTGCCCAGGCCCGGCACGCCGCGGATCTCTGCGCGCGCCTGCTCGACGTAGTCTCGCAACTGGCGCAGCGACAGGCCGTCGGCGGTAAAGGCGTAGATCGAGCCAAACACGTCACCGAACTCGTCGTTGAACGACGGGCCTTGAATACCCTGGGGGAAGGAGTAGCGAATGTCGGTGATCTTCTTGCGCACCTGGTACCAGATTTCCGGAATGTCCTTGGCCTTGGTGGTGTCGCGCAAGTACACATAGACCGTCGACTCGCCGGGGCGGGTGTAGCTTTTCACGTAGTCGAGGGAATCAAGCTCTTCGAGTTTTTTCTCGATACGGTCGGTGACCTGCTTGAGGGTTTCCTCTTGAGTCGCACCGGGCCAGCGGGTCTGGATCACCATGGTTTTGATGGTGAACGACGGGTCTTCCTCGCGGCCCAGATTGATGTACGAGAACACGCCCATCAGCAGCGAAACGAACATCAAATACCAGACAAACGACTGATGTTTGAGCGCCCATTCGGATAAGTTGAAACTCCCTTTCATTGTGGGCTGCCCTCATCGACTTTCACTTTTTGCCCCGGTTTGAGGCTGTTCACACCGGCACTGACAATTCGTTCACCGGATTTCACGCCACTGGCCACGACCACCGTGGTGTCCGTGCGGCTGACAACGCTGACGTCCCGCGGGGATACGGTTTTTTTCTGTTGATCGATGACCCAGACGCGCGATTTCCCATCGACATCCTGCAGTGCGGTGATGGGCAATTCGATACGCGGCTTGATCGCCGAACTCAAGGTGACGCTGATCGCCGTGCCCAGGCGAAAGCCCTCTGGCGTTTCAGCCAGGGACAGGCGGGCGCGGCGGGTGCGCGTGGCACTTTGTGCCTGGGGTTCGATTTCGCGGATGACCGCGGTGGTGTTAATGGCAGGGTTGAGTTGCGCGGCGACCAGGAACACCACGTCGCTGGGCAGTTGGTCGACCAGCGTGTCCGGCAGGTCGATCACCGCTTCCTTGATGTCTGGCTGTGCCAGGGTGACCACTTGCTGCCCGGCCGTCACCACTTGCCCGGCCTCGGCACTCCACGCGGTGACCACCGCTTTGTGATCGGAGCGCAACTCGGTGTAGCCCAGTTGGTCCTTGCTCTGGTTGACTGCCGCCCGGGCCTGGTCGAGGGAGGCTTGGCTGGTTTTAAGATCCGTGATGGCTGAATCGAGCTGAGCCTGCGAACCGACTCCACGATCAAACAAGGCCTGCTGCCTGCGGGCGCTGGCCTGCGCATTGATGAGTTGTGCCTGTATTTTCGCCAGATCGCCCTCGGCTGAACGCAATTGATTCTGCTGGTCGGAAGGATCGAGGGTGGCGAGCAGCGTGCCTTTCTCGACCTCGGCCCCGACATTGACGTTACGACTGGCGATTCGCCCACCCACACGAAACCCGGTATTGCTCTCGTAGCGCGCCTGAATGCTCCCGGCGAAACGACCCAGGTCCTCTTCGTTCAAGGCCTGGATCTTGATCGACAGCACCGGCCGTACCGGCTCCGGCGGTGGCTCGCTTTTGGAGCAGGCGCTCAACACCAGCCCGATGGACAATGCCCATAAAGGCTTCATGGCTTGGCTCCCCAACTCAGGTCCTTGTAGGTATTTTCGGCAATTTCGACGACCATGCCCGGGTGCAGCAATTGCCCGCCAGCGACGACCACTTTTTCCCCGCCCTTCAATCCGCCATTGATGATAACCTTGCCGGTCAGGTAACGGCTGACCGTGACCGAGTGCAATTGCGCCTGCCCTTTGTCGTCGACAATCCAGACAGCGGGCTCACTGATATTTTTGGTCAGCGCCGACCACGGCAACTCGACGACGGACTTGCCCGCCCCCCTGACCGTGGCACTCACCACCGAACCCAATTGCATGCCATCGGGCAGGCTGTTGAGGCCGACCTTGACCTGCACGGTGCCGGACTCCGCCGACACTGACGGGGTGACTTCACGAACGGTGCCGGTGGTCTTGATGGCTGGGTTATCGAGCAAACTCAGGACAATGGTTTGATTCGTCGGCTTCTCGGCCAGCAATGATTCATAGACGTTGAACACCGCATCCCGGTCGCCGTCCCGGGCCAGGCCGAAGATCGGCATCGTCGCCTGCACCACTTGACCGACTTCCCCCTGGCGGTCGGTGATGATCCCTGGCGCATCGGCGATCAGCGCCGTGTAGCTGAGTTGATCCTTGGCGTTGGCCAATTGCGCCTGGGCAGCGCTCAACGCGCTCTGGCTGCTGCGCAAAGCCGCCTGCGCCGAGTCGTATTCGCTCTGGCTGGTATAGCCCTTGGGCAAGAGTTTCTGCTGCCGCACGAACGCCGCGGCGTTCTGCTTGACCAACGCCTGTTGTGCGACCACTTGCGCCTGGGCCGAATCGACATTGGTCTGCAAATCCTTGGGGTCGAGGCGGGCCAATACCTGCTTGGCCGTCACCCGGTCACCGACGTCGACCGAGCGCTGGATGATCTTGCCGCCGACGCGGAAAGACAACTCGGTCTGTACACGTGCCTGGACGTCACCGGTCAGGGTTACCGAAGGCGCGAAATTTGCCGGTTCGACGACTTGTACGAATACCCGCGGCAGGTGTTCGGGTATCGGTTTTTCTTTTTCGCAAGCACTCAGCAAAGCCAGGAGGCTCAGGCCAAGCGCAATTTTCAATCCGGGACCAGCCATGCAGACTCCTTTGCGTTTAACGGGCGCGATTCGTCTGTCAGCTTAGAACAGGGTTACAAGAGCGCCCACTGTGGGGTCAAATAAAGTCCAGTTCCCGGAGGCAGGACGCTTTCCATGCTTAAAACCCTGGCAGTAGCCAACTACCGCTCAATCAACAAACTGGTGATTCCCCTTGGTCGCTTGAATCTGATCACCGGCCCAAATGGCAGCGGCAAATCCAATCTCTACCGTGCGTTGCGCTTGCTGGCGGAAACCGCTCAGGGCGGCGTGGTCAATGCCTTGGCGCGCGAGGGTGGACTGGACTCGACCTTCTGGGCCGGACCGCAAACCATCAGCCGACGCATGCGCAATGGCGAAGTCCCGATCGAGGCGACGGTGCAACGCGGTGTGAAACGTCTGCGGCTGGGGTTTTGCGGGGAACACTTCGGTTACTCGATCAGCCTGGGTCTGCCTGATTCCAACGGTGATTTCATGTGCGTTACTTGCTGCTGGTCGCGGCGCTGTTGACACCTCGACCACCCACATTGATGGTGCTGAACGAACCGGAAACCAGCCTGCATCCGGACCTGCTGCCGGCACTGGCACGCTTGATCATCCGCGCATCGGAGCAGTGCCAGGTGTGGGTGGTGTCCCACGCCCGGCGGTTGATTTCGGCGTTGCAAGAGGATCCGGAATGCAATTGCATCGTGCTGGAGAAAAACCTGGGCCAGACCGGGATCGTCGGGCAACGGATGCTGGATGAGCCGGCGTGGTATTGGCCGGATTGAGCGGTACCTGAGAAATCCAATCGCTGGCAAGCCAGCTCCTACAGGATTGAGGTGGTCCCTGTAGGAGCCGGCTTGCCGGCGATGACGGCCGCAAGATCGATACAAAAACTACAGAGTCACCCCTGCCACTTGCCACCCTCGACGATCACGCTCTCAGGCTTGGTGTCATCGCTCAGTTCCTTGCGCACGTACTGGTCGTACAGCTTGAGCAGATACTTCTCTTCACCCAGTTTCGCCAACTCGGCGTTCACCCAGTCGCGCAGTTCGATGTTGCCCTTTTTCACTGCTGGCGCGATCGGCGCTTCGGCACCCAGGGTCTGGCTCAGCACGCGATAGCCAGGGTTCTGTTTGGCCCAGCTGAACAACACCAGATTGTCTTGGGCATAGGCATCGCCACGACCATTGGCCAAAGCTTGCAGGGACTCGGAGTTTTTCTCGAACTTCAGCAGTTTCCAGTCCGGATGATTCTTGGTCAGCCAGATGTCGGCGGTGGTGCCGGTAGTGACGATGGTGGTACGGGTCGCCAGGTCATCGAGGTTTTTCACCGCGCTGTCCTGCGGCACCAATGCCTGCACGGCGACCTTGAGGTTAGGGTTGGTGAATTCCACCGCTTCCTTGCGCTCCGGGGTGACGGTCATGTTGGCCAGGATCAGGTCAACCTTGTCACTTTGCAGGAACGGAATGCGGCTCGCCGGCTCCACGGCAACGAACTCGACCTTGTTCTCGTCACCCAGCAGATCCTTGGCGAATTGACGGCCGATGTCGGTATCAAAACCGACGTAGCGCCCGGCTTCATTGACGAAACCGAATGGCGGCTTGTCAGTGAAGACGCCCACGATCAGCTTGTCCCGCGCCTTGATTTTCTCCAGATAGCCGGCCGGTGCCGTGCTTTCGCTGGCGACTTTCGGTTTGGCGGGTTCTTCGGTTTTGTTGCAACCGGCCAGCAACGCAAGGCCCAGCAATGGGAGAAGCAAGAGTGAAGACTTGGCAGTTTTCATAGCAATTCCAGTTCCTTTGTTTGAGTCGTTTTGGGTAATGCGGCGACGTAGGAGAATTTCTCCAGGAACTGCTGCGCTCGTGCGGTTTGCGGGTTCGTAAAGAAAATCTCGGGAGGGTTTTGTTCAAGGATTCGTCCGGCATCCATGAACACGATGCGGTCAGCCACGGCGCGGGCGAAGGCCATTTCGTGGGTGACGATCAGCAGGGTCATGCCTTCGCGGGCCAGACCCTGAATCACTTCCAGCACTTCCTTGACCATTTCCGGATCAAGGGCAGCGGTGACTTCATCGAAGAGCATGACCTTGGGGTTCATGCACAACGAACGGACGATGGCGATGCGTTGTTGTTGACCGCCGGAGAGCTGCCGTGGAAAGGCATCGCGTTTATCCAGCAGACCTACGCGCGCCAACAACGCTTCAGCCTGATCGCGCGCTTCGCAGCGGTCGCGTTTCTGCACCTTCACAGGGCCGAGCAACAGGTTGTCGAGCACGCTCATGTGCGGAAACAAGTGATAACTCTGGAACACCATGCCGATCTGCTGCCGCACTACGCGCCAGTCGGTGCCCTTGTCCAGCAACTCGCTCCCGGCAAAATTCAGGCTGCCGCCATGAGCGACTTCCAACCCGTTGAGGCAGCGCAACAAGGTGCTTTTGCCGCAGCCGCTGGGGCCAAGGATGACGATCACCTCGCCCGGTTTAACGCTCAGGTCGATGCCGTTAAGCACCTGCTGCTCGCCGAAGAACTTGTTGAAACCCTTGAACTCGATCAATGCGCTCATGCTTGCGTCCAGCGCCGCTCCAGCACGCGCGAGGCGGCCGAGAGCGGGTAGCAAATGAAAAAGAAAAACAGGAAAAGCGCGCCGTAGATCAGCACCGATTCGTAGGTGCGCTCGATGATCTGCTGGCCGACCTTGATCACGTCCACCACACCGATCAGCACCGCCAGGGAGCTGGTCTTGATGATCCGCGTGTAGACATTGATGGTCGGCGGCGTCATGCGCTTCAACGCTTGCGGCAGCAGCACGTAGCCGTAGAGTTGCGGGCCGTCCAGACCGATCGACAAACCCGCTTCCCGCTGGCCGCGCGGCAACGAATGCAACGCGCCGCGCACCACTTCGCCAACCTCACTGGCGCCCCACAACGACAGCACCAGGACCGCGCACCAGAAGCTCGGAATGCTCAGGCCGAAAAAGATCGGCAGGCCGAAGAACAACAAGTACAACCAGACCAGCACCGGGATCGCCCGGAACAGTTCCAGATAGACCCGCAAGATCGCGTTCAGCCACGTCACATTCAGCGTGCGCAACACGCCGTAGAGCACGCCACCTGCGGTGCTGATAGCGATGCTCAAAAAAGATATCGACAGGGTTTGCGCCGCACCCTTGCCCAGTTGCGGCAACGACACCCACAACAACTCAAGACCCGAACTGGCCATGCTGGAGCCTCCTTTCCAGACGGCTGAGCAACAGCGACAGCGGCAAGAACAGCAACACGCAAATCAGCGTCAGCACGGCGAGCATTTCGTAGGTTTTGTAATAGAGCGCGATGTAGCTTTTGGTGGTGTAGAGAATTTCCGGTACCGCTACCGCCGAGACCACCGTGGTTTCCTTGAGCAGGAAAATGAAATTGGCGAACAGCGACGGCAGGCTGAGGATGCCGGCTTGCGGCAGGATCACGTAGCGCAGCAATTGCCCGTGGGACAGGCCGATGGAGCGGCCTGACTCGAGTTGTGCCTGGGGCACGGCGTCCACGCCGGCACGCAACACTTCGGTGAGATAAGCGCCGCCGAGGAAGGTCATGGTGATAATCGCCGCAACGAAACCCGAGACCTTGATACCCAACGCGGGCAAGGCGAAATACACGAAGAACAGCTGGATCAGCAGCGGCGTGTTGCGGGCCAGTTCTACGTAGAGTCCAACCAGCCGCTGCAAGTAAGGCGTGCGGAACACCAGAATCGTCGCGTTAATCAGCGCCACCAGCAACGATGTGCCGATGGCGATAAACCCGACCTGCAGCGTCACGCCCACGGCCTTGAGAAACGCCGGCAGGGTGCTGAGGATAAATGCGTAATCGAAGTTCATTGAACATCCTGGACGCCGCTCGGTAAGCGACGGTGGTGCAGTCCACGGGCCATGGATAGCGGCCCGGCAAGCACCAACTTTAAAGGTATAAAAATTAGAATTTAAATACCGTTAAAGCATATTGATATCACGCAAAAAACTATCCCCGCGCATTTGCCGAGGCGACGGAAGACGACTATTTTCCTTTGCGCCGTAGGAAGGATCTTTTTTTCAGATTGCCCCTCCAAGGACGGACCGCTTTTGGCCAGACTCCCCCGGCCGATCACTCACAAGGACGAGAACATGGCAGATGCAAAAGTGCTGCAACCGATGAATCCGCAGGACATCGTGAAGTTATTGATGGCGTTGCGCAGGGCGTTGAAGGCCAGGGTGGCCTGAATGTTCATCGGTGAATGATGCCGGGCTTTTGTGGCGAGGGAGCATGCTCGCTCGCCACAAAAAATCGCTCGCCACAAGTTTCAATGATCGCCCAATAAAAAACGCCGACGCTGTATCAGCCGTCGGCGTTGGAAACCTTGAAGGGGTTTACCTCGCGAATCAGAACGCCGGCAGTACTGCGCCGCTGTACTTCTTCTCGATGAATGCTTTCACTTCCGGGCTGGTCAATGCCTTGGCCAGTTTCTGGATGGCGGCGCTGTCCTTGTTATCAGGACGAGCGACCAGGAAGTTCACGTAAGGCGAATCCGCACCTTCGATCACCAGCGCGTCTTTAGCCGGGTTCAGGCCCGCTTCCAGCGCGTAGTTGGTGTTGATCATGTCCAGGTCGACTTGATCCAGCACGCGCGGCAGCATGGCGGATTCCAGTTCCTTGAACTTGAAGTTGTGCGGGTTCTTGGCGATGTCTTTCGGCGTGGCCAGGGCGTTTTTCGGGTCTTTCAACTCGATCAGGCCAGCCTTCTGCAGCAGGATCAGGGCACGGCCGCTGTTGCTGCCTTCGTTAGGAATGGCAATGGTCGCGCCGTCTTTCAGCTCGGCCAGGGTTTTGACTTTCTTCGAGTAGCCACCGAACGGTTCAACGTGAACGCCGATCACGGTCACCAGGTTGGTGCCTTTGCCTTCGTTGAAGCTTTTCAGATACGGCAGGGTCTGGAAGTAGTTGGCGTCCAGACGCTTCTGGTCGACCTGTACGTTCGGCTGAACGTAGTCGGTGAAGACTTTGATTTCCAGGTCCACGCCTTCTTTGGCGAGGGTTGGCTTGATTAGCTCAAGAATCTCGGCGTGTGGAATCGGGGTCGCCGCAACCACCAGTTTTTCGCCAGCCTGGGCCAGGCCCGCGGTCAGGGCAGCCGCCAGTGCGGTGAACAACAGAACCTTTTTCATGCAGTGTCCTTATCGAAAATCACAGTCGCTTGTGGCGACGGCTAAGTATTAAGTGCCAGCGAAGTGCTATCGCTGGCGTGACGCGGACAATACCGGGATTTTATATTCCCGAACAATATCTTTTATTCACTTTCATATTCCATTTTGTTCATATCGCTCTAGCTCGCACATTCCCTGTAGGAGCTGGCTTGCCAGCGATGGCGCCTGTACAGAAAAAAACCGCACAGGCCCAATCGCGAGCCAGCTTGCTCCTACAGGAGGGCGGTATTTTTCAGGAGTTGCTTCAGGGCTTCTTTTTCGGCGGCGCTACCGTGGCCGAGAATCCGCTTGAGCTGCTGTTCGATTTGCACCAAACCTTCATCTGGCAAATTCAAATGCTCCGGCAGGATCTCGTCACCGGTACTCACCAACAGCGCAAAGTGAATGACGTTTTCCAGCTCACGGGTATTGCCCGGCCAGCTGTGTCGCTCCAGCACGGCTTGCGCTGCCTCGCTGATCAGCGGCACTGGCAAGTCCAGGCGCTGGCTGTAGATGCCGAGGAAGTATTCCGCCAGCGACAGGATGTCGCCCACCCGCTCGCGCAGGGCCGGTAGTTCGAGCTGCCCCTCGCTGAGGTAGTGGTAAAGCCGCTCATGGAATTTTCCGGCAGCGACAGCCTGGGCCAGGTCGATGCTGGTGGCGGCGACCAGGCGCACGTCCACCGGGCTTGGCTGATGTGCACCGACGCGTGTCACTTCGTGGTTTTCCAAAGCGGCGAGCAATTTGATCTGGATCGGCAGCGGCAGGTCGCCGATTTCATCCAGGTACAAAGTGCCGCCGTTGGCCGAACCGAACCAGCCGGCGCGACTGCTGGCCGAACCGCTGTAACTGCCGGCGGCATAACCGAACAATTCGGCATCGGCATAGGTCGGGCTGATCGCGCCGCAATTGACCGAGACGAACAATCCACCGCGATCACTGGCGCGATGGATATGCCGCGCCAACAGCTCCTTGCCGCTGCCGGTTTCGCCACGGATCAACACCGAGATCGAGCGCGGCGCCAGTTGCTCCAGTTCCTGGCGCAACTGGCGCGAGCGTGGATCGACGAACACCAGCGCCTTGGCGCGGATGCTCAGAGGACTTTTTTCCGCGTCGGGAAAGGTCAGCAGTGGCTGGCCGAAGGTTTCAAAACTCATGGCAGGCTCCCGCCCGAAACCGCCAAGCGACGGGGGCGTAAAAAATAATAGATTCAGGCACGGCGCAGGGCGTGGTGTTCCATGCGGTTTTGCAAGCGATAGAGATAGGCAAAACCCTGCTCCCAACGCTGATGACCCGACTTCACATTGATGTGCCCGGCACCCGCGAGGATCCCCGCTTCCGCGCCCCAGTTACGCGCCAGCTCCAGCGCTCGCGGCGCGCTGACGGCGGCGTCGTTGTCGGAGCTGACGACCTGGCTGGGGAATGGCAGCAGGGATGTAGGGATCGGTGCGAAATTGCGCAGCGCTGGCGCGCAGGCCGGACGTTCGACGTCCGCCGGCGCCACCAGCAAGGCGCCACGTACCTGACGAAGAAACTGCACAGGCGCGGTAGCGGCCCAATGGGCGACGGTGATGCAACCCAGGCTATGGGCGATCAGGATGACCGGAGTGTTGTCTGCGGCAATCGCCTCGGCCAGCGCCGCCACCCAGTCTTCACGACGAGGCGTCAGCCAGTCGTCCTGCTCCACCCGTGCGCTGTTCGGCAGACTGTTCTGCCAATGGCTTTGCCAATGATCTTCCGGCGATCCTTGCCAGCCCGGCACAATCAGGTAGCGAATTGATTCGTTGCGCATGGGGGAGCTCTCCTGCTGCGTGTCTGTTCCCGATCGAGTATAGGGTTGGGATTTATATTCGTTAAGGAATAAGAAGCTATTTATTAAGACTAATAAAGAATATAAAAATACACCCCTTGTAGGAGCTGGCTTGCCAGCGATGGCTTCCGGCCAGTCGATACAAATGTTGTCTGAGTTACCGCTATCGCTGGCAAGCCAGCTCCTACAGCTTTTGTGTCTCGTTGGAATAAAAAAGGGGCCGCACCCTGCCAAGGAGACGGCCCCGGAAAATCGAAAATCTATTAGCGCGCGGTAATCACCGACAACTTGGTAATCCCTGCCCGCTCAATGGACGCCATGGCCCGCGCCACTTCGCCGTAATTCACCCCGTCGTCAGCCTGCAATTGCACCCGCACTTCCGGGTCTTTGGCCTTGGCCGCTTGTAGCTTGAATTCCAGCAAATCCGGCTGGATTTCATCCTTGTTGATAAACAGCTTGCCGGCACCGTCGATGCTCACCACCAGCGGGTCTTTCTGCTCCACCGGCGCCACGGCTTCGGTTTTGGGCAGGTTGATCGGAATCGCGTTGGTCAGCAGCGGCGCGGTGACGATGAACACCACCAGCAGCACCAGCATCACGTCCACCAGCGGCGTCACGTTGATCTCGCTCAGCACCTCATCGCTGTCTTGCGTGGAGAAGGCCATATCAGGACGCCTCCTTCACTTTCTGTGCATTGCCCGATGGCGCGGCTTTGTGCGCCGTCGGGTGGATCAACACGCGGAATGAGCTCTTCTGCGCCAGGCTGTAGAAGTCGTGGGCGAAGTCATCCAGATCCGCCGCCGTCAGTTTCAAACGACGCAAAAAGTAGTTGTAAACCAGCACCGCCGGCACTGCGACGGCGATCCCCACACCGGTCGCAACCAGCGCTGCACCAATCGGCCCGGCCACTGTTTCGAGGCTCGCCGAACCCGCCGCGCTGATGCCCTTCAACGCCTCCATGATTCCCCACACCGTGCCGAACAAACCTATGAACGGCGACGTACTGCCAATACTCGCAACCACCGCCAGCCCGGTTTCCAGCGAGCGGCGCTCGCGCACGATTTGCTGACGCAAGGCTCGCTCAAGGCGATCCTGATGATTGATCGCCTGGCTCAAATCCGCCGCTTGCGGCGCCTCGCCCACCTGGATCGCCGCATAACCGGCCTGTGCCACCCGCGCTGCAGCGCCAGGTTGCGTCTCGGCTAACTCTGCCGCCGAGTCCAGACTCGATGCGGCCCAAAACTGTTTGTGAAACTTGCGATCCTGGGCTTTAAGGCGACCGAACTGCACACCCTTGAGCAATGCCAGGCCCCAGGTGGCGACGGAAAAAACCACCAGCAGCCAAATCACCGCACTTTCGATGGATTCGAGTGGAGATGCCAATAACGTCATGGTGAATTCCTCGTGTAAAACTTTCGCGCGAATTAGGTTTCTGTTTAATGAATCTTGAAATCGATGGGCACGCTGACCCAGCCGTCCTGAGCGACATCACCCTGCTTGGCCGGCACAAAACTCCAGCGTTTCACTGCACTCAGGGCGGCCTCATCGAGGGCATCGCGACCACTGCTTTTCTGAATCTGGATCTCGCCGGGCTTGCCGCTGGCGAGAACATGCACACGCAACAACACCGTGCCTTCCCAACCGCGACGCTGGGCCAGCGACGGATACTCCGGCGCCGGATTTTTCAGGTACCCGGCGTTGGCCGAGGCCGGTGTCACTGGCGCGGGCGCCGGTGGTGCAGGTGGTGCCGGGGCTGCGACCGGAGCTGCCGGTTGTGGCGGCGCGGGCGGTTGCTGGGCAGCTTTTGGCACCGGTTTTGATACTGGTTTAATCACCGGTTTTGGCTTGGGAATCGGTTTCGGCGGCGCCGGTTTGGCCGCCAATTCGTCCACCACGGGCGGCGGCGGTTCGACCACTGGTGGTGGCGGTGGCGGCGGTACTGGCGGAGGCGGCTCGACCACGGGCGGCGCCGGACGCGAAAACTCGATGGTCATCGGCGGAATTTCCGGCGGTACGATCGGCAAGGCTTTGGTCGGCTGCTGATTGACCCAGTAGATCACCGCGCCGTGCACCAGCAATGCCAACACACCGAGCAGAATCGTCTCGCGTCGGCTCAGGATGCCCTTGGGCGCACGCTGCAAACGCAGCTGGCCCAAGGGCACGCGGTGTACCCGCCCGAGGTCGACCAACTCGCCACCTGGCGCCTGGCGCCAAAGCACCTCGTGTGCGCTGGCGGCGGTCTGGACTTTGCCCATTGATTTACTCCCTGCGATCTCTTTGCGAATGACCCGATACGCCGAACCCGACATCCCCCGAACGACGTATCGATGGGTTAATCATTGAGCTAGACGCTTATCTCTTAAAGTAATCTTTAACATTAAAACTAGATCAAAAACGAATATCAAAAACGCTCTGTTCGCTGCAGGCCTTGCCCCGTAAGGGCTCGGGGACGGTGACCGAAAACCCATGCTTTTGAAGCATTGAAAATATTCGTGAAGGGCATGGTTTTCGGTGTCGGCGTCGCATTGATCAGAAGTCGTAGCGACCGGTTACGCCCAGCGTCCGTGGCGTGCCGAGCAAGCCTTCATAACCACCGTTGGCGGCGGTCCAGAGCGTTGTGTAGTAGGTTTTGTCAAAGGCGTTTTTCAGCCACAGCGAGACGTCCCATTGCCCCTGCCTGAAGTCGCCGCGCAGGCCGGTGGACAGGTTGACCACGGCGTAGCTCGGGATCTGGCCGAAGTCGGAATCCTCCACCGTGCCCACCGCTTTGGAGCGAAAGGCGTAGCTGCCGGTGACGTACTCTTCGAGACCGTTACTCAGGTTCCATTTGTATTCGCCGTTGGCGTTGCCGATCCATTTTGACGCGCCAACCACTTGGTGACCGGTCAGGTCGCACGAAGCCGGAGCACCCGGCGCCAGGCTGACTTCCGGTGGGCACGGCGCATCTTTGTAGGAGAGGTAGCTGACGTCGTTGTAGGAGCCGTTGATGTTCAGCGTCAGGCCACGCAACGGGATCAGCGTGCTTTCGAGTTCCACGCCACGCGAACGCACCGAGCCCGCGTTGGTCAGGTATTGCACGCGGTTGGCGTCGTCGTAGGCGTTGGTTTGATAGCCGTTGACCTGGGTCCAGAACACGTTGGCGTTAAGTTGCAGGCGACGGTCCCAGAGTGTGCTTTTGAAACCGAGTTCGGCGTTATTTGCACGCTCGGTGCCGATCAGCAGCGAGTCGGCGCCAGCAACCGGGGCGGTGCCGACAGCCAGGTTCACGCCGCCGGATTTCTCGCCGTGGGACAGGGTGGCGTAGCCGAGCAGGTTCTCGTTGAAGTGGTAGCTGAGGTTCAACAGACCCGAAGGGCTGGAGCTGTACTGGTTCAAATCACCGGAGTCGTAAACCCCGGCGCGTCCACGTCTGGCGGTCGCGGCCGCGCCGGTCACCGCTGCACCACCCTCCGGCGCATTGCGGTTGACCCAGGCGTTTTTCTCTTCGTAAGTGCCACGAATACCGGCGGTGAAGTCCAGCCGCTCCGTGAGGTGCCAGGTGCCTTGGGCAAACAGGGCGAAGCTGTCGGTTTTGATGTGGCCCTTGCCGACGCTGTTCACGTTGGCCAATGCACCGGCGGGCGTGCCGTTCCAGATGTCGGCTTGCGGGCCGTAATAAGCGAAGGATTTGTTGTCCAGGTCATTGCCGAAGTAATAAGCGCCGAGCACGTAGTCGAAGAAGCCGCCGGTGGGCGAGGCCAGGCGAAATTCCTGGGAGTACTGTTTGTCTTCCACCGAGACCCCGGCGTTGTACGTCGTCGAGACGTTCAGCCCGTCGTCGTTACGCGGGGTGAAATTCCACCAGCGATAGGAGCTGATCGAGGTCAGGGTAAAGTCACTCGGCAGCGTCCAGTTCGCCTCTACCGAGGTGCCGCCCTGGTGCACGGTAACGTGCTGTTCGTCATTCAGGTTGACCTTGCGATGGGTGCCATCGACCAGCGTCGCCCCGGACGCAGTGGCCCGGTTTTGGTAGAGGTTGACGCCGTTAATGGTCGGCCCGGTGTTGTACAGCACACGGGTGCCGGCACTGGAATCCTCTTCGTTGTAGTCACCGATCCAGCGCAGGTTGAATGCCTCGTTCGGCTTGAACAGCAACTGCGCCCGGAAACCATCGCGTGAGCCGCCGTTCAAGTCATGGCCGTCGTATTCGTTTTTGATGTCGCCATCGCTGCGTGTGCGGTACGCGGAAAAACGCCCGGCGAGCTGATCATTCAATGGCCCGGAAATGGTTCCCTTGGTCTGGAAGTAGCCGTCCTCGCCCACCGAACTTTCGATGCTGCGCTCCGGGGTGAAGGTTGGCGCCCTCGTGCTGATGTTGATTACGCCAGCCGTGGTGTTCTTGCCGAACAACGTGCCTTGCGGACCGCGCAGCACTTCGAGCTGCTCGATGTCCATCAAATCGAACACCGCCATACCCGGCCGGCCAAGGTAGACGTTGTCGATATACAGCCCGACGCTACCTTCCAGGCCATCGCTGGCCGGGTTGTTGCCCAGGCCACGGATCGACACGCTGGACTGGCGCGCATGCATGTAGGCGACGTTGACGCTAGGCACCAGTTGCTGCAAATCCTGAATGCGATAAACGCGCTGGGTTTCCAGCGTCTGGCCGCTGACCACGCTCATCGGGGTCGGTACATCCTGCGAACTTTCTTCACGGCGGCGGGTGGTGACGGTCACGGTTTCGAGTTGAGTGCCATCGGCTTTGGTCTGGCCCGATACGGTTTTTACCGGGGCATCTTCCGGGGTGGTGGTCTCGGCCGCATAGCCTTGGGTCCAACTGGCGCTCCCGGCCAGCAGCAGCGCCAGGGGCAGGCGCTTGAGCCGTTGGGGTGTAAGGGGTGACGCGAGGTTCAACGGACTCATAAAGCGGCTCCTGATCAAAAAACACACAGCGACTTTTCAGTGATGCATATTCTTTAAAGTTATTTATTTATGTTTTTACAAAGATTTACTGCATAAGAGATTGCCTTTATAAGGAGTCGACCTAATGCATATCCAATGCATTTCCCCGATATTTTTTATGTGAAAAATGCATATCGATTTGCGCCAGCTCCGCCACTTCATCGCCCTCGCCGACCAACGCAGCTTCGTCGCGGGCGCCATGGCCGTGAACCTGTCGCAGTCGGCGTTCAGTCGCAGCATCCAGGCGCTGGAGCACAGCGTCGGTTGTCAGTTGGTGGATCGCGGGCGCAAGGATCTGGCCCCGACCAAACAGGGCCAGGTGCTGCTCGAACACGCCCGGCGGCTGGTCAGCGGCGCGCAACAGATGGCCAACGAGATCAGCCAGTTCAACGGCCTGGAGGCTGGCGAATTGCGCTTCGGCTGCGGCCCGGCGCCAGCGGCGGGATTGATCCCACGGGCGATCGGCAGCTTCATCGGCCACTACCCCAAGGCCCGGGTGCAGTTTCAGGTGGATGACTGGCAGAGCTTGAGCAAGCGTCTGTTGAGCGAAGAGTTCGAATTTTTCGTCGCCGACACCCGGCAGTTCGAGGCAGACCCGGACTACCTGACCCAGCGTCTGCGTCCGCGCAAATGGCATTTCTGCTGCCGCGCCGGGCATCCACTGGCCGCACATGAAAGCGTCAATGCCGCGCAATTGATGAGCTATCCGATGGCCGTCACCATTCGCCCGCCAAACCTGCGCAAAGTCATCGTCGACCTGAGCGGCAGACCGGACTTCACACCCAATGTGGAATGCGAAAACAGCTACAGCCTGCTCGGCGTGGTGTTGCGTTCGGATGCGATTGGCATCGTCGGCGATTATTCCGATGCGCTGCATAACGCCAAGGGTGAGCTGGTGCGTTTGAAGATCGATGGGTTGGCGGATGACCTGGAAGAGCTCTACACCCGCTACGGAATTGTCAGCCGCGCGGGGTATCGGTTGTCACCGCTGGCCGAGGCGATGATTGCGCAGATCAAGGAGGTTGATGCGCAGGATGAAGAGGTATGTTCGCTGGAATATCTGGCTGTCTGATCCACCGCTATCGCTGGCAAGCCAGCTCCTACAGGGTTTTGTGTTGTTCACATCCATTGTGTCCAGCACCGCCCCTCTGTAGGAGCTGGCTTGCCAGCGATTGCATCCGATCAGACGCCGCCGATATCCGGCCCCTTCACCGTCTGACTACGCTGCCCCGCCACCCCAACCGGCACCTCACCCTTGAGCGTCACGCGGCGCACCACCCGATCCTGGGTGCCATAGTCATCCACCGCGTAATGCTGGGTGGAGCGGTTATCCCAGATCGCCACATCACCGGCCTTCCAGCGCCAGCGCACGGTGTTTTCCTGGCGGATGACATGGCTTTGCAACAGGCCGAACAGGTGCGCCGAATCGGCCTGGGAATAACCTTTGATGCGCTTGACGAAATGCCCCAGCAGCAAGCTTTTCTCACCGCTGATCGGGTGCACGCGAACCACCGGATGCTCGGTCTCGTAGACCGTCGAGGTGAAGATCTTGCGGTAGCGCTCCAGCTTCTCCTCCGACACGTCGGGCTTGCCGCCCGCGTAGTCATATTCGTTGCTGTGCACTGCCACGAGTTTGTCCGCCAGCTCGCGCAGTTCCGGCGCCAGTTCGTTGTAAGCCGTGGCGGTGTTGGCCCACACGGTGTCGCCACCGGCGGCCGGTGCCACCACCGAGCGCAGGATCGAGGCCTTCGGGTAGGCGTCGACGAAGGTCACATCGGTGTGCCAGGAGCTGGCGCGCTGGCCTTGGGCACCGTCCAGCTCCAGCAGAAAACGCGTGCCGTCACGAACCGGCACGGTCGGGTGTGCCACGGGTTCGCCGAGCAGGTGGGCGAAGGCTTCCTGGCTCTGATCGTCGAGGTGGGCCTGCTCGCGGAAGAAAATCACTTTGTACTGCACCAGCGCCTGCTGGATCGCTTCAACGGTGGTGGCGTCCAGTTCACCGGAGAGTTTCACGCCACGAATCTCGGCACCAATCCGACCGGCCACCGGATGGATTTCAAGCGCGTGAACAGCGGGTTTTACAGCTAAAGCGGCATTGCTCATGGGTAGACCCTCGATCGGACTGCTGACGGTTGGCGGCAGCGAAACAACGCTCTATCTATATTCACTTTAGATCTAATAGATATTCGCATGCTTCGTTGACGGAATAAGAGCTTGCATTTAAAACCTCAACCAACCCTCGTCGCAAATGCCTTCGAGCTATTTTTAGGATGCCGGGAAAGCATATGGATCTTCGCCAGTTGCGTTACTTCATCGCCCTCAACGAACACCGCAGTTTTGTCCGTGCGGCGGACGCCATGGGCATCACTCAACCAGCGTTCAGCCGCAGTATCCAGGGGTTGGAGCAAGAGTTCGGCTGCGTGCTGGTGGACCGTGGCAACAAGGATTTGCGCCCGACACCCGAAGGCCTGGTGGTGTTGCAACACGCGCGCAGCCTGGTGCAAGGCGCGGCGTTGCTCAACGCCGAAGTGACGCAGATGACCAAGCTCGACGCCGGTGAGTTGCGCTTCGGTTGCGGTCCCGCCCCGGCGGTGAAACTGGTGCCGGATGCGGTGGCGCAATTCATCAACGCGCACCCGAAAGTGCGCACCTGTTTCGAAGTGGATAACTGGGAAAAGCTGAGCCGCGCCCTGAGCCGTGAGGAGATCGAATTCTTCATCGCCGACATCCGCCATTTCGAGGCCGACCCGAACTTCCAGACCCAGGCCCTGACGCCCAAGCGTGGGGTGTTTTTCTGCCGCCCCGGGCATCCGCTGCTGGCCAAGGAAAGCCTGTCAACCAACGACATGTTCGACTACCCGCTGGCGACCACGCTGATCCCGCCGGGCATCCGCAAACTGCTGGCAAACCTTAGCGGGCGCATGGACTTTGCCCCGACCATCGAGACCGAGCACTTTCCGGCGCTGGTGAAAATCGTGCTGCAATCAAATGCGATTGGCGTGGGCACAGAGGAGGCGTTCGTCGAGGACATCGCCCAGGGTTCGCTAGCGCTGTTGCACTGGCGCAATCTGCCGCAGAACATCGAGAGCATGAATGCCCGCTGCGGGATCGTCAGTCGCACCGGGTACAGGTTGTCGCCGGCGGCGCGGGCGATGATCGAGGTGTTGGTGGCGGTCGACAAGCAGCAGATTGCCGTCGCGGTTTAGGGCCTCATCGCTGGCAAGCCAGCTCCTACAAGGATCACCGCGCCACCGTAGGAGCTGGCTTGCCAGCGATGGCGTCCGCTCAGACGCCGACGATTCAGAGCTTGGCCGCCGCCAATTCAGGCGCCACCCAATCACTCACCTTGAACGGTTTGCGAATCAGCTTCTGCTGCGAAGCCAGGTCCACTGCATCCTGCAATTTGCCGAGAAACACCGGGTCCAGGGTCGACGGGAAAACCTCGCTCAATTTCTGATCCTTCAAATCCTGGGTAAGAATCACCGGCGGATAACTCGCCAGCCCCGACACCAACTGAATGTATGCGTCCTTGTTACTGTCCTGGGTCAGCCATTGCACCGCTTGCTGCTGAGCCTTCAGCAGTTTCGCCACCACCTCCGGGTGCTCGTCGACAAACTTGCCATTGCCCACCAACACCGCCTGAACGCTGCCCGCGCCATTCAGATCCTTGGTGCTGAGCGGCAACTCGGCCAGCCCTTTGGCTTGCAACGCCGTCAAATTCGAACCGCCCCACGACGCATCGATTTGCTTGGCAGCGAGCGCCGCAATCGCACCACTGAAATCCAGGTTGATGACTTTCAAGTCCTTCTCGCTCAAACCCTGGCTGGCCAGCGCCGCATCGAACGACAACTGGCTGGCGGTGCCGCGAAAGATCGCCACGCGTTTGCCTTTGAGGTCCTGCAGGGTCTTGATCCCCGAACCGGGCACCACGCCGAGGTAGTGCTTGATCCCGCGTGCCGAAGCGCTCAGCACCCGCGTATCCAGGCCATTGGATTTGCCGATGATGGCTGCGAGGTCGCCGAGGTACGCCAGGTCAACCTGATCATTGGCGAAGGCTTCATTGATCACAGGGCCTGCGCCTTTGAAGAAATTCCACTGAATCTTGATGCCCTGATCGGCGAAGGCCTTTTCGTAGATCTGTTGGTCGCGCAGCACATCAACCACGCCGCCACCGCTGTGCTGGGTTCCGGCGCTTAGATCCGGCACGGCGATGCGGATTTCCTTGAGTTCGTCCGCCTGTGCGCTGAATGCCAACAAGCCTGCCAAGGCTGGTACGGCGAACAGGCTGATGACTCGTTTAAAGGGAATGTTCATGGGGCGGCTCCTGGTGGCGACGGCGTTGAGGAGCAGAAAGTAGGCTCAAACTTGTCCAGCACTTAAATACTATAAATTCACATTTTTATAGCTTTTTGAGCTAAGCGAACAAATACAGGCCCCGTGGAGCGGTATGCATAACCAGCATCAAAAATATTCTTCGAATGCATTGGATGCGTTTGGGCTGGAAGCCTTAAATGGTCTCTCTTATCTCTCAATAGCATTGATAGTAAATTTAATAGATCAAAAACACATATCTGTAGGAGCTGGCTTGCCAGCGATCCCGGACCACCAAAGTCGGTCAGACACACCGCCTCGCTGGCAAGCCAGCTCCTACAGGGATTTGCGTTGTTTATAACGCTCGCTATCCGACATCGGAGGTCGCCCATGGCCCGTGTTTCCCTGCTCAACCTGCCGCTGGCTGCGCCACCCCTCAACGGTCGGCGACTCTGGCCAACGTTGAGCCAGCGGCTTTTGCCCTGGCTGCTGCCACTAAGCTTGTTTGCGCTGTGGTGGCTGGCCAGCCGCAATCAATGGATGAGCGAGCAAATCCTGCCCGCGCCGTCGTTGGTCTGGAACAGCGCCGTTGAACTGTCCCAAGGCGAGTTATGGAGCCATTTGTGGATCAGCCTGCAACGCCTGTCCTGGGGACTGTTCGCCGGGATCACGGCGGGTGCGATATTGGGCGCGACGCTGGGTTTCAACCGCACGCTCGAACGCCTGGTGTTCCCGACATTCGCCGGGTTGTCGCAAATCCCGACACTGGCGTGGATACCGCTGTTCATGGTGTTTTTCGGCATCGGCGAAGTGTTGAAACTGGTGGTGCTGATCAAGGCCATCGTGGTGCCCGTAACCCTGCACACATTGGTCGGCGTGCGTGATGCGCAACCCAGGCTGCGCGAAGCGGCTGCGGTGCTGCGTCTGCCTCCACGATTGCTGATCCGTCGCCTCGTCCTGCCCGCTGCACTGCCGGCCTTCATGGCCGGTGTACGCCTGGCGCTGGCTGCAGGCTGGACCTCATTGCTTGCTGTCGAACTGCTCGCCTCCAGCGAAGGCATCGGCTACTTGATGGTCTGGGCGCGACAGTTGTTCATGCTCGACATCGTATTCGTCTGCATCGTCGTGATCGGTTTGATCGGCGTGGCCATGGATCGCGGTATCGGCCTGCTGGATAAAAAACTGGTGCACTGGCCGCATCCCGCCACAGCCGAAATCCGCCGTGGCCCGCACTATCAAGGCTGGCACCGCGCTCAACCCTGGTTGCTGCCGTTGGCGTTGCTGTCGTTGTGGCAATTGGCGACGAATCAGCAATGGGTCGATGTCAACATTCTGGTCAGCCCGTTGGCTGTTTTGGAAACCGCCTACAACGGTTTGCGAGACGGCACGCTGATCAGCGGCATGGCCCTGAGCTTGGGTCGTACCCTCGGTGGCTTGTTGCTCGGCGGTGGTCTCGGCTTTGCCTTGGGGCTGTTGCTCGGACTGTCGCGGACCTGCGAACGACTAATCGGCCCGACTCTCGCCGCGCTGCGTCAGATTGCGATTTTCGCCTGGGTGCCGCTGCTCACCGCATGGTTCGGACTGGGGGAACTGGCCAAGTGGGTGTTCGTCGCCCTTGCCGCGTTTTTCCCGTTATTCATCGCCACCCAACGCAGCGTCGCCAACCTTTCGCCGCACCTGAACGAGGCCGCTCAAGTGCTGCGCCTGAACCTGCGCCAACGTCTCGGCCGACTGGTGCTGCCAGGGGCCGCACCAGGGATTTTCGCCGGGCTCAGGCTGAGCCTGATCTATGCCTGGCTGGGCACCATCGGCGCTGAATATTTCATGCCGTCCAACGGCGGCATCGGCAGCCAGATGATCGGCGCCCAACAACTGCTGCGCATGGACCTGATTATGGCCGGCATGTTGCTGGTCGGCCTTACGGGCGCCCTGCTCAACCTCATTGGCCAACGCCTGGAAATCCGCGCAACCCGCTGGAGACACGCATGAACACACCGATAGTCAGCTTCAACCACGTGGGCAAATCCTTCGACGTCGATGGCTTTGAGCTGGAGGCCATTCGCGAATTCAACCTGGACATCGCCGAGGGTGAATTCGTCGCCATCGTCGGCTCCAGCGGCTGTGGAAAATCCACTTTGCTGCGGCTGCTGGTGGGACTCGATACGCAGTTTCGCGGGAAGATCAGCGTCGATGGCAAAGCGGTCACCGGCATCGGTGGCGAGCGCGGCATCGTTTTTCAGGAACACCGTTTGTTCCCTTGGCTGACGGTGGCCGACAACATCGGCCTGGGCTTGGTCAACGAGCCGTTGAGCGCCGGGCAAAAACAAAAACGCATCAACGATTTCATTGATCTGGTGGGCCTGCGCGATTTCACCCGCGCCTATCCACACCAGCTCTCCGGCGGCATGGCACAACGGGTGGCGATCGCTCGGGGCCTGGTGGCCAGCCCACGGATTCTGCTGCTGGACGAACCCTTCGGCGCCCTCGATGCCCTGACCCGTCAACAGATGCAGGACGAATTATTGGCGATTCGCGCGCGGGCAAAAATCACCACGATTCTGGTTACTCACGACGTCGAGGAAGCGATCTTTCTCGCCGACCGCGTGGTGGTCATGGAGCCGCGTCCCGGACGCATCAAGCAAGTGGTCGACATCGCCCTGCCCCATCCACGCCAGCGCAGCAGTTTTGACTTCCATCAACTGCGCGAAGAACTGCTGCACGAACTCACCAGCGACGACCACTACCAACCGCCCGTTGCGGTACAGGTGCGTGATTTGCCGCTGTCCTTCATTGCCTGCTGAACAGGAGATTCTTGATGCCACAACGTCCCAACTTTCTGGTAATTCTGGCCGATGACCTGGGCTTCTCGGATATCGGTGCATTCGGTGGTGAAATCGCCACGCCGAACCTTGATGCCTTGGCCAACAACGGCCTGCGCCTGACCGATTTCCACACCGCACCGACCTGCTCGCCGACGCGTTCGATGCTGCTGACCGGCACCGATCACCACATTGCCGGCATTGGCACCATGGCCGAAGCCCTGACCCCGGAACTGATCGGCAAACCCGGCTATGAAGGTCATCTGAACGACCGCGTCGTCGCCTTGCCCGAGCTGCTGCGCGAGGCCGGTTACCAGACCTTGATGAGCGGCAAGTGGCATCTGGGCCTGACCGCCGAACTGGCGCCCCATGCGCGGGGGTTCGAGCGCTCGTTTTCGCTGCTGCCCGGCGCCGCCAACCATTACGGCTTCGAGCCGACCTACGATGAACAGACGCCCAGACTGCTGAAATCTACCCCGGCGCTGTACATTGAAGACGATCAATTCATCGATGAGCTGCCGAAGGATTTCTATTCCTCAGATGCCTTCGGCGACAAGTTGCTGCATTACCTCAAGGAGCGCGATCAGACCCGGCCGTTCTTCGCTTACCTGCCGTTTTCCGCACCGCACTGGCCGTTGCAGGCGCCTGCCGATGTGGTCGAGAAATATCGCGGTCGCTATGACGCCGGTCCGGAAGTGCTGCGCCTGGAACGCCTGGAAAAACTCAAGGCCTTGGGACTGATCGAGGCGGATGTCGAGCCGCATCCGTTGATCCAGCTCAGTGCTCAATGGGACGCCTTGAGCGACGAGCAACGGCAGATTTCCGCACGGGCCATGGAGGTGTATGCGGCGATGGTCGAGCGCATGGACTGGAACATCGGCCGCGTCGTCGACTACCTGCGCAACCAAGGGCAGCTGGACAACACGTTCATTCTGTTCATGTCCGATAACGGCGCCGAAGGTGCGCTGCTGGAAGCCTTCCCGAAATTCGGCCCGGAACTGCTGACTTACCTCAATCAACATTACGACAACAGCCTGGACAACATTGGTCGCGCCAACTCCTATGTCTGGTACGGGCCGAACTGGGCGCAAGTGGCGACCGCGCCTTCGCGGCTGTTCAAGGCATTCACCACCGAAGGCGGCATTCGTGTACCCGCGCTGGTGCACTACCCGCAACTGCCGCTCAAGGGGCAGATCAGCCATGGGTTTGGCACGGTAATGGACATCACACCGACCATTCTCGACCTGGCCGGCGTGCGTCATCCGGGCAATCAGTGGCGCGGCAAACCAGTAGCGGAGTTGCGCGGGAAGTCGTGGCTGGGATTTTTGTCGGGTGAAACGGCGCAGGTGCATGACGAGCACACCGTGACGGGGTGGGAATTGTTTGGACGCAGGGCGATTCGTCAGGGGCAATGGAAAGCGGTGTACATTCCGGGGCCGGTGGGACCTGCGACCTGGCAGCTTTATGATCTGGGCAGTGATCCGGGCGAGATTCATGATCTGGCGTCGAGCCAGCCAGAAAAGCTCAACCTGCTGATCGAGCATTGGCAGAAATATGTGGATGAGACCGGGGTGATTTTGAGTGAGTCGCCGTTTCAGCCGGATTGATTTTGTCTGAAAGATTGCTATCGCTGGCAAGCCAGCTCCTACCGGATCGGTGTTGTACACAATTTTTTGTATTCAACACCGCACCACTGTAGGAGCTGGCTTGCCAGCGATGAGGCCGTCAGACCCGCGCACCCTCTACAGCCTGCCCCTGAACGACTTCCCCACGCACAAACCGGTTCGCTCGCCCAAACGTCCCCAAATCATTAAACCGCACCCCCATCTCCCGCATCACCTTATGCGCCACCGGCACGGTCATCTGGCGGATGTAAAACGGTTCCTTCACCACAAAGTGATGAATCCCGTGGCTGCTGCCGAAGTTGAAGCAGAACGCCTGCAACGGCCACAGCCACCACGCGTTCAGCACCTGGCACTGCTGCATTACGTTCCCCGGCTCGATATCGCCGTAGTAATGCATGTTCGAGCTGATGAAGTGCAGGCAGAACGTGCGCAGTACGTTCGGGCCGATAATCACCACCGCCGCGATATCGATCACGTTCATCACCGACAGCGTGGTCGCTGACCATTCGATCGGCGCACCCATCAAATACGCAATGCCGTTCGCGGCATGGAAGCCGAGGAACACGTACCACGCGCCCCAGTGCATTAGCGCCAGCGGCGCATAGACCTTGAGGGTGCGCTGGACGATGCTGATTTTGCGCGTCCAGGTTGGCGCCCTGAGCATGCGAATGAACGCCGACATAATGTTGTCGCCAATCATCAGCAACCGCGCGAAACCCCAAGGCTCGCCGTTGGTGATCGCGCGCTCTTCCATGTCGGTTTCGGAACCGGAGACCTTGTGGTGATTGAGGTGCAGATGACGACGAATCCACGGGTTGATCGTGCTCGGGCGTGCCAGCCAGACCAGTCCCATCATCAGGTTGTGCGGCACGCGCTGCTTGCGGAAGTACATGCTATGGATCAGGTCGTGCTCGAGCTCGTGGGTCAGCGAGGCGAAGAAAGCGTTAAGCAGCAAGCACGCCCACCAGGCCATGAAGCCCTCGATGTAGAGCGCCGCCGAACCGACCATCCCGGTCAGTGCAAAGGCCAGAATCCCCGCGCCCAAGGCGTCCTGATGCCTGAGAACCGGGTAGCGCTGGCGCAGCTCGACGCCCTTGGCCAGCACCACTTCGCGAATATGGGCTGATCGCTGAGCGGCATTCAGTCGCTGGGGACTTGCAGAAGTACCTTGCATGCTTCCATCCTCTGGTTATTGATGTTCGCATCCTGCCTGTTTCACACACCCGAAGCGGCAGCCAAGAACGCCAACCTGTTGACCGGAAGCGCCAATCAGCATGACTGAACCGACCTCCCTCGCCAGCTGGACCCGCGCCCTGCGCAAGCAACTCGACGCCCTGGGCCTCGACAGCACCGCCCTGTGCCAGCAAGCCGGGCTCGACCCGCAACTGATGGACGACCCGAACGCCCGTTACCCGTTGTCCGGCACCACGCGCCTGTGGGAAATCGCGGTGCAGGTCAGCGGCGACCCGGCAATAGGCCTGCGAGTCTCGCGCTTCGTCAGCCCTACGACCTTTCATGCGCTGGGTTATGCGCTGGTGGCCAGCGGCAGTTTGCGAGAAGTTTTCGAGCGCATCGTGCGTTATCACCAGGTGGTCAGCGATGCGCTGGAACTGGAGTTGACCCGCACCGAAGACCGCTACTGCTTCAGCCTGAAAATCCCCCAGGGCAACCCGGCACCGGCCTTCGAGGCCATCGACGCCTTCGTGGCGATTTACGTACGCACCTGTCGCAATCGCCTGGGTCGCGACTACGCCCCGCTGGCCGTATACCTGCGTCGACCTGAACCTGAAGACCCTCACCAATGGCACAAAGTCTTTCGCTCGCCGGTGTACTTCGCCGCGGGTGAAGACCGGCTGGAATTCGCGCTGGTGGATTTCGACAGTCATCTGGACGACGCCAACCCGGAGCTGGCCGAACACAACGAAGCCGTGCTCAAGCGCACCCTGGCGCAACTCAAGCCGCTGACGTGGGAGCGCAAGGTACGCGACGCCATTGAAGAGCAATTACCCGAAGGCGAACCCAGCGCCGAACACATCGCCAAGGCCCTGCACCTGAGCCTGCGCAGCCTGCAAAGGCACTTGGCGGATGAGGGTTGTCGGTTCGATACGCTGCTCAACGAAAGCCGCGAAAACCTCGCGCTGCTGCACCTGCGCGATCCGCAATGCTCGTTGAGTGAGATCAGTTATTTACTGGGGTTTGCCGATACCAGCAGTTTCAGCCGCGCGTTCAAGCGCTGGACCGGGATGACGCCTGGGCAGTTTCGGGATGGGTTGCGCTGAGTTTTTCGCTGGACAGACTGGCCTCATCGCTGGCAAGCCAGCTCCTACGGATTTGTGTCGTTCACCAAAAAACTGTAGGAGCTGGCTTGCCAGCGATAGCGATTGTTCAAACACCACAGGATTCAGCGACCCTGACCGCGCCGCAACAACTTGCGCGCCCGCTTCACCAAATCACTCACGGCAAATGGCTTGAGCAAGTAATCATCCTCATGCAACTCCAAACCGCGCAGGCGATCTTCGATGCCATCGGTAGTGGTGAGAAACAGCACCGGCGTGTCGCCGAGCTTGCGGATCTGTTGCAGCAGCTGCCAACCGTTGAGCCCCGGCAGCATGACGTCGAGGATGATCAGCTCGTATGTGCCGTCCTCGATAAATCGCCGCCCGTCCATGCCATGGACCGCTACATCCACCGCAAAACTGGCCTCACTCAGGCCATTGGCCAGAAGTTGGGCGAGTTCGGGTTCGTCTTCCACTAGCAACACACGCATGGCACACCTCGATTAACGTCAGCACAGGCTAGGCGCGTTTGCGGGTAAAGCCCATCTTTATTCCCCTGTAGGCGCTGGCTTGCCAGCGATGACGGCCCTGGAATCGCCACCCATTTGAACATTGATCGCTAGCAAGCCGGCGCCTACGGGATGCCGCTCAAACCACAACCAATGCTCGCAACCGCTGCACATCAAGGATCTCAATCTCGCCATACCCCAACTTCAAAATCCCTTGCCCCTGCAAATCCTTGAGGATCTGGTTAGTGGTCTGCCGTGACAGCGACAACAACGAAGCAAGCTGCTCCTGCGGCAGTTGCAAGACGCGGCGCGGCTCGTCGATTTCGCCATAACCTTCGGCGATCATCAGCAAGCGATGCGCCAGCCGTGTCGGCGCCGGCATCAGGCTCAGCTGTTCAAGATTGATGAAGGTCAGGCGCAGTTTCTGACTCATTAGCAACGCCATTTGCCGCCAGTGCGCCGGTTGGTCGTCGAGCATCGCCAGCAACGTGGTTTGCGGGATGTGCAACAGCGTGCATGGGCCAAGTCCGAACGCATCGTGGGTACGCGGCTGGCCATCGAACAGGCAGATTTCGCCGAACCAGTGGGGCGGCTCCACCAGGCTCAACAATGCCTCTTTCCCATGTTCATTCACGGCGCCGATGCGCACCGCGCCTTCGAGTACCGCGTACAGACCACAGGGCGGATCGCCGCGCTGGAACAAGCGCTGCCCCGCCGACAACTGCCGCACCCTGGCGGCGGACAGCAGACTATCCTGTAGGGAAACAGGCAAATGGCTGAACCACTGACCGCGCATAAGGCGTGGACGCCAGACCTGCATATCCATGAAAACTCCTAGAGATTGTCGCCTGGCTGACAGAGCACGAATGGGCCCCAAGGCATGATCGTTCACCCTACAGGAGGAATAACAATGAAAAAAAGCCTCGTTGACCATTTGAGTCAGTACGCCGCCTACCACCGTGATCCGCGCAACATCGCCACGCACTTCATTGGTATCCCGTTAATTGTGGTGGCAGTGGCGGTGCTGCTGTCGCGTCCGCAATGGGCCGGGGGCTGGCTTTCACCGGCGATGCTGGTCGCGCTGGCGTCGGCGTGGTTCTACCTGCGTCTGGAGCTTCGCCTGGGGGTGCTGATGACGGTGCTACTGGGGCTGTGTATCTGGGCGGGTCAGGTATTGGCGCAACAAAGCACGCTGGTCTGGTTGAGCAGTGGTGTGGCGATGTTTGTGATCGGTTGGGCGATTCAGTTTGTCGGCCATCACTATGAAGGACGCAAACCGGCGTTCGTCGATGATGTGACGGGGTTGATTGTCGGGCCGTTGTTTGTGGTGGTTGAGCTGGCGTTCATGCTGGGAATGCGGCATGAGCTGAAAGAGCAGATCGAGGCGCGGGCCGGGGGCGTGCGGGTCAATCACAAAAACGCTGCGGTTTGACGGAATCTGTAGGCGCCGGCTAGCTGCGGGCGGCGATCCGACGATAGCGGTGCACATGACACACCGCGTTATCGTTGATCGCTGGCAAGCCAGCTCCTACAGGGCTTCATCGTCAGATGTTGGCGACTTTCTGCCAGACTTTCGGCTTGAAGAACAGCGTCTCGCCCTTCGCCAACCCGATCAGGCTGTCGTGATCCTTCACCACTTCGGCCTCGATCAGATCACTCTGCCCTTCCACCTTCAGCGTCACCCGCGTCGTTGCGCCCAGTGGACGGATATCCCGCACCTCCGCCGCATGGTGGTCATCCAGTTCATGCCGCGACAGCGACACTTCGTGCGGACGGAACAACACGTGGTTGTCTTCGCCCAGATGCAGACGGTTCGAATCACCCAGGAAGTGATAAACGAAATCGCTGGCCGGGTTTTCATAAACGTCACCCGGTGAGCCGATCTGCTCGATCACGCCCTTGTTCATCACCACGATACGATCGGCGACTTCCATGGCTTCTTCCTGGTCGTGGGTCACGAATACCGACGTCAGGTTGATGTCTTCATGCAAGCGCGCCAACCACCGGCGCAGCTCTTTACGGACCTTGGCGTCGAGGGCGCCAAACGGTTCGTCGAGCAGCAGCACTTTCGGCTCAACCGCCAGGGCTCGGGCCAAAGCGATCCGCTGACGCTGGCCACCGGAAAGTTGTTCCGGGTAGCGATCCGACAGCCAGTCCAGTTGCACCATGTTCAGCAGTTCATGGACCTTGGTCGCGATCTGGTTTTCGCTCGGGCGCTGGTTTTTCGGTTTCATCCGCAGGCCGAATGCGACGTTGTCGAAAACGGTCATGTGGCGGAACAAGGCGTAGTGCTGGAACACGAAACCGACGTTGCGATCACGCACGTCGTGACCGGAGACGTCTTCGCCGTGGAACACGATGTTGCCCTGATCCGGGGTTTCCAGGCCGGCAATGATCCGCAGCAGCGTGGTCTTGCCGCAGCCCGACGGGCCAAGCAGCGCCACGAGTTCGCCGCTCTGGATGTCCAGGCTGATGTTGTCCAGCGCCTTGAACGCATTGAAATTCTTGCTGACGTTACGCACTTCGATCGACATGAAATCATTCCTCCGCGGCGCTGGCGCGCAGGCGGTTAATACGGTTTTCGCTCCACTGCTTGAGCAGCAGGATGAAGAGCGCCAGGATCAGCAACAGGCTCGCCACGGCGAACGCGGCCACGTGGTTGTATTCGTTGTAGAGGATCTCGACGTGCAGCGGCAAGGTGTTGGTCACCCCTCGAATGTGCCCGGAAACCACCGACACCGCACCGAATTCACCCATGGCCCGCGCGGTACACAGCACCACGCCGTAGATCAGGCCCCATTTGATGTTCGGCACCGTGACGTGCCAGAACATCTGCCAGCCATTGGCCCCGAGCAAACGCGCGGCCTCTTCTTCCTGGGTGCCCTGCTCCTGCATCAGCGGGATCAGTTCACGCGCCACGAACGGTACGGTGACGAAAATCGTCGCCAGCACAATGCCCGGCAAGGCGAAGACGATCTGGATGTCGTGATCCTGCAGCCACGGCCCGAACAGGCCTTGGGCGCCGAACATCAGCACGTAGACCAGACCGGCGATCACCGGAGATACCGAAAACGGCAGATCGATCAGCGTGACCAGCATGCTCTTGCCGCGGAACGAGTATTTGCTCACACACCATGCGGCGCTGACGCCGAACACCAGGTTCAACGGCACCGAGATCAGTACGGCAATCACCGTGAGTTTCAGTGCGGACAAGGCATCCGGTTCGAAGATCGCGGCGAAGAACGCACCGAGGCCGAGCTTCAGGCCCTGGGAAACCACGATGAACAGCGGCAGCAACAGGAATAGCGCAAAAATCAGCCAGCCGAGGCCGATCAGGATGCGCCGCGACGTCGCGCTGCCACGGCGGGCGGCATTGGCCGAGGAGGCAGCTGCAATAGACGATTGGGACATGTTCGCGCCTCCTTATGGGGTTTCGATGCGCCGCTGCAGCAAGTTGATCAGCAGCAACAGGATGAAAGAAACCACCAGCATCAGTACACCAATGGAGGTAGCGCCGGTGTAATCGTACTGGTCTAGCTTGACCATGATCAGCAGCGGCAGGATCTCGGTTTTCATCGGCATGTTGCCGGCGATGAAAATCACCGAACCGTACTCGCCGACCCCACGGGCAAAGGCCAGGGCGAAGCCGGTCAGCCACGCGGGCAGCAATGCCGGCACCAGGATATGGCGGAAAACCTGCAGCGGCTTGGCACCCAGGCACGCTGCTGCTTCTTCGACTTCGCGCGGAATATCAGCCAATACTGGCTGTACGGTACGTACTACGAATGGAAGTGTCACAAAAGTCAGGGCAAGGGTGATGCCGAGCGGGGTGTAGGCGATCTTGAAACCCAAATCCGCTGCAAACTGACCGACTAAACCGGTAGGGGTGTACAACGCGGTCAGCGCGATACCGGCCACAGCAGTAGGCAATGCGAAGGGCAAGTCGATCATCGCATCGATGATTTTGCGTCCGGGAAAGGTGTAGCGAACCAGCACCCAGGCCAGCAGCGTGCCGATAATGCCGTTGATGATGGCGGCGTAGAGCGCGGTGCCGAAGCTCAGCTTCAACGCTGCCAGCACCCGTGGCGCCGAGATGATTGCCCAGAACTGATCCCAGGTGAGTTGAGCGGCATGCACGAACATCGCCGCCAGTGGTATGAGCACAATAAGGCTGAGGTACACCAAGGTGTAGCCCAGCGTCAGCCCGAAGCCGGGTATGACGGGGGAGATACGACGCGACATAAAAGTCCTTGGTTGAGAATGCGCAAAGCCCCGAAGATAAATCCGGGGCTCCTTGATAGCTATTTAAGATTACTGCGCCTGGTATATCTGATCGAACACGCCACCGTCGTTGAAGAATTTCGGCTGCGCGGTTTTCCAGCCGCCGAAGTCTTTGTCGATGGTCACCAGGTCCAGTTTCGGGAACTGCTGGGCGTATTTGGCGGCCACGTCCTTGTCACGTGGACGATAGAAGTTTTTCGCCGCGATTTCCTGTCCGGCCGGGCTGTACAGGTGCTTGAGATAAGCTTCGGCGATCTGCTCGTTGCCCTTTTTCTCGGCGTTCTTGTCGACCACGGCCACTGGCGGCTCGGCGAGGATCGACAGCGAAGGCACGACGATCTCGAACTTGTCGGCGCCGCCATCTTCTTTCAGGGCCAGGAAGGCTTCGTTTTCCCAGGCCAGCAACACGTCACCCTGACCGTTGTTGACGAAGGTGATTGTCGAACCGCGGGCACCGGTGTCCAGCACAGGCACGTGCTTGAACAGGGTTTGCACGTATTCCTTGGCCTTGGCTTCGTCACCGCCGTTGGCTTTCAGTCCGTAGGCCCAGGCGGCGAGGAAGTTCCAGCGTGCGCCGCCAGAGGTTTTCGGGTTCGGCGTGATCACCGATACGTCGTTCTTGACCAGGTCGCCCCAGTCCTTGATGCCTTTAGGGTTGCCCTTGCGCACCAGGAATACGATGGTGGAGGTGTAAGGGGTGCTCGCTTCCGGCAAGCGTTTCTGCCAGTCGGCTGGCAGGGTTTTGCCGAGCTTGGCGATTTCGTCGATGTCGCCGGCCAAAGCCAGGGTCACCACGTCGGCACGCAGGCCGTCGATGACCGCTCGGCCCTGCTTGCCCGAACCACCGTGGGATTGCTGGATCTTCACGCTGTCGCCGGCATGATCCTTCTGCCAGTACTTCACGAACTCGGCGTTGTAATCCTGATACAGCTCGCGGGTCGGGTCGTACGACACGTTGAGCAGTTCGTAATCCTTGGCAACCGCGGAACCAGCAAAAAGGGCACTGGCCAGCGCGGCCAAAGCGAAATGGCGAATCGACGACATGGTGAAAGCTCCTGGAATTCTATTTGTATTGGCTAGTTCTTATGGACTTCTGGAATCGCGGTGTTGGTTTGATTCTTCGCTTCAGCTCGGTTTGTTGCCCGTGTTCTGCAAGCGGAATTTTTCCTTGCGTTCGATCTGGACCACCTGGGCGTTGTGCACGGTGATTTCCACTGCGCCAAACCGCAGGTCGCGCAGGGCGCTCTGGATTTCACGCAGGATGGTTGCTTCGTCCTGGCCGTCAACGCTACGTAGAGATGCGCTCATGGTGCTGCTCCTTCGACTGAGAGGTTGCCTGGCAGTGGCGGCACTGCTTGCGGCGTGGAACCAATAGTAGAGAGGCGCAGATATTCTTAAAAAGACTATTTAAGAATGTTTATATAACCAGAAGACATTATTTGGCGGGACAAGGGTTTGCGGGGATTGCGCGACTGCCGAATCGTTAGAGCGCAAGGTCTTGCAGCGCACACACCATCCTGTAGGAGCCAGCTTGCTGGCGATCAGGTCATTAAGCCGTGCATCAAACTCAAGGCAGCCATCGCTGGCACGCCAGCGCCTACAAGGGATATTCAGCGAATTTCTGAAGTCTAGGACCAATGCAGTTGTAACGCTGGCACCGGCCGCCCGAACCAGTATCCCTGGCCCAGATCACAATCGTGCTCCCGCAAAAATGCTGCCTGCTCGACCTGCTCGATACCCTCCGCATGCACTTGCATCCCCATGCTCTTGGCCAGCGCAATGATCACGCGCACAATCGCCGCGTCATCGTCATCCCACGGCAACCCGGCGACAAAGCCCTGATCGATCTTGAGCTTCTGCACCGGTAAACGCTTGAGCCGCAGCAGGGACGAATACCCCGTGCCGAAATCATCGATGGCCAGCCGCACACCCAATTCGCGCAACCGGTGCATTTGCTCAAGCGCGACTTCCGGATCCTCCATCACCGCACTTTCGGTGACTTCCAGTTCCAGACATGCCGGCTCCAGACCAGTCTCACGCAGCACCTGCGCCACTTGCTGATACAACTCACGACGGGCGAACAGGCGCGACGACACATTCACCGCGACAAACGACAACACCACGCCATCCTGTTGCCATTGGCACATCTGCTGACACGCCTGTTGCATCACCCAGGCGTCGATTTCGGCGATCAACCCGGTGCGTTCGGCCACGGGTATGAATTCTGCCGGCGACACCAGGCCGCGCTGCGGATGCTCCCAACGCACCAGTGCCTCGACACCGATCACGCGACTGCTTTGAAGGTCATGGACGGGCTGGTAATAAACCCGAAGCTGCTGCAAATCCAGGGCTCGACGCAATTCAAATGCGATTTCCACTCGCTGTTGGGCATGGGCGGTCAACTCCTCGGTATAAAGCGCAAAACCGTTGCGACCAGCGCTCTTGGCTTTGAACATCGCCGAGTCGGCATTGCGCAACAATTGCTCGGCGCTGAGCGCATCGCTGGGGAACAGGCTGATGCCGATGCTGGTGTTGATAAACAACTGATGCTCATCGATCGAGAATGCCTCCTTCAAACCGTCGATGATTCGTTGAGCCAGCGCCGCCGCTTGGCCCGGTTGCGGGCAGCTTTCGGCGAGCACCGCGAATTCATCGCCCCCCAGCCGTGCCAGCGTGATACCCGGTCCGAACATGGCGTTCAGGCGTTGCGCTACCGCCTTCAGCAATTGGTCACCCATAGGGTGCCCGAGGCTGTCATTGATCATCTTGAAGTGATCCAGATCAATCAGCAGCAGTGCACAACCGCGCTTGTGAATCTGCGCCGACGCCAAGGCCTGTTCGGCGCGATCGGTGAACAGCAGGCGGTTGGGCAAATCGGTGAGTGGATCGTGGTGCGCCAGGTGCATCAGTTCGTGTTCGGAATTCTTGATCGCGCTGATGTCGGAAAACACCGCCACGTAATGGCTACGCCGCCTCCTGTCGTCGTGAATGATGCGGATGGTCTGCCATTGCGGGTAGATTTCGCCGCTTTTGCGGCGGTTCCAGATTTCTCCGCTCCACTCACCGGTGCTATCGAGGGTCGCGAACATCGCCTGGTAAAACGCCGGCGGGTGATGACCGGACTTGAACAGGTTGGGCCGCTGACCCAGCACCTCTTCGCTTTGATAGCCGGTGATCTCCATGAAGGCGCGGTTGACATGGACGATCAATCCTTCGTGATCGGTGACCAACACCCCTTCGCGAGTGCAATCGAACACGGCAGCCGCCTGACGCAGACGCTCACGGTCCTCACTGCGCTCGCGCAGCCTGGCACCGATTCCGAGGCACCGAAACAACCTCGCACGGGCAATGAAGATCAACACGGCGCTCAACACCACCCAGGCATAACCGTTGATCAGTTGCCAGCGCATTAGCTCGGCCGAGTCATCGAAGAACTTGTTCAATAAATAGCCACTGAACTGCAGCCAAATCACAGACAGCAACAGGTAAAGCAGCGCTGCACGCAAGGCATCGCTATAGCTGGCAGACATAAGGCTGTCCATGTCCCTACATAAAAGACGGGATTATAGGTTAATGACACATCCAGCGACTCTTATCTGAAAGGGCGACTGGTTTTATCTGTGAGCTTAGTGATAATGCAACGGCTGTTTTTTTCTTTATCGAGGGCCCTATAGCCTATGTGGTACGAAGGTTTTCTCGGCTTGTCGCCCTGGTCACTGGTGGCAGTCACCCTGCTGATGACCCACGTGACAATCGTCGGCGTCACGGTCTATCTGCACCGCTACTCGGCCCATCGCTCGCTTGAGCTGAATGCCGGCCTGAAGCATTTCTTCCGTTTCTGGCTGTGGCTGACCACGGCGCAGAACACCCGCGAGTGGACCGCTATCCACCGCAAGCACCACGCCAAATGCGAAACCGTCGACGACCCGCACAGCCCGGTCATCAAGGGCTTGTCTACCGTTCTACGCAAAGGTGCCGAGCTGTACCGCGCCGAAGCGGAAAACCCCGAGACCCTGCGCATCTACGGCAAGAACTGCCCGGAAGACTGGATCGAACGCAATCTCTACACCCGCTTCCCTTTGCTGGGCGTGGCAATCATGGCCGTCATCGACCTGCTGTTGTTCGGCACCATCGGCATCACCATCTGGGCCATCCAGATGATGTGGATCCCGGTCTGGGCCGCCGGCGTGGTCAATGGCCTGGGCCATGCCATCGGCTACCGCAACTTCGAATGCCGCGATGCGGCGACCAATCTGGTGCCTTGGGGCATCCTGATCGGCGGCGAAGAACTGCATAACAACCATCACACCTACCCTAACTCGGCAAAACTGTCGGTGAAGAAGTGGGAGTTCGACCTGGGCTGGGCCTGGATTCAAGTGTTCAGCTTCCTGCGCCTGGCCAAGGTCCAGCGGGTCGCGCCGATTGCCCATCGCGTAGAAGGAAAGGGCAACCTGGACATGGACACCGCCATGGCGATCCTCAACAACCGCTTCCAGATCATGGCCCAGTACCGCAAATTGGTGATCGGGCCGCTGGTCAAGCAAGAGCTGGACAAGGTCGATCATTCGGTCCGCCACCAGTTCCGCCGCGCCAAGCGTTTGCTCTCGCGGGAAACCAGCCTGCTGGACGACAAACACCACGTGCGCATCCAGAACATGCTCGAGCACAGCCAGGCGCTGAAGGTAATTTACGAAAAACGCCTGGCCTTGCAGCAGATCTGGGTCAAGACCAGCTCGAATGGTCACGACATGCTGGCAGCCATCAAGGATTGGGTACACGAAGCCGAAGCGAGCGGGATTCAATCCTTGCGTGACTTCGCCGACCAGCTCAAAACCTACTCACTGCGTCCGACTGCCTGACCCGATCGAAGGGCTGCCGTGTGGCGAGGGAGCAATCTCCCTCGCCACAGATAACGGGAACTTCGCTGCAAATCCTTCCTCTCAAAGACACTTCGCCCTCCAGGCGGGCTTCGTTGTAGCCGCTTCCGAATCCAGAGCGGCGCACGCCCTTTGAGATTTGTGCAAATGGTCAATCAAAACCATCAAGACTCATCCCTTCCGTCATGGCCTGAAGCGGCGCAAACCTTGCTGGCGCTGATGCACGCCCAAGGGGAAGTCGCGCGCCTGAGTGAACGCGAACAGCTGTTCAGCACCCTGTTGGTCAGCGTCAATGCGGTGCTTTGGGCATTCAACTTGGAAACCCGCGAGGTGCTTTACGTCAGCCCGGCCTATGAACGGATTTTTGGCCGTCCCGCCGATCTGTTGCTGGCCGACTACAACCAGTGGCGCGACGCCATTTACCCCGACGACCTGGAATATGCCGAGCGCAGTCTGGCGGACGTACTGGAAAAAGGCGCCGTGGAAGATCGCGAGTATCGAATCATCGCCGCAGACGGTCAGGTGCGCTGGCTCAGCGACAAATGCTTCATCAACCGCCAGGTTGAGCCGGAGCAGCCAGTGATCATTGTCGGCATCGCCGAAGACATCACCGACAAGAAACAGATGGAAAGCGAGCTGCAGCGCTTGGCCACGACCGACGCCCTGACCCAGAGCAGCAACCGCCGGCACTTCTTCGAAGGCGCCCACCGCGAGTTCGAACTGGCGCGAAAACAAGGCACGCCACTGTCGTTCCTGATGATCGACATCGATGACTTCAAACTGATCAACGACACCTACGGCCATCAGGTAGGCGACAGTGTGTTGCAACGTATCGCCGACGGCGGACGCGCGGCGCTACGCCGAGGCGATCTGTTCGGACGCATCGGCGGCGAGGAATTCGCAGCGGTGTTCCCGGGCTGTACGCCGGACCTGGCCCTACAAGTGGCTGAGCGCGTGCAACGGGAGATCCAGCGCTTGAGATTCAGCCATGACGGCCAAGCGTTTGGCATCACTGTCAGTCAGGGGCTGACCAGCCTCACCGACGAGGATGAAAACGTCGAGAGCCTGTTCGCCCGTGCGGACGCGGCGATGTATCAGGCAAAACGCGAAGGCAAGAACCGGATCGTTACGGCCTGACCGCCCAACACAAGCGATCCCGGACTACTCGGTCAGCCAGATATAACGCCATCGCCGGCAAGCCAGCGCCTACAGGTTTCAGGCTTACTTCTTGCGCATCCGCATCAACTCCGGCAAGCCGATCTGCAGCAACCGCGCTGTCCGGCTCTTGGCCAATTCTTCAATACCTTCATGCTCAGTCAGCCGCGCCAGTTGCCCTGCCATGTTCATCACCAGCGCTTCGCGGGAGTAAACCCCGCCACCGAGCTGATAGACCGCCGCAATCAGTTCGCGCAGCTCCAATGGCAGGCGCCAGCGGGTGCGCAGGGCCGAGCCGTAGGCCGCGCCAAATTCGGCCAGCGCCTCGCCGACCGCTTCTTGCTCGTCCAAGTCACCACCGGCCTGCTTCCATTCTTGCAAACAGCGCAGCAACGCCAGATCACCAAGACAATGAAGCATGCCGGCGCAGTAGCAACGCGCCTGATCCAGATCCAGCAAGCGCGCCAGCGTCCGCGCGTATTCCGCTGTGTGCAAAGACAAGTCCCAATAGCGTTCGGCATAGTCCGACAGATACGGGTCGCTGAGCCGCGCACTGCGCTTCAAGGCCAGACCGAGAATCAGGTTCATGCTCTGCCCGGTGCCCAGTCGGTGCAGCGCCTGGGCCAGGGTTTGCACGGCGACACCATGGTGCTGGGCCGCGCTGTTGGCAGCGGCGATCAGCACGGCGGTGATTTGTGGATCGGTACGGATCTCGTCTTCCAACACCGCCAAATCCAGGCCCTTAGGATGGAGGCTGCGCTTGACCGCCCGCTGCACGTCGGTCATCAGCGGCGCGCCTTCGGCCAGTTCGCGACGGCGCTCGAGGAATATCGACAAGGTCATGCCTGGCGCCAGCGCCGGTATTTCGCAAGACACCTCTTCACCGGCATCAAGCAACAAACCCTGCAGACGATGGGTGAGGCTTTCCATGTTCAGGGGTTTAGTCAGGTAAGCGGTGGGCGCTAGCGGCAATGCCTCGCGCACACTCGCGCTGTCATTACGGCTGCTCATCAGAATGAATGGCAACGGCGGATTGCGTTTGCGCTGGCGCACGCTGCGCAACACATTCAGGCCATCGACCCCGGGCAACTCCCAGTCGACGATCACCAGGTCATAAGGCTTAGTCGCCAGCAATTCCAGCGCCTGTTGGCCGTTGGCACACAAATCCAACCGCGCATCGCAGCGGACGTTCAACAACACTTCCTTGAGCAAATCGCGGGACCAGGGATCGGCCTCGGCGATCAGCACTCTTGGAATGGCGGGTAAATCTACGACAGTCATACAGCTCTCCCTGGCAATGCCCTGAACCTTATCCAATGCGGGTCCCTTCGATATAGTAGCAATACGTCGTATCTGTTTTGGCAGACATGAAAAAACCCGCCGAAGCGGGTTTTTTGTCGATCAGGTCACACTCGGCGATCAGAGTTCAGAGAAGCACTCTTCAATGATCGCCAGACCTTTGTCCAGTTGCTCGTCCGGCGAGGTCAGCGGTACCAGGACGCGCAGAACGTTGCCGTAGGTGCCGCAGGACAGCAGGATCAGGCCCTTGTCGCGAGCCTTGGCCACAACGGACGCCACGGCTGCAGCGTTAGGCTTGTGGCTGTCGCCGTCTTCGAACAGCTCGACCGCGATCATCGCGCCCAGGGCACGCACTTCACCAATGACCGGGTACTTGGCCTGGATAGCTTTCAGACCAGTCACCAGACGCTCGCCAACCGCTTTGCAACGATCCAGCAAGTGCTCTTCTTCGAACACTTCCATCACGGCCAGGGCCGCGGCGCAAGCGATCGGGCTACCGGCGTAGGTGCCGCCCAGACCGCCTGGAGCGATAGCATCCATGTATTCGGCTTTGCCGCAAACACCGGCCAGTGGGAAGCCGCCAGCGATGGATTTGGCGAAGGTGGTCAGGTCGGCAGCAACACCCATCTGTTCCATGGCGAAGAACGTACCGGTACGGCCAGCGCCCGTTTGTACTTCGTCAGCGATCAGCAGGATGCCGTGTTGGTCGCACAGGGCACGCAGACGCTTCATGAACTCTTTAGGAGCGACGTAGAAACCACCTTCGCCCTGAACCGGCTCGATGATGATGGCAGCGATGTCACGCGGCTCGGCGTCGTTCTTGAAGATGCGTTCGATGGAAGCGATCGAATCGTCGATGCTCACGCCGTGCAGTTCGTTCGGGTACAGCGCGCGGAACACGCCGCCTGGCATCAGGCCCATGCCGGCCGAGTAAGGCACGACTTTACCGGTCAGGCCCAGGGTCATCATGGTGCGACCGTGGTACGCGCCGGTGAAGGCGATCACGCCAGCACGGCCAGTGGCGGCACGGGCGATCTTGATGGAGTTTTCCACGGCTTCGGAACCGGTGGTGACCAGCAAGGTTTTCTTGGCGAAATCACCAGGCACCTTGGCGTTCACTTTTTCGCACACTTCCACGTACGGTTCGTAAGCCAGAACCTGGAAACAAGTGTGGGTCAGCTTGTTCAGCTGCTCGGTCACGGCGGCGATGATTTTCGGGTGCACGTGGCCGGTGTTCAGCACAGCGATACCGCCGGCGAAGTCGATGAACTCGCGACCTTCAACGTCGGTCACGGTGGCGTTCTTCGCGGACTCGGCGAAGATCGGGTGAATCTGGCCAACACCACGTGGAACAGCATTGGTACGGCGGGCCATCAAATCAGCGTTAGTCTTGCTCATACATTCCTCATTCGCCGCTCATCGGTCGGCGTGGTTCAAGGATTAAGCGGCGGGGAAGTAACGACGGCAGCATGCGATGATCGACTGCCGCAGCGTTCCCGGCCACCGAGAAAATTCCGGTTTTGAAGCAACGCAAAGGGACAGCGCTCTCGTGCCCTTTGCGTTTGAAGCGATGCCTTGCCGGGCATATGCCCTCGAGCTTAGATGCCCAGGCAGAGGTATTTGATTTCCAGGTAATCTTCGATGCCGTACTTGGAGCCTTCACGACCCAGGCCCGAGGCCTTGATGCCGCCGAACGGCGCGACTTCGTTGGAGATCAGCCCGGTGTTGACGCCGACCATACCGTATTCCAGGGCTTCAGCCACCCGGAACACGCGACCCAGGTCGCGGGCATAGAAGTACGAGGCCAGACCGAATTCGGTGTCGTTAGACATCGCGATCACGTCGGCTTCGTCTTTGAAACGGAAAAGCGGAGCCAATGGACCGAAGGTTTCTTCCTTGGCCACGGCAGCGTTGTTCGGCACGTTGGTCAGGATGGTCGGCTCGAAGAAGTTGCCTTCGATGGACTTGCCGCCGGACAGAACGGTGGCGCCTTTGGACACGGCGTCAGCGATGTGCTCTTGCACCTTGGCCACGGCTTTTTCGTCGATCAGCGGACCGGTGGTAGTGCCGTCTTCCAGACCGTTGCCGATCTTCAGTTTGGCCACAGCCACTTTCAGTTTCTCGGCGAACGCGTCGTAGACCGAATCCTGAATGTACAGACGGTTGGCGCAAACGCAGGTCTGGCCGTTGTTGCGGTACTTGGAAATGATCGCGCCTTCGACAGCCTTATCCAGGTCCGCGTCGTCAAACACGATGAACGGTGCATTGCCGCCCAGTTCCAGGGACACTTTCTTGATGTCCTTGGCGCATTCCGACATCAGTTGACGACCGATTTCGGTCGAACCGGTGAAGGACAGTTTGCGCACGATCGGGTTGCTGGTCAGCTCGCTGCCGATGTCGCCGGCGCTGCCGGAAACTACGCTGAACACACCGGCCGGAATGCCGGCACGCTGGGCCAGTTCAGCCAGGGCGAAGGCGGAGTACGGTGTTTGCGACGCAGGCTTGAGGACCATGGTGCAGCCGGCGGCCAGGGCCGGGCCGGCTTTACGGGTGATCATCGCAGCCGGGAAGTTCCAAGGAGTGATGGCAGCGGTCACGCCAATTGGTTGCTTGATCACGATCAGACGCTTGTCTGGCTGGTGACCCGGAATCACGTCACCGTAGATGCGCTTGGCTTCTTCAGCGAACCATTCGATGAACGAAGCGGCGTAAACGATTTCGCCCTTGGCTTCGGCTAATGGCTTGCCTTGCTCCATGGTCATCAAGCGAGCCAGGTCGTCCTGGTTCTCGATGATCAGTTCGAACCAGCGACGCAGCTTGTTCGCACGATCCTTGGCGGTCAGTGCACGCCAGGCCGGCAGCGCTTTGTCAGCAGCTTCGATGGCACGGCGGGTTTCGGCAGCGCCCATTTTCGGTACGGTGCCCAGAATTTCGCCCGTTGCCGGGTTGTTGACCTTGATCGTTTGACCATTGTCCGCATCAACCCAAGCGCCATCGATGAAGGCTTGCTGGCGGAACAACTGGGTGTCTTTAAGCTGCATGTCGGCTTTCCTTAACAGCACCGTAACAATACGGAGCGAATTATGATTGTAGAAAGGCGCCTCAATAGGCTGCCGTCAGGGAAATCATTCACCGGGCTGAAGCACATAAATAGCGCACGGAATGAACTCGTGCGGTTCAGCACCCAGACAAGAGCGTTTGAAATCTCAAACGAATCCTAGGATCAAAGGGGGTAAAGGACAATAGGGCGTTCGAAAAAAAGAACGAAAACGTCTTTTTTGCTGCATTTTTCTGATCAACGTAGCAAACGCAAGTTACGCTTTGGAAAAACCCAGTCGATTCAGCAGCATGGACGCCCGCAGTGCATATGAGTATCATGGCGCCCGCTGCACCAGTAGCTCAGCTGGATAGAGTACTGCCCTCCGAAGGCAGGGGTCGTGGGTTCGAATCCCGCCTGGTGCACCATGAATAAACACGAGAAAGCCTCAGGCCCTTTGGGTCTGGGGCTTTTTTGTTGGGCGCAAAAAAACCGCCTAAGCGGTTTTTTTCATTCTGTCGTCCAGTCAAACTCGTCGTATTCATCATCGTCCTCGTCATCCTCGATAATTTCTTCTTCGAGCATGTCGCCTTCAATAAGGTCTTCTTCCGGCTGATTCAGCAGAAAGTCCTTACGACTCTCGGTAATCGCTCGCCGCAGTTCCTCACCCTTTTCCGGGCAGTTGAGCATTTGGGCGATGCGGTCGATTTTTTTTGCCACGGCATCCTCCAACGCATCTGCTATGGCCCGATAGTGCGCGTTTTCGGGCCTGAATGCCAAATCGCCCGGTTTGGTTCGACCGTTCTAAAAACTTCAGCGGTGATAGCGCCGCACCACACTGCTGTTTTTCAGCACGTGGCCTTTGATTTTTTCCAGAAACTGCGCGCGGGTCAGGCCGGCCGGCAAGGCATCCGGTGCCAGGTCCAGTGCATAGATCTGGATGATGTAATGATGCGCACTGTCGCCAACCGGCGGGCAAGGGCCGATGTAGCCTGTGGTGCCTTTGCTGTTGGTGCCGCCCACGCCTTCGAGCGCGGATTTGGCACCGACGCCGGCCGGGATCTGGTGAGTGGCGGCCTTTATGCCGTAATGCACCCAGTGATCGACACCCTGGCCTTTCTGGCCATCCGGGTCGTGCATGACGACGGCGTAGCTGAGCGTGCCTGCCGGGCCAGCGTTCCAGCTCAGCGCCGGTGAAACATTGTGCCCGCCGCAACCGGCGGCATCGCTGGCGGCGGCCGAAGTGAACAGTCGGTCGTCCGATACACCCGGGATGTTCAGGGTGAAACGCTCCTGGGCCGCGTGCGCCGGAAATTGCACGCAAAGGGCGACTGCTACGGCCGCGAGCCAAGGGTTCAGAGAGGTCAATCGGGTCATGCCGGAGTACCTTGTGCGGGTGGGGCCGTCGTCGGCGTGCAAACTATAGCCGGACCGTTGACGCGGTGGCAGTGGGAATTGGATGAACCCCGACAATAGCGCCAGACAATTTTCTTATAAAAAATCGTTTGGTTTTGCGTCTGCTACGCAGACGAGCGGGAGCGAGCTCCCTCGCCACATTGGTGTCGAACTCGATCCGCGTTTACTGGACCTCGCCGCCCCCACCGAACTTGCTCATCACAAAACCGACGAACTCTTCGACGGTCATTTTCTGGCCGTTGAATTCCACCTGATTATTGGCGTAGTGCAGTTTGCTGACGATGTTATTGCCGTCCAGTTTCGCCAACTGCGTGCCAACGGCCATGCTGCCAAACATGTCGGCAGTGGCGGTGGCTTGATCCGCGATCAATTTGGCGTCGGTCTGACCGTCGATTTGCGATTGCACGGTGAGCACGTCAACGAGCATGGGCTTGGACACTTGCAGATTGATGTCCAGCAGCGCGATCAGTTGTCGCACCAATTGATCCACCGGCAGGTCGATCGCCTGCGGTTTGGTCAGGTTCAGCACCAGGTTCGCACGACTTTCGCCATGGGGCGTGGTGAACGACAGGCTTTCCAGAGCCACCTGCGGACCGGCTGCGAGCAATTGCTCCAGATTGGTTTTGAGTTGCGCTTCTTCGGCTTCGGTCAGTTTCAGCTCTGGTACTGGTTGACCCGCCTCAGCCGCTTCGGTGGCAGCCTGCTCGTACGGCTGCAGCTTGGTCTGGTAAACCTGCATCAGCGCCATCGTCGACGGAATGTCGAGGTTCTTCAGGCTCAAGGCCATTTGTGCCGAGCCGACAGGCTTGCCGTTCAAGGACACTTCGCCAATCTTGTAATCGGCACGCCCGGAAGCGCTGGTGCCGGATTCCTCGGTGTGATTTTTCATTTCGAAATTGTTGAAGCCCAGCACTGACTGTTTCGGGCCGAAGGTGGTTTTGCTGTTCTTCAGCACGACCGTGTTCTCGCCCGTGTAAAAGCCGTAGGTGCTTTTGTTCAGATTGCTGGCCAGGGTCAGGCCGTTCAATTCGACCTGCACCGGCGCCTGATCTTCGGAAACGGTGGTTAGCTTCAGACTGTCCATGTAGCCATCGGCTTTGACCTTCTGCGCCTGGGCACTGGCCGCAACGTCGACCTTGAGGCCGGAGAATTTCACGCTGGACTTGTCATCCAGGGCCGCTTCCAGCGGCAGCAATTCCAGGTTGCCGTTGGTGGAGTTGTCGTAGCCGATGTTGACCACGCCTTTGAGCGGCGAGGCGTCCTTGGTCGCGGCGAACCATTTTTCGGTGAGCGGCGTTTTTTCCAGTTCGTAGTGACTGGTGGCCATGACCGGTAACCACTTCAGCGACATCAGGCGCGAGAACGGCAGCGGGCCGTGTTCGACGTGGTCGACAAACAGCAACTCGATTGGCGTCTCGCCAAACATTTCACCTTCGCCCTTCAGACGATAGTGCGCGGTGCTGCTGAATACGTGGCGCTCCAGCGACACCAGTTCCAGCGACGCGGTGCCTTTGTGACCCACCAACGCCGCCTGCAACTGCTGGTTAGCGTCAGCCAGGGAGCTGTTCAATACGCCTTCGATTTTGGTGCCGGTGTACCAGGCACCGCCGACGCTGATTGCACCGATGACGACAACAATTCCCAGGAGCACGCCTGCTGATTTATTCATGAATGACCCGATCAATGTCCGTAGTTGAAGGTGTGGTCGTCTTCCCTGAACCCATGACGGGTTGCGGTCACGACTGTGCTGAAAGTGGCGTGCAGATTAGCATCAGGCGCGGCGGGCGACCCAATGATTAAGGGTGAAAGAGTGTTTATGGGACGTTGCTGCAAGACGCGAGCATTGCGGTGTTGATTCGATTGCTATCGCTGGCAAGCCAGCTCCTACGGGAATTGTGTGAAACCTGTAGGAGCTGGCTTGCCAGCGATGGCGTCAGTGTCATCAACACAGATTCAGGAATACTGCACTTCGATCTCATCCAGCTGATGATCAAAGGTTTTGAGCCGCGCCGTCCACGTGTACACCAGCACTTCAAAATCCCGGTTGATCACCGCCCCGCCGGTCACTTCCCCTCGCGGGTCGCAGAAGTCCAGCTGATAACGCTCGCGCGCCATGGCCGTGGCGACGTCCGCCAGCTCCCGGGCATTGTTGAGCCAGTGCCGACCGTCGTCGGCCACTTGTTTGTCCAGCTCCAGGCATTGTTTTTTCAGGGTTTCGAGACTCTTTTCCAGCGGTGTGCCGGTGAGTTCCCCCATGACTTCCTGGAACGTGCGCCCCGGTTGCCAGTAACTGCCCCAGAAATAGCGATCGAACACCGTTTCGACACGGCGCAGCGCGACCTTGGTGTCCCAGATCAGGACCAGGGTCTTGCCTTGTTCGAGTTGTCTTTTTTTGATTTTCTGGGTCTGGACGGACGCCCAGGCCACCACCGCGATGGACATCACGGCGATCAGCGCGGTGGCGCTGTCGAGGAACACCAGAGCCTTGTCGATCTGATGGGCCAGCATGATGCCGTAGAAGTAGGTCGCCGAGAGCAGCACTAACGCCACAACGGCGCACCAGAAGCCGAGAGCATAAGGGTTTTTCATTATTGGTTTCCCCATGACCTGCGCGAGCCTTGTGCGAAGCAGGGGCATTTTTCACGAACGCCCCGGCGACACTTCAAAGCATAGCAACGGCCTCAGGGTTTGCCGGAGTTCGACGCTTGCGTTCGTCCGCTTTCCCAACCGCCACCCAAGGCGAGGAACAAATTGATCTGACCCATGGCAACTTGCGTGTTCGCACTGGCCAGTTGCGCCGTGACGTCGGTGTAGGTGCGAGTCGCCTGCAGGTCTGCCAGAAACGACGCGCGGCCGGCCTGGAAGAAGCGGTGAGTCTGGTCGGCCGCCAGTTTCGCCGACTGCTCGGCATCCGCCAGGGCGTCACGGCGTTGCAGCAGTGCGGAGTACTGGGCCAGGCTGGTCTGGGTTTCGCGGATGGCGTTGAGCACAACGCCGTCGAAGTGCGCCAACACGCCTTGGGTCGTGGCTTCGGCCTCACGGATTCGTGCACGGGTGCCGTTGGACGGCACAGTCCAGGTCAGTGACGGCCCAAAACCCCAGCGATTGGTCGACGGCTCGCCGAGATTGTCGAGGATGCCGACGGTGCCGATGGTCGCGCCGATGCTGATGTTCGGGTACAGCTCGCCAGTGGCGACGCCGATGCCGGCGGTCGCGGCGGCCAGTCGACGCTCGGCTTGCCGCACGTCGGGACGACGCTTGAGCAACGCGGCGCCATCGCCCACAGGTATCAATTGCGCGATTTTCGGCAACTCGGCGCACGTCGCGGTGCCGGCCGGCAATTGATCCAGCGGTTTGGCCAGCAGCATCGACAAGCGGAACAATCCGGCCTGACGCGCCGCTTCATAGCGCGGCATGTCGGCGCGCAGGGATTTGAATTGGGTTTGCGAGCGAGTGACCTGGGTTTCGTCGCCACGGCCGGCGTCGCGCAAGCGCTGGATCAGCGTGGTGCTCTGTTCTTGCAAGTCGAGGGAGTGCTGGGCGATTTCCCGCTCTTCGTTGGCCGCACACACTTGGATGTAGGCGCGAACCACATCCGCCACCAGGGTGATACGGGCGGTATCGGCGGCGGCCTGGGTCGCATCGGCATTGGCCTTGGCCGCTTCGATACCGCGTTGCAGCGTGCCGAACAGGTCGAACTGGTAGGACGCGGAAATGCCGATATCACCGATGTTGGCCACCGGCACTTTTTCCGGCAGCAGAAACGCTTCGCCGGATTCCTGCAACCGCTGGGCGCCCATCTTCACACCGCCACTCCAGCCACCCGCCGCCTCGGCCTCGTCCACTTGCGCACGAGCCCGCAGCAGACTGGCCGCTGCCACGCGCAGGTCGGTATTGGACGCCATGGCTTGCTGGACCAATTGGTCGAGTCGCGGGTCCTGATACAGGCGCCACCAATCGGCAGGCACCGGCGCCGAAACCACCGGTTTGCCTCCGACCGCCAACTCGCCTTGCAAGTCTTCACGGTGGATGGCCGCCTCGTCCGGCAAGTGATAATCCGGCCCGACTGCCTGACACGCCGACAGCAACAGGCCTAATCCGGCGACGGCCAAACCCGAGGCTTTGTTCATTGCGCCGGCTCCCGGTTTTGATCGTCGATAATCGACACCGTGGCCGTACGCCCGGCAATCATGCGGAAATCGGCCGGGACGTCATCAAAAGCGATTCGCACCGGAATCCGCTGCGCCAGCCGCACCCAGCTGAACGCCGGGTTGACGTTGGGCAACAGGTTGCTGCCGCTGGTGCGGTCGCGGTCTTCGATACCGGCGACGATGCTTTCCACGTGGCCGCGCAGTCGCGCACGGTCGCCGACCACCCGAATGTCGACGCTTTGGCCAACGTGAATGCCGTCCAGTTTGGTTTCTTCGAAGTAGCCGTCGATGTGAAAGGAATTGCTGTCGACGACGGACAACACCGGCCGACCGGCACTGACGAATTCCTTGGCGCGCGGCGCGCGGTCGTTGACGTAGCCGTCCACCGGGCTGCGGATCACCGAGCGGTCGAGGTTGAGCTGAGCGCTGTCCACCGCCACCTGCGCTTCCATCAATGCCACTTGGGCACGGGCGACCTTGGACTGACTTTCTTCCAATTGTTCGCCTGGCACCAGATTGCCGAGACCCTTGTTGCGCTTGGCTTCGCGCTGGGCCTGGGCGAGGGTTTCTTCGCGGTCGGCAACCGCCGCTTTCGCCTGGCGTAGCGCCAGTTTGAAACGGTCCTGGTCGATGCTGAACAACACCTGGCCGCGCTTCACCAACTGGTTGTCGCGCACTTCAACTTGCTGGATCAGCCCGGAAACGTCCGGCGCGATCTGTACGATATCGGCACGAATGTGCCCGTCACGGGTCCAGGGCGCGAACATGTAATACATCACCATGCGCCAGACCACGACGACCGCGAAGGTCACGATCAACAGGGTCAGGACCACGCGACCGAGGGTTAAAAACGGTTTTTTCATGTCATCAGGTATCGACTGAGTGAGTCCACGGCGCCAAGCAGCAAGGCGTAGAGAGCCACGTTAAACAATGCCCGGTGCCAGACCAGACGGTAAAAGTGCAGGCGCGTCAGCACCCCGTGCACCAACAGGAACAACAGATACGTAATGCCCATCAGCACCAGCAGCGTGGGCAGGAACACCCCGCTGAGATCCAGATCACCGATCATAAAGGCGCTCCATCGATGCCATGGGGAAGCGGTTCTTCGAGTTCGGCGGAACCGACAAATTCGACGCCGGGCAACAGGGCCAGGCGCAAGCCACTCAAGGCGTGCAACAAGTGAAGGCGGGTTTCATCGTCACCCGCGCCACTCAGGGCACGGCGCGTGCGGTCGAGGGTCATCAGCAAAGCGCTCGGTGCCGGTAAGCGCTCGCCAGCCTTAAGACAGGTCTTGAAATACTCGCCGACCTCCGTCACCACTTGGCGCAGCAACATGTTCGGCTCACCGTGGATACGCGGCGCGTAGGCGAGCAGGTCCAACAGATTCAACGCCACCCGAACTTCCCGCAGGGCGATGCCGGTGTCCTGGCCAGTGATGGCCAGCCGTGGCAGATGCTGCATCAGCCGGTCGAGCATCTGCACGCCCAGGTGCCGATGATCGGCCAGGGTCGCAGGCTCAGTGAGGCTGACGATGTCGCGCCAACTGAAACGGGTCAGGCGCTTGGCTGCCAGTTCGGCACCGAACGGCCGGGCGATCAGGGTCCAGACAAAGGCGAACAACAAGCCGATCGGACCGGCCAGGTTGGAGTTGGCAAAACTGAGGAAGTCCGCGTCGTAGGCGCCCTGAATACTGATGAAGGACGACGTGTTGACCAGGGTCAGCAGCATCCCCAGGTAAAACTGCGGCTTGACCGTCAGGGTGCCGATGCAGATGAACGGTACCGCGAACGCCAGCACCAGCATCGGGAAGTCATGCAGATTGGGCAGCACCAGAAACAGGTAAAGGCTGGCCAACAACACCGACATCGCCGTCCAAAAGAAGAACCGATAAATCTGCGGCGCCGGGTCGTCCATCGAAGCGAAGAAACTGCACGATACCGCCGCCAGAATCACCGCAGCGCCGCCGTCAGTCCAGCCGAGCAGAATCCACAGCACCGAAGCGACGATGATGGCGGTGACGGTGGACGCCGCCGAATACAGCATCAAGCCACGATCCAGAAACGGTGACAGCCGACCCAGGCGCCAATGCCGATACACCGCGCGCCAAGACTCCTGGCTTTCGCACTGGATGGCGGCTTGCAGGCTGCGGCAGTCCTGCCACAAGTCGACCCATTCGGCGAGGCGATAGAGGGCATTGGAAAACAGCAACTGTTTGCGATCCTCCAGTGCTGGTGCGCTGGGCTGCATCGCTTCGAGTTGATCTTTAAGTGCCTGCCACCGATCAATGTCGGCGTCTTGATGCTGAAGCCATTCGGTGGCGGCGCTGAGCAGTGGCGCGAACTTGTCCACAAGCTCCGGCGTGCGCCGCTCAAGGGCATAGAGCGCGTCGTCGAGGGCATCGATCACCGTCAACAGGTGGATCATCCGCCCACGCAGCATCTTGGTGTTGCGCACCGTTTGCGGGCGAGCGCCTTCGTGAGGCAACTGGCCGATCATCAGTTCCAGGGTGTTGAAGTTCGCGACCATCGCCATGCGCAGTGTACTGACTTCATCCGGCTGCACGTTGCGGCTGAGGAAACGCAGGCTGTAGGTGGAGGCGTCGGCAAACCATTTACTTACCGAATCGTTGAACACCGGCGCCAGCCGCCGAGGCCAAAACATCGCTCCGACCACCGCCGCGACGGCTATGCCAAGGAAAATTTCTTCGGTACGCGCCTCGGCCACATCCCACACCGCCAACGGGTTATCCACCACCGGCAGGGCAATCAGCGGCAAGGTGTAACCGGCGAGCATCAACGCATAGTTGTTGGCCGTGCGCAGATGCAGGGAAAGAAACAGCAGAATGCCGGTCCACAATGCGATGACCAGTACCAACACGTAAGGGCTTTGGACAAACATCGGCACGAACATGACCGCAGCAGCTGCACCGATAAACGTACCGACTGCGCGGTACAACGCTTTGGAACTGGTAGGGCCAACGAATGGATTGGAGACGATATACACCGTGGCCATCGCCCAATACGGACGCGGCATTTGCATGAGCAACGCGATGTACAACGCGATCATCGAGGCCGCGAACGTACGCACACCGTAGAACCAGTCCCGCGCCGGGGGCATGCCGGAAAAAAAACCGTTCAAGGATAAATCGCCGGCAGATGGCTGGCCGATTCAAAGGCCTTCAACACGCGCAGCGTGGCTTCCAGATCACGCTGGTCGATGCCTTCAAGCACTTCATTGCGCAAGCGCACCAGTTCGACTTCGACGGCTTGCACCAGGGTTCGACCGGCGTCGGTCAGGCTCAGGCATTTGGCGCGACGGTCCTGTGCATCTTCGGTGCGACAGACATAACCGGAATGGCACAACTGATCGAGCAAACGCACCAGGGACGGACTCTCCATCCCCGCCGCCTGCGCCACCGTCACCTGCCGCACACCCTCGCCCAGGCGCCCGATCATCAACAACGGGACGGCACAGGCTTCGGAAATTCCATAGTTCACCAGCGTCGTCTGGCAGATCTTCCGCCAATGCCGGGCGGCTACAACCATGGAGCTGCTGATGTTCATCTGGAGAGCGTCGAGATCATTCGGCACGAGGAGAAACACACACTGTTAGTTTGCTAACTATCAATATGGCATTGGAAGGGATTTTTCGTCAAGTTTTGAAACAAATTGGTATGCGGCTTTTTCTAACCTCCGCGTCCCTTCCTCAACATCACATTCAACTGATCCACCACCTCTGCCCAATCGGCGTCATCCAGAATTTCAGTGCGCAGCAGATCCGCCTGGCTAGGGCTCCAGAAAAACGCATCCGCCAGATGCAGGTCCGGTTTGAGCGGCGAGTGGGTGGCGATGAATTTATCGATGCTCACGGCGTCGTCGGGCAGGCCGAGTTGTTTGAACAGTGAAGGGAGGCTGTGGGTTGGGTTTTCCATGTCTGGCTCCTTTGGAATGGATGAGTGACCGCTACGCGGTCAATCGCGAGCAGGCTCGCTGCCACAGGGTGAACACCTATCCCTGTGGGAGCGAGCCTGCCCGCGAAGACGGCAGCTTTGACGAAACAATCTCAATGACTCAACTCCCGCACCTGCGCATGCGGCACCATTTTCAGAAATTCCGTCATGTTCATGTGCACCAGGTTGATGTGATTGCCGGCTTCCAGGTAGATGTCTTTCTGCCGGGTCAGTAGCGGGTCGATGACCACGTCGAGCCCATAAGCCTCACCCAGGGCAGGTACGGCGCCGCGTTCACAATCATCAAACAGATGCGGCAGATGGCTTTCCCGGGAAACTTGCCATTCGCCGCTGGTGCGCACTTTGCTCAAGTCCAGGTGACGACTGGCGGGCAGCAAGGCCATCAGGTAATGACCATGGTGGTCGTCGAGGATGACCGATTTGGCCACCCGTTCGGCAGGAATGCCCGCGACCCGCGCCGTTTCGAGGCTGCTGGCCGAATGTGGGTGGGTGACGATGTCATATTCGCATTGAGCCCGGTCCAGGCTTCTCTGCACGGTTCTTGCCATACGCATGATGCACCTCGGTGTCCGCGACAGCCTCTGGCGGACGATGGTTGACGCTTTTTCACGTACTCAAAGTCTAGGCCCGCCGGGCTGATCCGGCGGGAAATCCGCCCATCGGACACATCGACAACTGAGCAAAATTCATACAACCCACCGCTCAACTAGACTGTATACAGAACCGCCCTGCGACTCTCCCGGAGGGTCACGTGAACACTCGTTGTTGCGCCATTGCATTGCTGCTGGCGTTGAGCGGATCCGCCTTCGCCGCGGACACCGCTGGACTGCCGACATCCGATCCGATTGGCCTGTGGCTGATCACCTTCGGCATCGCCTTCCTGATCGCCGAAGCGGCCCTGCCCAATTACGGTGTAATCGGCCTGGGCGGGATCGTGATGTTCGTGATCGGCGCAGTCATCCTGACCAATGCACAAATGCCCGTTCCATTGATGATTGGCCTGGGACTCATCAGCGCACTGCTGCTGATATTCCTGTTGATCCGCGCCCTGAAAACCCGACCCCGCCACACGGTCAGCGGTGATGCCGGGCTGCTCGGCAGCGTGACCCCGGTGCTGTCACTGCAGGTCGGCGACGCCTGTCACGGCTGGGTGCATTTGCAGGGCGAGCGCTGGCAAGTGTCGAGTGCCAAACCGCTGCTAATCGGGCAACGGGTGCGGGTGGTGGCGCGCAAGGGATTAGTGCTGGAAGTCGCCGCGACTGACGCGGTTCCGGTTGGAGAATGAACATGGGCCTGCAACTGGGTTTTGTCGCGCTGCTACTCCTGCTGATTGTCTTGGCGGGAGCGACTTTCCGCATCCTGCGCGAATACGAACGCGGGGTGGTGTTCCAGCTCGGACGCTTCTGGCAGGTCAAAGGCCCCGGTTTGATTCTGTTGATTCCGGTGGTCCAGCAAATGGTGCGCGTCGACTTGCGCACCGTGGTCCTCGACGTGCCGGCCCAGGACGTGATCACCCGCGATAACGTCTCGGTCAAGGTCAACGCCGTGCTGTACTTCCGCGTACTCGACCCGCAGAAAGCGATCATCCAGGTCGAAGACTTTCTCATGGCCACCAGCCAACTGGCGCAAACCACCTTGCGTGCGGTGCTTGGCAAGCACGAACTCGATGAACTGCTGGCCGAACGCGAACGTCTGAACATCGATATCCAGCAAGTTCTCGACGCCCAGACTGACGCCTGGGGCATCAAGGTGGCCAACGTCGAAATCAAGCACGTCGACCTCAATGAATCGATGATCCGTGCCATCGCCAAACAAGCCGAAGCGGAACGTGAACGCCGGGCCAAAGTGATTCATGCCGAGGGCGAATTGCAGGCCTCGGAAAAACTCATGCAAGCCGCCGAAATGCTCGGCCGCCAACCCGGCGCCATGCAGTTGCGATACATGCAAACGCTGAGTTCGATTGCCGGCGACAAGAGTTCGACGATTGTCTTTCCGCTGCCGATCGAATTGCTCAAGGGCATGGCGGATCTATCGTCGAAACCCTGAACGCAGACGCTTACTCCGTTTGCGCCGCCAACGGATACACCGACTCCCATCCGCCGCCGAGTGCCTTGTACAACCCGACCATCGCCAAAGACACTCCAGTCGAACTTTCGACCCATTGCTCCTGAGTCGCCAGCAGCGCGCCTTGCACGGTGAGCACGTTGACGAAATCCACCACGCCCTCAACGTATTGCTGTTGCGCGGTTTGCAAGGCGATCTGGTTCTGCCGCACGGCTTCGGCGAGGCTGTCGCGGCGTAGTTGGCTGGCGTTGTAGGCGCTCAGTTGATCGTCGATTTCATGCCAGGCGCCCAGCACGATTCGCTGATAGGCGATGGCTGCTTCCTGTTGCTGGGCTTCGCGCAAATTCAGCACGCCGCGCAAACGGCCGCCATCGAACAATGGCAGGCTGAATTGTGGGCCGATACCGAACGCGCGCGAGCCCCACGAACCGAAATCGCTCAGTTGCATGGCTTGCGAACCGATATTGCCCGACAGGGTAATCCGTGGATAGAAATCACCCTTGGCCACACCAATACTCGCGGTCGCCGCATGCAGGCGTGCTTCGGCCTCGCGGATGTCCGGGCGGCGCTCAGCCAGTTGAGACGGCAAACCGATGGCGACCTGACGCGGAGTTTGCGGCACTGGTGCATCGGTGGATAACTCCGCCGCCAGCGCATGGGGCGGTTCCCCCATCAACAGGCTCAAAGCGTTGATCAGTTGAGCCTGGCGCTGCTCCAGCGCTGGCAGGCGCGATTCGATGGCCGCGACTTGCGCGGCGGCTTCGGCGACATCCAGATCGGTAGCGACACCGTCTGCCAGGCGCAACTGCGACAATTTCAGGCTGTGGCGGGCGACGTCGAGGTTCTGCTCGGTGACGGCGCGGGTGTTTTGTACACCGCGAAGCTGAATATAGTCTTGGGCGGTTTCAGCGAGCACCGACAACAGCACGCCGCGACGGTCGTTTTCAGCGACTTCCAGAGTCGCGTCAGCCGCTTCGGTTTCGCGTCGCACGCGGCCCCAGAAATCCAGCTCCCAGGACGCGGAAAAGCCAGCATCCCAAAGGTTGAACGCGGAGTTGCCATTATTTCCCGACGGGTCCATCAAGCCATCGCCGCTGTTGCGTTTACGGGCGTAACCGCCCGTGGCGGCGGTGGTCGGATAGCGATCGGCGGTGATCACCTGGCGCACCGCTCGGCTTTGCTGCAAGCGGCTACTGGCGAGTTTCAGGTCGAGGTTGTCGGTCAGGGCGCGCTGGGTCAGGGCCGAGAGTTTCGGGTCGTTGAAAACCTCCCACCAGCGCTCGCTCATCGCTTCAGTGCTGGCTTGACTGGTCGCAGCCTTGGACGGTTTCGACCACTCGGCGACTTGTTGTGCTTCAGGTTTGTGAAAGTCCGGGCCAACGGTGCAAGCGCTCAATGCAACCAAACTCAACATGACCATTGCTGGCCACAGGGAGGTTTTTTTTGCGGGAAAACTCATCGTTGCGCAACCTCATGTTCGGTTCCGGCGCTTGCGGTATCAATCCTCGCCTCCACCGACATGCCCACCCGCAACCGCGCAGCCAACGGCTGGCCCGGTTCCAGCACAATCTTCACCGGAATCCGCTGCACCACCTTGGTGAAGTTGCCCGTCGCGTTATCCGGTTTGACGGAAGCAAAGGTCACGCCTGTGGCCGGTGCAATGCTCTCAACCCGCCCGTTCAGCTCGGCACCATCAAAGGTGTCGACGCGCACCGTCACGTCCTGCCCCGGATGCACATTCGTCAATTGGGTTTCCTGGAAATTGGCCACGACATAAGCCTGCGCCAGCGGCACCACGGCGAGCAATTTACTGCCCGGCGTGACGTAAGCCCCGACCCGTACCGCGCGCTCGCCAACCATGCCGTCCTGCGGCGCGACGATCCGTGTGTAGGACAGCTCGTAACTGGCGATTTCCAGCTTCGCCTGCGCCCGTTTGAGGCCACCTTCGGCACCGTCACGCTGGGCCGTGAGAATGTCCACCTGCTTGCGCTCCGCCGCCAGCACCGCGGTGACGTTGGCCAATCGCGCACTGGCCTGGTCGATGCGCGTGCGCGCCTGCTGAGCGTTCTGCACGGTACCGGCGCCGACGCCGGCCAAGTGGTTGTAGCGATTTAGTTCATGTTCGGCGAAGGCCATTTCAGCCTTGGCCGACACCACGCTTGCCTGCGCCTGAGCAATCACCGAAGCCTGCCGTTCAAGGGTCGCCCGAGCGTTTTGCAATTGCGCCTGGGCCACCAGCGTTTCGGCGGAAGCCGCTTCGGCGGCGGCGCGCAAATCGCGATCGTCGATCAGCGCCAGCAACTGTCCGGCCTTGACCTGCTGGTTGTCTTCAACCAGCACTTCCTTGATGAACCCGGCAACGCGCGGCACCACCAGCGTGTAGTCCGCCGAGACATAGGCGTCATTGGTGTTCTGTTGCGTGCGCTGACCGAACAGGCCGGGCCCCAGCAGATAAATAAACACGCCCACCGCGATCACGACGGCGACGCCCACGGCCACTTTTTGCTTTGCTTGAGTCGTCATAAAAACCTTCAGTTTCAGTGGAGCATTCAAGTCGGTGCGCGCGGCGGATAGATCCGCGTCGGCATCCAGAAGATCAGCAGGATCATCGCCACGGCGACGCCAGCCATGCTCAGATAGAGATCCGACGCGGTCAGCACCACCGCCTGTTCATGCAAGCGGTGAGCGAGACCTGCGCTGTCGGAATCGGCCAAAGGTGAGTTACCGAGGCGATCCACCAACATCGTCGAGTGAAAGTGCAACCGCGTGGTGGTCAGTGTTTCCAGCACGCCCGTGGCGATCACCGAGGCCAAGCCTTTCACGGTGTTGAACCACGACGACGCGAACGGCCCATCCATTGGCTGGATGCTGCCGGTGGACAGCATCAACAGCGGCAGCACCGCCATCGGTTGACCGAAGATTTGCAGCATTTGCAGAACGTAGAAATCATCGCGAATCCACGCCGACGTCAGCTGCGAACCACCGAGGCAGGACATCACCAACAGGCTCAGGCCGATCCCCAACACCCAGCGACAATCGACCCAGCGCAAGTTGCACAGTGCCGCCACCAATGGCAGCGCGATCAGTTGCGGCAGCGCCGCCAGCAGAGTGAGTGGCGCGGTCTGCACCGGGCGATAGCCCTGGACCTGCGCCAGGTAACTGGACGGAATAATGATCACCGCCAGCAACACCGACAGCACCCCGGCCAGGGTCAGCAATGCGAAAGACAGGTTGCGAATGCCGAGCATCTGCATCTTGAAAAACGGAATCGGTTGCGACCACTCGTTGATCAGGAACAGCACCAGCAACAACGATCCGACCACCAGCAAGGCGCAAATCAGGTTCGACTCGAACCAGTCCAGCCGATTGCCCTGCAGAATGCCGATCACCAGCATGCAGATCGCTGGAAATCCCAACAGCAAACCGCGCCAGTTGAACTGCTTGAAACGCTCCAGACGCAACGGGTCCTGCGGGATACCGTAAGCCACGGCGACCATGGCGATCAGGCACGGCGCGACGACTTGCCAGAAGGTCCACTGCCAGCCGACATATTCGGTCCACAATCCGGCCAGCGGCGTACCCAGCCCTGGGCCGAAAGTAGCGGTCAGGGTATAGCCGGCCAGCCCATAGAGTTTCACGTTGGCCGGCAAAAAACGCAGGGCGACGGTCATCAGCATCGGCGGCAGTGCGCCGCCGGCGAGCCCTTGCAAGGTGCGCAGGACCAACAGGCTTTCATAGTTCGGGGCCAGCGGGCACAGCACGCCCAGCAGCGTGAACGCGCTGATGGCGCAGAGAGTGAAACGCCGTAGCGAAAACGTCACCGAGCACCACGGCGCGAAAGCCATGGCGGCCACCGAGGTTGCGGTGTAACTGGCGACCAGCCAGGTGCCTTCGTCATAGCCGATAGCCAACGCACCCCGGATATCGGCCAGGGCGACTTTGGTCACCATTTCGTTCAGGCCCGACACCAGCACCGCCAGCAACACGCCCACCAGGCCGATGATGATCCGCGGGCCGAAGACCGGTGGCGCCGCGGCCGCCGGACTGGCCGCAGCGACAGGGGCCGTGACCGTGAGGGAAGTCATTGCTGCAAGCTCCGGGATTTGAAGACCGAAGCATTCTATTGAGCGCGAGGCCTGACGAAAATTTACTTATCAGCAGGTTATAAGTGCGCCTGGTGCAGCAATCGATTTTGTAGGAGCGGGCTTGCCAGCGATTGCAGGCGACTCAATGCAACAGACCGAACGCCATCGCCGGCAAGCCGGCTCCTACGGAGGCTGCGATTTTTTGATCTTCATACCGGCTGAGCTGCCAGCCACGTCTCGTCACAGCAGGTTTTCAGCGTTTCGCGCAGCCAGCGATGGGCAGGATCGTTATCGAATCGAGGATGCCAGGCCTGAGTCAGCATAATCGTCGGCAACGGGATCGGCAGGGTGAACGAGCGCAACTTCAAACCCAGGCGACGCACACTCAATAGCGTTTCCTTGGGCACCGGGAGGATCAGGTCGGAATCGGGCAAGGCAAACATGGCGGCGTGGAAACTCGGTGCAATCACCGCTACCCGCCGTTCCAGTCCAAGCGCGTTAAGCGCCGTATCGATCGGCCCGCGGGCGATGCCGCGACGGGACATGCTGATATGGGAAAACCCGGCAAAACGCTCGGCGGTTATTTCTTCATCGAGCAACGGATGGTCTTCGCGCACCAGTCCGACAAACTGGGTGGAAAACAGGTTCTGCACCTTTACTTCCGGCATCAGCGGTCGATTGTTGCTGACGCTCAGATCGATGCGGCCCTCGCGCAAGGCTTCGTCATCGCCATCGCCTTCGGGCACGAAGCGCAATTCACAATGCGGGGCCTGACGTTCCATGGTGTCGAAGAGCTTGCCACCGTAGATGCCGACGAAGAAATCATTGGCGCGAATGCTGAAACGCCGGCGCAAACAGCTCAGGTCCACGACCCGGGCCGAGTGAAACAATTGCGCGGCTTGCTCCACCACTTCCCGCACCTGCTCGCGCAGCTCCAGCGCCTTGGGTGTGGGCACCAACCCTCGGCCGGCACGCACCAAAATCGGATCGCCAATGGCCTCGCGAATGCGCGTCAGCGTCCGGCTCATCGCCGCCGGGCTGAGGTTCATCCGCCGCGCCGCCCCCACCACACTGCCCTCATCAAGCAACGCGTCGAGGGCGACCAAGAGGTTCATGTCCGGCAGTTGCATGGCGAGCACTCGTGTCTGATCAGGATTGATTCAGACGCAATGCTAGCAGATCAAAAGATCAGCGTTGCATGCCCCACCGCTTCACCGTCACCCGCTCCAATGAATCAAATACCAGGTTCTCCACCAGCAACCCGATCAGAATCACCACCGCCAACCCGGCAAACACCTTGTCGGTGTACAGCTCATTGCGATTCTGGAAGATGTACCAACCCAGGCCACCTTTGCCGCTGGTCGCACCAAACACTAATTCAGCGGCGATCAGCGTGCGCCAGGCAAACGCCCAGCCGATTTTCAGACCGGCAAGAATCGACGGCAGCGCCGCCGGAATCAGGATGAACAGCACGAAGCGCATACCCTTGAGGCCATAGTTTCGCCCGGCCATGCGCAAGGTTTCCGAAACGCCGAGAAACCCGGCGTAGGTGTTCAACGCCAAAGCCCAAAGCACCGAATGCACCAGCACGAAAATCAAACTGTTCTGCCTCAGCCCAAACCACAGCAGCGCCAGCGGCAACAGCGCAATCGCCGGCAGCGGGTTGAACATTGAGGTCAGCGTGCTCAGCAGATCTCGACCGAACTGCGTCGACACCGCCAACGTGGTCAGGGCAAACGCCAGGACGATGCCGATCAGGTAACCCTTGATCAGCACCACCAGGGAAATCCACACCTTGCCCAACAACTCGCCGCTGAGCAGGCCGTCATACAACGCATGTGCGGTTTGCATGAAACTCGGCAGCAGAAGGTCGTTGTTTGTATAGCGCGAAGCGGCTTCCCACAGTACCGCGAGCAATATCAGGATCAGGCTTTTACGAATCCAGCCCTGTTGCCACAGGCGCTGCCCCAGCGGCAGTTCGCGTTCCAGCGGCACGCTGGTCAGCGGTTGCAAAACGGTTTCGAATTCTTCACGCGGGGATGATAAATGGCTCATCGGGCCCTCCTCTCAAACTGGCTCAATAAGCGATGCGGATATCGGCGAAATCCAGCTCGCGCTCAGTTTCCGGCGACTGGCCTTCATCAAACAACAACCGATGGATACGCCGCGCCGATTCCTGGAACGCTACGCCACCGAGGCTGTGCAAGTCGTATTGGTGGCTGTGGACTTCCGCCCGTACCCGCCCGGGATGCGGCGACAGCAACAGGATCCGATTGCCGACCACCAGCGCTTCTTCAATGGAGTGGGTGACGAACAACAACGTGAAGCGCACCTCTTCCCAGAGCAGCAGCAGTTCTTCCTGCATCTTGCGACGGGTCAGTGCGTCGAGAGCGGCGAAGGGCTCGTCCATGAGCAGGATTTTCGGCTGCATCGCCAGCGCTCGAGCGATCGCAACACGCGCTTTCATGCCGCCCGACAGCGTATGCGGATAAGCATCGGCAAACGCCGCCAGGCCTACCTTTTCCAGGTATTGCAGCGCTCGCTCTTCCGCCTCTTTGCGCTTGAGGGTTTTCGACGCCAGCAGTGGAAACATCACGTTCTGTTTGACGGTTTTCCACGGCGGCAGTTGATCGAACTCCTGGAACACCACAATCCGGTCCGGCCCCGGCGCATCGACGCGCTGACCTTGCAGGCGGATCTCGCCTTCGACGGGCTGGATGAATCCGGCGGCAGCCTTGAGCAAGGTCGACTTGCCGCAACCGGACGGGCCGAGCAGGACGAAGCGGTCCGCCGGATCGATTTCAAAGCTGACTTGGTGGGTGGCTCGCACCACACGCTGCGGTGTGCGGTATTCGAGACTGACATTGTCGACCGACAGCAGCGCTTGGGTTGCCGTGGCCGGTTTGCTGACCGTGTGGCCTTGCAAAGGAGCGTTCATTTCAATCAGCTCCCTTGCAGCGGCTTGGCGTCCTGGAAGAAATAATCCTTCCACGAATCCGGTTTGTTTTTGATCGCGCCCACGCGGTAGAGGAACTCGGCCAGCGGATAGGTATTTTTTGGTGTCACGCTAAATTCGAACTGCGGGTTGTCGATGATTTTCAGCAACGCCGCGCGGTCGATTTTGGCCTTGGTGACGCGGATGTAAGTGTCCGCCGCCGCGCCTTTATCGTTCTGCGCAAACTGCGCGGCTTCGGTCAACGCATCGATGAAGGCTTTGTAGGTTTTCGGATTTTCATCGCGGAATTTCTCGGTGGCAAACAGCACCGTCGGCGAGTTCGGGCCGAGCACGTCATAGGAATTGAGCACGACGTGAACGTTGGGGTTTTCCAGCGCCTGATCCTGGAACGGCGGGTTGGAGAAGTGCCCGGTCAGTTCGGTACCGCCAGCGATCAGCGCCGCCGTGGCATCGGGATGCGGAACGGCAATGGTGTACTTGTCGAGGCGATTGAATTCCTTGTCGCCCCACTGCTTGGCGGCGGCGTATTGAAGGAAGCGCGACTGCACCGACACACCCACCGCCGGCACCGCGATGCGGTCCTTCTCGGTGAAGTCGGCGATGGTTTTGACCTTCGGATTGTTGCTCACCAGGTAGTACGGGAAGTTACCCAGGGAAGCGACGGCCTTGACGTTCTGCTTGCCGTGGGTGCGATCCCAGATGGTCAGCAGCGGGCCGACGCCGGCCCCGGCGATGTCGATAGACCCGGAGAGCAACGCATCGTTGACCGCCGCGCCGCCAGATAGCTGGGTCCAGTCGACTTTGATGTCGATGCCTTCCTGCTTGCCGTACTTCTCGATCAGGTTCTGATCGCGCACCACGTTGAGCAACAAGTAAACAATGCCGAACTGTTCGGCGATGCGGATTTCACCTTCGGCGTGTGCCACAGTCGGCGCTACGAGGCTGCCGGCAATCAGGCTGAAAACCAGGCCGATGGCCGCGGCCAGCGGTGCAAAGGGAAGACGTTTGGACATGATCAATCTCCGACAAATCAGAATGGCGCGTCGCCCTGGATGGTGGTGCGATACAACTTGCGGCGCAGATGGCTTGGGCATCCGGCGGCGAGGTGGATCAGCGAACGGTTGTCCCAGAACACCAGGTCATGGGGCTGCCACTGATGGCGGTAGATGTTTTGCGGCAACACGCTATGGGCGTAGAGTTCGTCGAGCAGTTGCTTGCTCTCGTCTTCCGGCAATCCGACGATGCGAGTGGTAAAGCCCTCGCTGACGAACAATGCCTTGCGGCCGTTTTCCGGGTGGGTTCGCACAACGGGGTGAATGACTTCGGCGACTTGCGCCAGTTGTTCCGGCGTCAGGGTCGGGCGCCAGTTGCCTTCGAATTTGGTCTCGCTGTAGCGCGCCGTGTAGGAATGCGCCGCCGAGCGACCTTCGACGGCTTTACGCAATGCCTCGGGCAAGTTGTCCCAGGCTTTGTGCATGTCGGCGAACAGGGTGTCGCCGCCTTCGGATGGCAGTTCCTGGGCGTGCAGCATCGAGCCCAGGCTTGGCAGTTCTTTGTAGGAAAGATCGGAATGCCAGAATTTGCCGGCGTCGCCGAGGCCGATGGATTGGCCGTTTTCAATGATGTTGGAAACAATGAGAATTTCCGGATGCCCGGTCAGCAGGAACTGCTTGAGCACATGGATCTGCAGCACGCCAAAACGGCGGCTGAAATCGATCTGCTGTTCGGGGGTAATGCGTTGGTCGCGGAATACCACCACGTGATAATCCAGGTGCGCACGATGAATGCGCGCAAAATCCTGATCATTGATCGGGCGGGACAAATCGAGGCCGACGATTTCGGCACCCACCGCGCCGCTGAACGGGCGGATTTCAAAAAATTGTGGTGCGATGCTTGGCGATGTTGAAGCTGCGGACATAAATCACTCCCACGCACGGCACGCTCAAAGGCGCGCGCGTCGATCAGAAACTCACGGATGTCGTGTTGGTTCGTGTCGTGCGGCGCGCCGATTGGTCGGCAGGTACGCAGGGATTAACTTTATAGGTATAAGAACGCGAATTTAAATACCGTTAGCGAATAACCATATGGCTTATTTCACCTATGCTGCTGACAGCATGACGCTGTCCACTTTTGAGGGATGTTTATGTTCTACGTGCAACGCAACACAGACGGCCAACTGATGCGCGTGGAAGCCGAAGCCTACGCCGAATCCACGGAAACGCTGCCGGCCGACCACCCTGACCTTCAGGAATGGTTTGCCAGCGAAGTCATGTCCACGAGCCACAAGCAACTGCAGCAAATCAAACAGCTCAAGCAACTGCGCCAGAGCGACCTGGAGATGATCCGGGTACTCGACGACTTGATCGAAGTGCTGATCAGCAAAGGCGTGATTCGCGTCACCGACTTGCCAGCGCCCGCGCAGGCCAAACTCATGGACCGCAGCCAGGCCCGGGAAGCGTTGGGCGGGTTGAGTCATTTGGTTGATGATGATGAGGAAGGGTTTATCTGAGTCTACGGCTCGTCAGCGCCTGCACTGACGCTATCGCGAGCAGGCTCGCTCCCACAGGGTTTTGTGTTGCGCACAAATCCTGTGGGCCCCACCGATCAAACTGAGGGAGCGAGCCCGCTTGCGATGGCGCCATCACAAATGACTCAAATCCAGTCGCCTACGCCCAAGGCTTCGGCTCACCCACCAACCGCCCCTGAACCCCGTACACACCCATCTCGCGAATCACCGCCAACTCGCCTTCCGTCTCGACCCGCTCGGCAATCAGCGGCAAATCGATGCTGTGGGCCGCTCGCTGAATGGCTTCGATGAACAAGCGTTTGTCCCCTTCCTGATCGATCGCACGGATGTAACTGCCATCGATTTTCAGGTACGCCAACCCGAGCCGCGACAGGTTGCCGATCATGCTGAAGCGTCCGCCAAAGCGTTGCAGGCTCAGCGAGAACCCGAGCTCACGCAAACGTCGAGTCAGCTGTTCGAGTTGCGCTTGCTCGGGCAATTGTTCTTCGCCGATTTCCAGGGTCAGACGCGGCCCAAGATTGGAATGCGCACGCAGCGTGTCGAAAACCGCATTCAACGCCAGCGGATCGCCCAGGGTTGCCGACGACAGGTTCAGCGCCAGCGATTCCTCGTGGCCTTCCATCTGCTCCAACACCAGCTCCAGCATCAGCCGATCCAGGCGCGCCGCCCAGCCGAACCGCTCCAGCCACGGCAGGAAGTGTCCGGCTGGAATGCTTTGGCCCTGATCGTCGATCAGGCGTGAAAGCACTTTGTAGTGCAGCACCAGTTGCGTGTCCTGACTCGCCACGACCGGTTGGAAAAACAAATGGAAGCGCCGTTGATTCAGCGCCTGATCGAGCAGATTGTGCCAGGCATGATGATCGTCGCCGACACGGTCCAGGGCGCTTTGATCGAGGCAAACCCAGTTCGAATCCACCTGGCCTTCAGCCTGCGCCAAGGCCTGATCCGCCAGCCCGAGCACCGCTTGTGGCGCGTCACCATGAACATAGGGCGCCAGCCCGATGGCTGCTACCGAGGGAACGTCGGTGGCACCGGTCGCGTGCAGGCTGGCCAGGCGGTTGTCGAGTTGCTGCGCCAGTTGCAACGCTTCCTCGCGCACCAACCCTGGCGCCAGCACGGCGAATTCACCGCCACGAATGCGTGTGACCAGGTTCAGGGTTTCCGGGAATTTGGCGCACTCGCGGGACAACTGCTCGCCGACCGCACGAAGCAACGCATCAGTGCGCTGTCCGCCCAGACGCTGATTGAGACCGGCCAGATCCTTGACCCGCAACAACAGCAAATAACCTGAACTGGCCTGTTCGGGGTTGCTCACCCGTGTGTTCAATTGCATTTCGAAATAACGTCGGTTGGCCAGCCCGGTCAGGTTGTCCTGATAGGACTCGACCCGCAGCTTTTCACTGCGTTCGGCCTGCTCCTGAAACAGCGCCTTGAGCTTTTCGACCATCTGGTTCATGGCCTGCACCACACGACGCAATTCAGGCGTGCGCGGCAGCTCAGGCAGGCTGAGAAACTCACGGCGGGCAATGGCATGGGACTGCTGGACCATGTAATCCAGCGGCTTCAATTGCCGGCGCAGCAACAGTGCGCCCAAGATCGCGCTGACCACGCCGCAGATCAGCAACCACGCCAGGCTACCCAAGGCGCTCTGCCACAACTTGGCCAACGCGAACATCGGGTGACTCACCACTTCAACCCGCGCGGCCTGCTCCCAGCCACGGCTGACAATTGCATCGCCACCGGCCGGCTCCAGGCCGATCAACTTGACGAACCACTCAGGCACGTTGGTATCGGCGGGGATGCCGCTGCGTTCGACCAGTGTCTTGTCGTTGGACAGGTCCACCACCCGAATTTTCGCGTAATAGCCGCTGTCGAAAATCGAACTGACCAGCAGTTCGGTCATCGCCGGGTCGTCGATGTTCGGTGTCAAGGACAGCGCCAACGCCGTCGCCGCGTCCTGGGCGTGAGAGCGCAACTGGTTGACGTACTGGGTGCGCGAACTCTCCAGGCTGACCATGAAGCTGCCGGTGAAGGCGATGATCAGAAACAGACAGATAGCGATCAACAGTTGTTTGAACAAAGACATCTAAGGGCGCGCTCCTAATTAATCGACTCGACCGGGAAACCTTCGGCCTGCATTTTCTTCAGCACATCCTGCCAACGGGACAAACGCTTGGTGTCACCGACTTTCTGATTGCCCTTGGCACCCGGTAACCACATCCCTTCGGCATTGAAAGAGTAGACCGGTAGCAGATCCGTTCGTTGGTTAGCCGGTTTGATGGTGTCGACCAGGCTATCGAGCACCAACGGTATGGCGTCCGGGGTCGAGTAGTAGGTCAACACCATGTGCGCGCGATTCTGGCGCAAGGCCTTGACGTACGTAATCCGCAACTTGTCGCTGGAAACGCCGAGATGCCGCAGGCTGAAATACTTGGCGATCGCGTAATCTTCACAGTCGCCGGCACCTTTCCACAGGGCTTCGATAGGGGTTTCCCAATAATCGACCTGGCGCCAGAGATCCTGGTCTTCGACATAACGCACCTGACTGTTGAAGAACCGATTGACCACGTTGAGCTGCTCCAGCTCGCCGATCTGCTTCTGGGTCGACAACAAGCGTTGCCAATCATCAATACGCTGCTGCCCTTCGCCCAAAGGCCCGTACAATGCCTGCGCCCTGCGGCTGATCAGGGAAAAATCCCAATCAGCATGCAAGCCGCCCAGCATCACGCTGGCCAACAGCAATGCGCCACACAGCCAGCGCGAAATCCGGGGGATCAGGAAACGTACCGCCAATGCGAGGCATCCAAGGTAGGTAAGGTGAAAGTCGGTTGATGGTGTAGGTTAGCTCAGTAAAAAACAATGGCACGGTGCGATCATTGATGACGCGCTAAACTGAGAGAAAGGCTTTCCGCTGGGTGTTTGACAACCCCGCAGTCAGTCACTAGGGTCTGTTGGATCCAAAAAATAATTCAGCCTATCAGGGTGCGTAGTAGTGCCACAAAAGCCCAGTCCCCTCAGCAGTATCAAGGTCAACGGGCCGATTCCCGCTCATTTGGCACGCTCGGTGATCGAGGAAACCTTGCGCTCAGCCATTCTCGACGGACGCATTCCCTGCGGTACTGCCGTGCGCCAGCAAGACCTGGCTGACTTGTTCGGCGTCAGCCGCATGCCCGTGCGCGAGGCCTTGCGCCAGCTCGAAGCCCAGGCATTGCTCAACGTGGTTGCCCATAAAGGCGCGGTGGTCGCGCCACTGGTGCAGGGCGATGCCGTGGAAACCTACGCCTTGCGGATCCTGCTTGAATCCGAAGCGCTGCGGCTGTCTGTCCCTTTGCTTGAGCAGTCGGATATCGATCGGGCGGCCCGCTACATCGACGAACTGGAAACGGAGCAAGACTACACCCAGATTGGCCGGCTTAATCGCCTCTTCCATATGTCGCTCTACAACAAGGCGCGCAACCACAGGCTGCTGAAGCTGATAGAAGACGGTTTGAACGAAGAAGAGCGCTTCCTGCGCTTCAACCTGGAAGCCATGGGACTGGGCAAATTGTCCCAGGAAGATCACCGGGCACTGTTACGGGCTGCCGAGGAACGGGACGTCGAAGGCTCGGTGAAACTACTCGAACACCACCTTAATCGCGGGGTCGAGGTCATTACGCGCTACCTCGCGAGCCCTGAAGCCCAGAGCAGAAAAACCTTCAGGTAAAATCATCGGCCTGTGGCGAGGGAGGCTTCTCCCGCTGCACCCTTGAAAGCAAACAATTCGCTACAAATTTTCATCCCCTGAATCCTCCCCAGTCCCCACGCCTCGGTGATAGCGGCTGCCTTGAATTACGCTCACTCTTAGGTCGAAACCTACGGAAGGAGCCTTGCCACGGGAACGGAAGAATCGGCGTCACCCCGTCCAACTTCCACCCCTTCCAATCACCTCAAAGATCCCACCTAGAAAGTTGCTTCGAGTGAGGCATTCACTCTTCTCAGAGATACATTCGATATCGGTGTTGCAACGCTTCATGGAAACCCATGTATTTGCGGTGTGGGATTTCATGTCCCTGACCAAACGCCTGCAACAGGAAGGCGTTAGTTACGACGTGGCGCTGCGAAGCGTGGATGTCGTCGCGGCAGCGGCGCAGTTCGTACGCCATACCCTGCAGACGTCTCGACATTCTGCTCGTTGGACGGAGCCAGGCCCTGACTGATCTGACGCTGGAACTTGAACAACACGGTCATTCACTGACACGGGTGGCCGCGCACGAAGCGCTGACATTGGCGAGTGCAGACCTGCTGATCGACGATGCAGGTGCTGATTCTCGATGATGATTTTCAGCCTGTGATCGAGCAAACCGTCGGTGAGTTGTACATCGTCGGGCCGGGCGTGTGCCTGGGTTACCTGAATAATCCACAGCAAACCGCTGAACGTTACTTGACCTTGAACATGCCCGACGGCGAATACTTGCGCGCTTACCGCACCGGTGACATGGCGAAGTCCTCGAACGCGCACGTCAGCGCGGTGTACAGGTCAATCTCTATCGCCCCGGCAACATCAGTTTCAATAGCTTCACCGGAGTGTGCCAGCCGCACAAAAATCGTTTGATGCTGATGCTCAAGGGTTCGATCCAGCTCTGCCTGGTCCCGGAACTCGCGCTCAATTTCGACTTGATGCCGGTAGATTTCCTGGCCCGTTTTATCGCCTTCCATACCAGCCGTTATCAGCCGGACCAAGCGGTGTTCAACCTGGGAAACCTACGTCGCGTCCTTTCGCGAAACCCGCCGGGAATTTTCCATGGCCAGCATCGCTGCCTGGCAACAGCAATTGGGCCGGGTCGACAGCGACAACGCGCTGTTCGGCGTGCTGGGTTTCTACCTCAACGGCTTCGAAGAGGACATCGGCGATATCTCGATGATTGGCCACGCCAACGCCTTGGCCAACGTTCGACAGATGGGTGCGCGCTACCCGGAAAAATCCCCGCAACACGCTGGGCGTGGCGAATCTGTGGGCGGCGATGCAAGTGCATCACGTTGATTCAGGCAGGTCTGTTGCCACTTGGAGCATCATCGCCGAACCGGCACGGGGCGATGACGAAGCGCTACCGGGGTTTAAGGATTTCGTTCAGGACTTCGCCGATGAGGCAATGAGCAATGTGCGTAAGTTGTTTGCGTAGGCATCGAGTTAACCCCTATCGGGTAAACTCGCGCCCATAAAAAAGCCAGTCACTGAATACAGTGACTGGCTTTTTACGTGTACGGAATTTGGCATCCGCAGAACGACAAAACCCCTGTCAGCTTTCGCAGACAGGGGTTTCGGAATTCAATCTTGACGATGACCTACTCTCACATGGGGAAACCCCACACTACCATCGGCGATGCATCGTTTCACTTCTGAGTTCGGGATGGGATCAGGTGGTTCCAATGCTCTATGGTCGTCAAGAAATTCTGTTTGCCGGACCGTCTGTAGCGACGTGCCAGCGAATTCTTGATGCTTCTACTCTAAAGACAAAACCCCAACTGCTTTCGCAATTGGGGTTTCGGAATTTAATCTTGACGATGACCTACTCTCACATGGGGAAACCCCACACTACCATCGGCGATGCATCGTTTCACTGCTGAGTTCGGGATGGGATCAGGTGGTTCCAATGCTCTATGGTCGTCAAGAAATTCGGGTACTGAGTCGTGACCAAATGGCCTCGCTTCAGCAAATTGGGTATGTGACAGCGGTCGGTATTTTGTAAGCGTCGAACTTTCGGTTCGTTTCGTCTTCACACACCGCAATCTGGTCTCGTTCGTCATTTCAACGAGGAGGATCAAATTGCTTGGGTGTTATATGGTCAAGCCTCACGGGCAATTAGTATTGGTTAGCTCAACGCCTCACAGCGCTTACACACCCAACCTATCAACGTCGTAGTCTTCGACGGCCCTTCAGGGGACTCAAGGTCCCAGTGAGATCTCATCTTGAGGCTAGTTTCCCGCTTAGATGCTTTCAGCGGTTATCTATTCCGAACATAGCTACCCGGCAATGCCACTGGCGTGACAACCGGAACACCAGAGGTTCGTCCACTCCGGTCCTCTCGTACTAGGAGCAGCCCCTCTCAAATCTCAAACGTCCACGGCAGATAGGGACCGAACTGTCTCACGACGTTCTAAACCCAGCTCGCGTACCACTTTAAATGGCGAACAGCCATACCCTTGGGACCGGCTTCAGCCCCAGGATGTGATGAGCCGACATCGAGGTGCCAAACACCGCCGTCGATATGAACTCTTGGGCGGTATCAGCCTGTTATCCCCGGAGTACCTTTTATCCGTTGAGCGATGGCCCTTCCATACAGAACCACCGGATCACTAAGACCTACTTTCGTACCTGCTCGACGTGTCTGTCTCGCAGTCAAGCGCGCTTTTGCCTTTATACTCTACGACCGATTTCCGACCGGTCTGAGCGCACCTTCGTACTCCTCCGTTACTCTTTAGGAGGAGACCGCCCCAGTCAAACTACCCACCATACACTGTCCTCGATCCGGATAACGGACCTGAGTTAGAACCTCAAAGTTGCCAGGGTGGTATTTCAAGGATGGCTCCACGCGAACTGGCGTCCACGCTTCAAAGCCTCCCACCTATCCTACACAAGCAAATTCAAAGTCCAGTGCAAAGCTATAGTAAAGGTTCACGGGGTCTTTCCGTCTAGCCGCGGATACACTGCATCTTCACAGCGATTTCAATTTCACTGAGTCTCGGGTGGAGACAGCGCCGCCATCGTTACGCCATTCGTGCAGGTCGGAACTTACCCGACAAGGAATTTCGCTACCTTAGGACCGTTATAGTTACGGCCGCCGTTTACCGGGGCTTCGATCAAGAGCTTCGCGTTAGCTAACCCCATCAATTAACCTTCCGGCACCGGGCAGGCGTCACACCCTATACGTCCACTTTCGTGTTTGCAGAGTGCTGTGTTTTTAATAAACAGTCGCAGCGGCCTGGTATCTTCGACCGGCGTGGGCTTACGCAGTAAATGCTTCACCCTCACCGGCGCACCTTCTCCCGAAGTTACGGTGCCATTTTGCCTAGTTCCTTCACCCGAGTTCTCTCAAGCGCCTTGGTATTCTCTACCCAACCACCTGTGTCGGTTTGGGGTACGGTTCCTGGTTACCTGAAGCTTAGAAGCTTTTCTTGGAAGCATGGCATCAACCACTTCGTCACCCAAAGGGTAACTCGTC
>NZ_CP159258.1:6082500-6148998 GCF_040438925.1 Pseudomonas sp. MYb327
AATACGGGGCCATAGCTCAGCTGGGAGAGCGCCTGCCTTGCACGCAGGAGGTCAACGGTTCGATCCCGTTTGGCTCCACCACTACTGCTTCTGTTAGTAAGAAAGCTTAGAAATGAGCATTCCATCGCTGTGATGATGAATGTTGATTTCTAGTCTTTGACTAGTTCGTTCTTTAAAAATTTGGGTATGTGATAGAAAGATAGACTGGACGTTACTTTCACTGGTAACGGATCAGGCTAAGGTAAAATTTGTGAGTTCTCTTAGTTGAGAAATTCGAATTTTCGGCGAATGTCGTCTTCACAGTATAACCAGATTGCTTGGGGTTATATGGTCAAGTGAAGAAGCGCATACGGTGGATGCCTTGGCAGTCAGAGGCGATGAAAGACGTGGTAGCCTGCGAAAAGCTTCGGGGAGTCGGCAAACAGACTTTGATCCGGAGATGTCTGAATGGGGGAACCCAGCCATCATAAGATGGTTATCTTGTACTGAATACATAGGTGCAAGAGGCGAACCAGGGGAACTGAAACATCTAAGTACCCTGAGGAAAAGAAATCAACCGAGATTCCCTTAGTAGTGGCGAGCGAACGGGGACTAGCCCTTAAGTGGCTTTGAGATTAGCGGAACGCTCTGGAAAGTGCGGCCATAGTGGGTGATAGCCCTGTACGCGAAAATCTCTTAGTCATGAAATCGAGTAGGACGGAGCACGAGAAACTTTGTCTGAATATGGGGGGACCATCCTCCAAGGCTAAATACTACTGACTGACCGATAGTGAACTAGTACCGTGAGGGAAAGGCGAAAAGAACCCCGGAGAGGGGAGTGAAATAGATCCTGAAACCGTATGCGTACAAGCAGTGGGAGCCCACTTTGTTGGGTGACTGCGTACCTTTTGTATAATGGGTCAGCGACTTATTTTCAGTGGCGAGCTTAACCGAATAGGGGAGGCGTAGCGAAAGCGAGTCTTAATAGGGCGTCTAGTCGCTGGGAATAGACCCGAAACCGGGCGATCTATCCATGGGCAGGTTGAAGGTTAGGTAACACTGACTGGAGGACCGAACCGACTACCGTTGAAAAGTTAGCGGATGACCTGTGGATCGGAGTGAAAGGCTAATCAAGCTCGGAGATAGCTGGTTCTCCTCGAAAGCTATTTAGGTAGCGCCTCATGTATCACTGTAGGGGGTAGAGCACTGTTTCGGCTAGGGGGTCATCCCGACTTACCAAACCGATGCAAACTCCGAATACCTACAAGTGCCGAGCATGGGAGACACACGGCGGGTGCTAACGTCCGTCGTGAAAAGGGAAACAACCCAGACCGTCAGCTAAGGTCCCAAAGTTATGGTTAAGTGGGAAACGATGTGGGAAGGCTTAGACAGCTAGGAGGTTGGCTTAGAAGCAGCCACCCTTTAAAGAAAGCGTAATAGCTCACTAGTCGAGTCGGCCTGCGCGGAAGATGTAACGGGGCTCAAACCATACACCGAAGCTACGGGTATCACTTAGGTGATGCGGTAGAGGAGCGTTCTGTAAGCCTGTGAAGGTGAGTTGAGAAGCTTGCTGGAGGTATCAGAAGTGCGAATGCTGACATGAGTAACGACAATGGGTGTGAAAAACACCCACGCCGAAAGACCAAGGTTTCCTGCGCAACGTTAATCGACGCAGGGTTAGTCGGTCCCTAAGGCGAGGCTGAAAAGCGTAGTCGATGGAAAACAGGTTAATATTCCTGTACTTCTGGTTATTGCGATGGAGGGACGGAGAAGGCTAGGCCAGCTTGGCGTTGGTTGTCCAAGTTTAAGGTGGTAGGCTGGAATCTTAGGTAAATCCGGGATTCTAAGGCCGAGAGCTGATGACGAGTTACCCTTTGGGTGACGAAGTGGTTGATGCCATGCTTCCAAGAAAAGCTTCTAAGCTTCAGGTAACCAGGAACCGTACCCCAAACCGACACAGGTGGTTGGGTAGAGAATACCAAGGCGCTTGAGAGAACTCGGGTGAAGGAACTAGGCAAAATGGCACCGTAACTTCGGGAGAAGGTGCGCCGGTGAGGGTGAAGCATTTACTGCGTAAGCCCACGCCGGTCGAAGATACCAGGCCGCTGCGACTGTTTATTAAAAACACAGCACTCTGCAAACACGAAAGTGGACGTATAGGGTGTGACGCCTGCCCGGTGCCGGAAGGTTAATTGATGGGGTTAGCTAACGCGAAGCTCTTGATCGAAGCCCCGGTAAACGGCGGCCGTAACTATAACGGTCCTAAGGTAGCGAAATTCCTTGTCGGGTAAGTTCCGACCTGCACGAATGGCGTAACGATGGCGGCGCTGTCTCCACCCGAGACTCAGTGAAATTGAAATCGCTGTGAAGATGCAGTGTATCCGCGGCTAGACGGAAAGACCCCGTGAACCTTTACTATAGCTTTGCACTGGACTTTGAATTTGCTTGTGTAGGATAGGTGGGAGGCTTTGAAGCGTGGACGCCAGTTCGCGTGGAGCCATCCTTGAAATACCACCCTGGCAACTTTGAGGTTCTAACTCAGGTCCGTTATCCGGATCGAGGACAGTGTATGGTGGGTAGTTTGACTGGGGCGGTCTCCTCCTAAAGAGTAACGGAGGAGTACGAAGGTGCGCTCAGACCGGTCGGAAATCGGTCGTAGAGTATAAAGGCAAAAGCGCGCTTGACTGCGAGACAGACACGTCGAGCAGGTACGAAAGTAGGTCTTAGTGATCCGGTGGTTCTGTATGGAAGGGCCATCGCTCAACGGATAAAAGGTACTCCGGGGATAACAGGCTGATACCGCCCAAGAGTTCATATCGACGGCGGTGTTTGGCACCTCGATGTCGGCTCATCACATCCTGGGGCTGAAGCCGGTCCCAAGGGTATGGCTGTTCGCCATTTAAAGTGGTACGCGAGCTGGGTTTAGAACGTCGTGAGACAGTTCGGTCCCTATCTGCCGTGGACGTTTGAGATTTGAGAGGGGCTGCTCCTAGTACGAGAGGACCGGAGTGGACGAACCTCTGGTGTTCCGGTTGTCACGCCAGTGGCATTGCCGGGTAGCTATGTTCGGAATAGATAACCGCTGAAAGCATCTAAGCGGGAAACTAGCCTCAAGATGAGATCTCACTGGGACCTTGAGTCCCCTGAAGGGCCGTCGAAGACTACGACGTTGATAGGTTGGGTGTGTAAGCGCTGTGAGGCGTTGAGCTAACCAATACTAATTGCCCGTGAGGCTTGACCATATAACACCCAAGCAATTTGATCCTCCTCGTTGAAAAGACGAACGAGACCAGATTGCGGTGTGTGAAGACGAAACGAACCGAAAGTTCGACGCTTACAAAACACCGAAAGCTGTCACATACCCAATTTGCTGAAGCGAGGCCATCTGGTCGCGACTCAGTACCCGAATTTCTTGACGACCATAGAGCATTGGAACCACCTGATCCCATCCCGAACTCAGCAGTGAAACGATGCATCGCCGATGGTAGTGTGGGGTTTCCCCATGTGAGAGTAGGTCATCGTCAAGATTAAATTCCGAAACCCCAATTGCGAAAGCAGTTGGGGTTTTGTTTTGTCCGCAGGAATACATCGCCTTCCCTTGCACAAATTGCACAGTTATTTTTGACTCAGGGCACTAGAATAAGCCCAACTTTTTCAGAGTCAGAGCCCTTATGCCAGATCCGCTTGACGCCTCCAGGCTGTCAGAATTACCGCTGGACGATTTGGTGGCGTGTCATGAGTGCGACTTGCTGATGCGCAAACCTGTACTCGCCCATGGCGAGAAAGCCCTGTGTCCGCGCTGCGGTTACGAACTCTACGCCCATCGACACAATGTCGTGCAGCGCAGCCTCGCCTTAGTCATCGCTGCGTTGTTGTTGTATGTCCCTGCGAACTTTTTACCGATCATGCAGCTCAATCTACTCGGGCAGTCATCGCAAGACACTGTCTGGAGCGGCGTTGTGAGCCTATTCAATACGGGCATGCAGAGCGTTTCGGTGATTGTGTTCCTGTGCAGCATGGCTATCCCGTTACTCAAACTGCTCTGTCAGCTGGCTGTCTTGCTGACTATTCGTCTTGATATCGGGCGCAGTTACGGTTTGCTGCTCTATCGCATTTATCACCATCTAAGAGATTGGGGAATGCTTGAGGTTTACCTCATGGGCGTGCTGGTAGCGATCGTCAAGCTGGCAGATATGGCAGCCATGAACATCGGTTTCGGTTTGGCATGCTTCGTTGGTTTGTTATTGGTCCAGGTCTGGTTGGAAGTCGTGATGTCGCCCCACCAGATCTGGCAGGCTTTATCAGGAGAGGATGCCCATGCGGGCGATTGATGCAGGCATTCTGATTTGCGCGGAATGCCATGAATTGAACAAGCAGGAAGCTGAGACCGATGAACAGGTCTGCACTCGTTGCGGGGCGTTGGTTCATGCGCGTCGACCGAACAGTCTGGTGCGGACCTGGGCATTGCTGATCACCGCCGCCATTCTTTATATACCGGCCAATGTGTTGCCGATCATGACCGTGAGCTCCCTGGGCAAGGGTGATCCCAGCACCATCATGACGGGCGTGATCCAGCTGGTTCAGCACGGCATGATTCCAATTGCCGCTGTAGTCTTTATCGCCAGCATCATGGTGCCCACGTTCAAACTCGTGGGTATCGCGCTGCTGCTGTATTCCGTGCAGCGTCGCCAGCCACTCTCGGCCCGGCAGCGCATATGGATGTACCGCTTTATCGAGTTCATTGGCCGCTGGTCCATGCTCGATATCTTTGTGATCGCCATCCTCGTGGCGCTCGTGAATTTTGGACGGCTCGCCAGTATCGAAGCTGATCTTGGCGCCATCGCCTTTGCCAGTGTGGTGATTCTGACAATGCTTGCCGCAGTAACTTTCGATCCCCGACTGATTTGGGATAACACGGAGTCGGACGACGACCATGACTGATTTGCCTACAGCGAAAACCCGACCGGCCTCGAACTGGTCAGCCATTTGGGTGTTACCTCTGATTGCCTTGATCATCGGTGGCTGGCTCGGGTGGCGTGCCTATAACGAGACGGGCATCGAAGTTCAGGTCCGTTTCGAAAGTGGCGAAGGCATTCAAGCCAACAAGACCGAAGTCGTCTACAAAGGCATGCCGGTCGGCAAGGTGAAGACGCTCAAACTCGATGACGAAGGCACTTCCAAAGGTGTGATTGCCACTGTCGAGATGAACAAGGACGTGGAGCAATACCTGCGCACCAGCACACGCTTCTGGCTGGTGAAACCGAGCGTTACCCTGGCCGGTATCACCGGCCTGGAAACACTGGTCTCGGGGAACTATGTGGCGATCAGCCCGGGCGAAGGCGAGCCCACCCGTAAGTTCAAGGCGCTGGCCGAAGAGCCACCGTTGTCGGACGCCCAGCCTGGCCTGCACCTGACAATCAAAGCTGATCGCCTGGGCTCTCTGAACCGTGGCAGCCCGGTGTTCTACAAGCAAATCAAGGTCGGGCAGATCAAAAGCTATTTGCTCTCCGAAGACCAAAGCACAGTCGAGCTTAAAGTATTCATCGAGCCGACCTACGCCAAACTGGTGCGCAAACACACTCGTTTCTGGAACGCCAGCGGCATCAGCATCGACGCCAACCTGTCGGGCGTGAAAGTGCGCAGCGAATCTCTGGCCAGCATCGTTGCCGGCGGTATTGCGTTCGCCACTCCGGAGAACCGCAAGGACAGCCCGCCAACAGATCCGAGCCTGCCGTTCCGTCTCTACGAAGACTTCGATGCGGCTGCGGCCGGGATCAAGGTCAAGGTCAAACTCAGTGACTTCGAAGGCTTGCAAGCCGGCCGCACGCCAGTCATGTACAAGGGCATTCAGGTCGGTACGCTCAAGGCGCTCAAGGTTGATGCAGACCTGACCGCCGCCAGTGCCGAATTGACGCTGGACCCATTGGCCGAAGATTACCTGGTCGATGGCACTCAATTCTGGGTGGTCAAGCCGTCAATTTCTCTCGCGGGTATTACGGGTCTGGAGGCGTTGGTCAAAGGTAACTACATCGCCGTCCGCCCTGGAGATAAAGGAGCGGCGCCGCAACGCGAGTTCGTCGCACGCCCCAAGGCGCCGCCGCTGGACCTGCGTTCGCCGGGGCTGCACCTGGTGTTGTTCACCGATAACCTCGGATCGCTTGAGGTTGGCAGCCCGATTCTCTACAAGCAGGTCAAGGTCGGCTCGGTTCAGAGTTATCAGTTTTCACGCAAGCGAAACCAGTTGGTGATCGGTGTCCATATCGAGAAGGAATACGAAAACCTGGTCAACGCTTCGACGCGGTTCTGGAACGCTAGCGGTATCACGCTGACAGGCGGACTGACAGGCGGCATTCAAGTCAAAAGCGAGTCGCTGCAAAGCTTGATGGCCGGAGGCATTGCTTTCGAAACACCAGAAGCCAAGGCGCCGCTACAGAAGCGGATTCCACGATTCCGTTTGTTTCCCAGTCATGAAGACGCCACGCAAAAGGGCTTGGTGATCACGATCAAAGTCGACCGCGCCGATGGTTTGCGCGCAGGTACGCCGGTTCGTTTCAAAGGTCTGGATGTCGGCAAGATTGAAGGCGTCGACCTCAGTAGTGATTTGCAGTCAGTGTTGTTGACGGCCCGCATCACTGAGGTGCCTGAGAGAATTGCGCGGGTCGGCAGCGAATTCTGGGTGGTCAAGCCTGAACTGGGGCTGATCAAGACCTCAAACCTGGAAACTTTGGTCACCGGGCAATACATTGAGGTGCAGCCAGCCGCGAAGAATCTGGGGCCGCAGAAAAACTTCGTGGCGCTGGCCAGCGCACCGGAGACGGCTAAGCAAGAAGCCGGGTTGAGCCTGGTGTTGAGCGCTGCTCGCCGTGGGTCTCTGAAACCGGGTGTGCCGGTGACCTATCGCGAAATAACGGTAGGCAAGGTGACTGGATATGAGCTGGGTCAGACCGCTGATCGAGTGCTGATTCACATCCTAATCGAGCCGAAGTATGCGCCATTGGTACGCAGCGGCACGCGTTTCTGGAACACCAGCGGCTTTGACTTTGACGTAGGTCTGTTCAAAGGCGCGACGGTGCGGACCGAATCGCTGGAAACCATGATTCAGGGTGGCGTTGCGTTTGCCACGCCGGATGGCGAGCGCATGGGCAGTGTCGCGCGACCGGAGCAGACGTTCCCGCTGTTCGACAAGTTTGAAGAGGAATGGCTGACCTGGGCGCCGAAAATTTCCCTCGGCAAGTAAGCTCAAGCAGAAATGAAAAAGGCCGCGATCCATTGGATCGCGGCCTTTTTTGCCTCAACTAAACAGAATCAAACCGCATCCAGCTCCGGTTCGTCTGCCTGTTCGATGACCGTCGCCTTCACCTGGTCGTGCCGGCGGATGTACTTCCAGTCCGCCTCATCGATGTAGATCCCTGCCGGGCCGCTGCCGCCTTCCAGGTCGATGGCGACACTGGCGCAGACCTGCGGTTTCACACTTGCCAGGATCGGCACGAAGCCCAGTTGCAGGCTGGTTTCCAGCAAGGCAGCCTGGTTTTTCTCATCGATGTCCGCAGCTTCGTCGAGGTAGTACGGCAAGCGCACACGACCGGCCAGGTCGCGGTCCATCAAGTGCAGCAACAAGTACATGTTGGTCAGCGCTTTGATGGTCATGGTGGTGCCGTTGGAGGCAGCACCGTCGATATCGGTGTGGATCACCGGTTGTCCATTGACCTTGGTGATCTCGAATGCCAGTTCGAACAAGTCCTTGAGGCCGAGCTGGTTGTGGTTCGCCGCCACCAACCGCGCCAGGTATTCCTTGGCCTCTTCGTTCTTGTTGTCCTGTTCCGCACTCTGGCTCAGGTCGAACACCGACAGGGTTTCGCCTTCCTCGTACTGACCCGCGCTGTGGATGATCTGGTCGATGTGCTTGAGGGCTTCCTTGTTCGGCGCGAGCACGATGCGGAAACTCTGCAGGTTGGAGACCTGACGCTTGTTGATCTCGCGGTTGAACAGCGCCAATTGGTGTTCGAGGCTGTCGTAGTCGCTGCGGATGTTACGCAATGTGCGGGCGATGTCGGTAACGGCTGCACGACGGGCCTTGCCCAACGTCAACGCTTCGTCGGTGCGGTGCGCGTAAGCGTTGATCAGCAGTGACAGACGACGCTCCATATCGTCTTCGCTGTCGAATTTGGCCACGCCCTTCAAACGCACTTGCGCGTACAAGGCCTCGATCTGCCCGTCGGCGCGCAACAGGCCTTGCCAGCTGTCCTGATAGTCGTTGAGCAGCGGCAATAGGTTGTCCATGGAATCGTCGATCGGGTCCATGAACGGTGTGCCGAACGGCAGGTCCGCCGGCAACAACTGACGGCGGCGCAGGGCGTCGTCGAGGGTGCGTTGCTTGGCTTCCATGTCGCCGATCTGGCGGCCGACCAGTTGCAACTTGGCCGACAGCTGTTGAACGCGCTCGGTGAAGGCGTCGCTGGAGCGCTTCAGCTCGTCCTGCGCGGCTTCCATCTGCGCCAGTTGCTCCAGCTTGTCGCCTTCTTCGGCGCTCAGGGTTTGCGCGCGTCGGAAATCTTCCAGTGCCTTCTGCGCATCCAGCACTTGCTGATATAACGCTTCGGTCTGGGTCTTGCTCGCGGCGCGGTCGGCGGCCACGGCTTGCTGGGTTTTCAGTTGCTTGAGTTCTTTTTCCAGGCGCTCTTTCTGGTCGCGCAGTGCCGCACGATCCGCCAGTGCTTGCAGAGCCGGTGGCTCGATGTGCGAGATGTCGATGGACAACCCCGGCACTTCGAAACGCTCACCCTTGAAGCCGTCGAGGATCAGTTCCACGGATTTCACCCAGTCGCCATTCTCGTCGAGGGTGATGCCGTGCTCGCCGAGCGGCAGGCTGAACAGTGCGCTGTTGAACAGACGCATCAGGCGCTCGACGTCCTGTTGCGAGAATTCTTCGCGCAAGCGGGCATAGCTATTGTTGTCGGCGTGATCGAGCTGTTGCTTGACCGACTTCAGGCGTTTTTCCAGATCCCGCAGACGCTCTTCCAGATCCTCGGCACTGAACTGACGGGACTGTGCCAGTGCACCGGCCAGTTCATCGTGTGCGTCCTTGGCCGCCAGCAGCTGTTGCTCCAGCACTTTGACGTCATCGACCAAGGCAAAGCGATGCTTGAGAACCGACAACTCGCCAAGCCAGCGCTGGATGCCGGAGATTTCCCGCTCCAGGCGCATCAGTTCCTGAGTGCCGCCGCGCTGGTCGTTTTGCAGGGCGTCCTGCTCGTTGCGGTAATGCTCGGCCTGAATGGTCAGTTCTTCCTTGCGCGCACTGGCGTAGTCGGACCAGGTGCCCAGTAACGAATCAAGCAGTGGTGAGATTCGGTGCAGCTTGCCGCGCAGGATGTCGCGTTGCTTCACGCCATTGGCCAGCGCTTCGACCAGCGGACCGGCGGCGACGAGGGAGTTGTAGTCCTGCTCCATGCGTCGCACATCGCGGAAGGCTTCTTCGCACGCGGCGATGTAGTCCACGCTGCCGGAACGCAGGCTGTGTTCGAAAGCATCAAGGAATAGCTGCTTGAGCTTGGCGGCGGTGATTTCGCGCATGTGCAGCAAGTTGATGAACAGCGCGCGGAACGTCTTCAGGCTCTGTTCGCTGGTGGAGCGCAATGGTATTAGCGTCAGGTCCAGCGGGATCGAGGTATGACCGCCGACCAACAAGCGGCGCAGTTCGTCCGGCTTCAGCTCGTAGGCTTTCAGGCCTTCGCGCTCAAGGTTGGTGAACAGTTCTTTCTGGCGCAGGCAAGTGTCGTTTTTCTGGTAGTGAGCCAGGTCGAGCTTGCCCGCATAAGCAAAGAACTGGTGACCGAAACCGCCGCCGGGGCCGCGACCCACCACGCCGATCACGTGTGGACCGTGGGGCAGCGAGACTTCCACGAGGATGTAACTGGTGTCCGAAGCGAAATAGAAACGCCGGGATTGTTCCAGGCTGTACTTGCCGAAACTCATGTCCGACATGCGCGCCAGGATCGGGAACTGCAAGGCGTTGATCGAGGCGGATTTACCGAGGTTGTTCGCGCCGTAGACCGACAGCGGCTCTTCCAGCGGGAACAGGCCGAGGCTGTAACCGGCAGTGTTCAAAAGGGCAAAGCGGCGGATGCCGTAGCGTTCCTTGCTCATGCGTCGAGCTCCTGTTCTTCGGCGATGGCGCGGGCCAAGGCGTCTTCTTCGCTTTCGCCTTCGAACTCACTAAGATCCAGCGGGTCGTCGGTCTGCAGCAGTTTTTCGCTGTCTTCGTCGATCAGCACCGGAACCGGCAGCGGCAATACGCTATGCAAACTGGCAGCCAAATCGCGGTCCTGCTGCACGGAGAGGCAGACGTCGAGGAAACGGTGCATCGGCGGCAGGAAGCGGTAGACACCGTTTTCTTCGCTGGCGAAACCGAGCTGGGTCATTCGGCGCATGATTTTTTCTTCCAGCTCATCCTGGGTCTGCACTTCGGCCTGGATGAACAGATCGCGGTATTTCTCCAGCAGCGATGGCAATTCATCTCGGCCCAGGCTGCCGCCGTCGAGCACGGCGATCGGGTCGCGGCCCTGGTCTGCCAGGTGCTCGACGAGGATGAAGGTGAACAGTGCCAGACGCTGGGCGGTCTTGTTCACCGCTGCTGCCGCGAGATCTGGCACGAAGTAGTAGAAACCACGGGTATCGCAGACCAGTTCAAAACCCAACGCCTTGAACAGCGTGCGGTATTGGTCCTGAAAGTTCGACAGTTGTGCGTACAGCTCCGGATCGCGGCGGCTGACGTGGTAACCCTTGAACAGCTCGCGAAAGATCGGCGCCAGCTGAGACAGTTCGGATAGATCAAGATGCATTTGGGATGCTCGCAGAATTCTCGGTGGCATCAGGGCCAGCCGAGAGCAGGGCGAAGGAGCGCAGGCTGACCTGATGCTCGTGTGTGAAGTAGTCGCGACGATCCAGGCGCTTGCGCGTGAAGCGTTTTTCCCGGGACAGGCGCGAGAACCAGTACAGCAATTCGTCGGTGGCGCCGTCCGGTTCCTGCTCCAGCAGCCAGGTCATCAAGTCCGGCATCGGCAGGGCGTCTTCGCAGCGCTCAAGCATTTCGCGAACCGTACGTGGTGCGCGCGGGGTATCGCCACCCTTGTGGGTTTTGTGTGCCTTGGGGAAGCGCGCCGGTTTCGGTTCGAAACGGGCCAAGGCGTAAACGTAAGCCTCGACCTGACTGGCGCTGCCGAGGAAGGTGCTTTGCGGGCGGGTGAACATCGGCATGGCCGCTTGGGGCACGGCGTCGATGCCCTTGCGCCGGATCATCGACAAGGCCAGCGCCGCGCCACGGGTCACGGCGTTGTGGCGGCGCGCTTCTTCACGTAGCGGCAGCAGCAGTTCGCGGGCGTGACGCAGGGTGAGCTGGGCGCTGGTCTGCATTTCCAGGATGCGCGCGTGGGTGCGCAGCAGCATGTCGTCATCGACCAGGTGACCGAGGCGTTGCTGTTCGCTGAGCATCTTCAGCAGCACGGTTTCGACCTTGCGCACACCTTGCTCGAAGGCCCCGTCGGCGTTGACCAGATCAATCATCGGCTCGACGTATTCGTCCCAAGTCGCCAGCACTTCAGCGTAACGCTGACGCAGCGGGATCTGCCGATCGCTGGTCTTGGCACGTTCGGCCACGGCCACCAAGGCCTGTTCGTCGTTGTCGAGCTTCTTCAATACGTCGCGAACGCGCATGTCGAGCAAACGCAGTTGGCGCGCCAGATCATTGCCGTCGCGGATATCGAAGGCGTCCTGGATGTAACCGGCCAGGCGCTCAAGGTGGCGCAGATAAGCTTCGATTTCCAGGCACAGGCCCAAACGGTGTTCACGGCGCAGGTAAGCGAGGAAGTCGTGGATCTGCGCGTTGAGCTCGAAGCGGTTCGGGCTTTTTGCCACGGGAACCAGAATGTCGAGGCGAATCCACACGTCCAGCAGGCTGGTGATGTCCTGCGGCGTACTGTCGAGTTGCTGGGCGGCCAACTGTGAACGCAATTCGTTGAGGCTCAATGTGCCTTGGTCGAAGTGCTCGCACAGTGGCTCCAGAAGTGCCCAGTGTTCAGCGAGGGCGCGCAAGACGCGCTTGGGTTCGATCATCGGAATGGCCGGCTGGTTGGCGATTAAAAGCCGCGATTGTACTGCATCAGGGGCGATGCGATTCACTCTCGGGACGGAGTGTCGCTTTTCTTATCGATCAACAGCAGGCGATCTTGAGCGAAGGGCGGTAGAATCACCGCACTTTAGTTATCCACAAGTGGCCGACCTTTGCTTATCGAGTCCCGTCGCCGCGCCTATTTGACCGCCATGCAGGTGGTCAACTGGCTGCCGCGCACCGAATTACCTTTTGCTGCGCCGTCGCGGCCCGAATTGCTGGAGCCGCTTGAGCCGTTGGTCGTCGCGCCGGTAACGCCTGCACCTGCGGCTCAAGCGCCTGTTGAACCGGCGGTCAAACCGGCCGAACGAGTGAAAGTCGAGGTGCCGCGGCCATCATTGGCGAGCACGCGCACCGGGGCCAAACCGGTGGAAGAGCTCGAAGAGGCGCCAGTTGCCAAGCCTGCACCTGTGCCGCCCCCGCGTTTCGCCCTGCAATTGCTGCGCGCGGGTCGTTGCCTGCTGCTAGTGGAGTTACCCACAGGCGGAGCGTTCCAGACCCGCGATCCCGCGTATTTGCTGCTCAAGGACATGCTGCGTGCCGCCGGTCTGCCGGACAGTCCGCAGATCGTCGGCGAGCCGGTGCGCTGGCCGCTGCTGGTACGGGGCACCATGGACCAGGGGCCGGACGCCGCTCGCGATTTCGTACAAGGTTTTCTCTCGGCCAGGCTGGAAGACGCACCGTGCGTCTGTTTGTGGCTGATCGGCCTGCCTGCGGTGCGTTTTGGCGGGGAAGGGGACGCCGAATCCTTCAACCGTGAACTCCAGGTCGAAGGCCTGGGGTCGGTCTGGGCCTTGCCGGGCCTGGAATTATTAATGGAAGAGCCACAGCGTAAGGCTGATGTCTGGCAAGCCATGCGTCGGCTGATGGCGCGCTGGAAAGAATCGAATGAGTGACGCTGTATCGTTCCGCCCGATGACCGAGGCAGACCTGGAAGCTGTACTGAAAATCGAATACGCCGCCTATAGCCACCCATGGACCCGCGGGATTTTTCTCGATGGCCTGGGCAAGTACCAGATCTGGCTGATGTTTGAAGGGCAGCAGCAGGTCGGGCATGGCGTGGTGCAGATCATCCTTGATGAGGCGCACCTGCTAAACATCACCGTCAAACCGGAAAACCAGGGGCGTGGGCTGGGCCTGACGTTGCTGGAGCATCTGATGTCGATTGCCTACAAGGCCGATGCCCGGGAATGTTTTCTCGAAGTGCGCGACAGCAATACCGCGGCGTTCAAGTTGTATGAGCGGTATGGATTCAACGAAATCGGCCGGCGCCGGGATTACTACCCGGCAGTGGGTGGGCGCGAAGATGCGGTGGTCATGGCCTGCACCTTGGTGGATTGAGCGTTGAAATCATCGCGGGCAAGCCCGCTCCCACAGAGTATTTGTTGTTCACAATAATTGAGAACGACACGAAGCCTTGTGGGAGCGGGCTTGCCCGCGATGGCGTACTTTCTGGCAAAGTCGATCAACGCTTCCTGTCGAGAGGCTCTCGCTGCGCCATCTCCGCTTCATCCAGCCCGTTGCCACCGCCAATGTCGTCTTCGTCGACAATGCTCAAATCCCAATCGGCCTGATCACCTTGGCCGGCTTCGTGGGCGTCCCGGGCGCCATCTTCGCGAATCAGGGTTTCGGGGCTCATGTCATCATCGGTCGATTCATGGTCGGCGGTCGAAGCGCCGGTCATCCCGGCTTCGCGTACGCGCTGTCGGGGCATCAGCTGTTCGCGTTCGTTCTCAGGCAGCTCGTCGCCGATCTTGGCGCTGGGTTCTTCCTCGTCGAAGTCCAGCTCCTGCATCGAGCCCATGCGGTCTTCGTTGTCATCGATGGGCTCTGGTTGCACCGCATCGTAAGGACGTCGTGAATCATTCATGGCATTTCCTCATACTGTGGGCCTTACTAGGGTGGACCCACTGGGCATGAGAGAATTCCACTGGCATGGAGCGCCGAATAAACGCATCAGGCAGGTATCTGCATCACGCGCGTGACCTCGACGGACGGTCGACTGTCAAAGCAGCGCATCATTACCGAGGCTTCATTGCATGAACGAATTACAAGATCTGATTGATAACAACGAGCGCTGGGCCGACGCGATCACCAAAGAAGATCCTGACTTCTTCGCCAAGCTGGCTCGTCAGCAGACTCCAGAGTACCTGTGGATCGGCTGTTCCGACGCCCGTGTACCGGCGAACGAGATTGTTGGCATGTTGCCCGGCGACCTGTTCGTACACCGCAACGTGGCAAACGTGGTGCTGCACACCGACCTTAATTGCCTGTCGGTGATTCAGTACGCGGTGGACGTGCTCAAAGTCAAACACATCCTCGTCACCGGCCACTATGGCTGCGGCGGCGTGCGCGCCTCGATGCAGGATCGCCAGTTCGGCCTGATCGACGGTTGGCTGCGTTCCATTCGTGATTTGTACTACGAGAAGCGCGAAGAAATTGCCAAGCTGGCCACCGAAGAGGAACAAGTTGATCGCCTCTGCGAACTGAACGTGATTCAACAAGTGGCCAACGTCGCCCATACCAGCATTGTGCAAAACGCCTGGCATCGCGGGCAGAGCCTGTCGATCCACGGTTGCATCTACGGCATCAAGGATGGTCGCTGGAAGAGCTTGAACACCACCATCAGTGGTTTCGAGCAATTGCCGCCGCAATACCGCCTGCGTCCGGTCGAGAAGTCGTAAGCCTCTGATCTGAGGCTTTGCCGACGCCAGTGTTGCAAAAAACATCTGGGCGTCGGCGCCTTCCATTAACTGACACCGATTTACAGCCCTGGAGCGGGAAGCGTAGTCGTGGGCGCGGGTGCCTTGAGTTGTTTGAGCTGGACCTGGACCGTTGCCGAGGCGCATTTGCCTGCGGCTTGTGGCGGTGTCAGGTTGCGGATCGAGGTGTAGAACAGCGCACAGGTTTTATCTTTCTGCGCCACTTGCCAGGTTTGCGTGCAACTTCTCAGCTCAATATCGGCATTGCTCTCCGTTTCGCGGCCCATGGCGGCTTGCCAGCACGCGGCGCTCAGGTCCTGTGCCATGACTTTCAGCCCCGCTGCATCGGCTTTGGCCTTGGCTTCCGCGCTAGTGCCGCTGTAGTTGGCCGGGTCGGCGGCGTACCAAATGTAGCTCGGGTGGTTGGCGCCCAATACGGGGACTTTCAGGCCGTCGGTCGGGCTGATACTCACCAGTCCCAATACATTCACCGTCGGGCCGTACTGCTGCTTGACCCAGTCACGCACCGGTGTACCAAACGCGACCATCGGCAATGCCTCGCCGCTGGTTTTGCGGGTGACATTCTTGACCATGGTGGTCTGGTAGTCGGTGAAGTAACCGTAGACACCTTCCAGGTCCTTTCCGGCGTTGGCCGGCGCGGCGATTGGCGCGATGTCGATGATGGTCTGGTAGTTCGGTGTCTGTTCGGCAGGAACGCCATTGACCGTCAGCAGCGAAGCCCAGCGATCCGTCGTGGCAGACTTCAGGTAATCCTGGGCCTGGATCAACGAATTGTCCGGCGGGAAGTGCAGCAGTTCGACGCTTTTGCGGTTCTCCAGTGCCATGCCCAGCGGCAGGAAAAAATGCCAGTTATACGCCCACTTGCCATCGGCATTCAGTTTGCTGGCGCCGCTGTAGGCCATATCACCGGCATCGAGCAACGCTTCCAGCGGTTTCTCATAGCCGTTGGGTACACCGCTGATTACGGCGAAAAGCTGATCGTTGTCGGTTTTGACCAGAGCCTTCGCTGCGCCATAGCCATCGCGCTGCAGGCTTTGGGTCAGGTAATGCTCCACAGTCTGCTCCAGCGTCCAGTTGCGAAAGCAGATCACGTTGCAGTTGTTGGGATACGCAAACAGACGGGTGACGCGTTCGGTGTTGCCCAGCTTCACGTAGAGATCGGCGTGGGCAGCGGCACTCAGGGTGAGGGCCGCGAGGGTGAGTCCTGCGAGTTTCAGCATGCTCAGATCCTTTTCAGCGTGGCTTCCCGGTAGTTGGGGCTACTACATACTTAGACTGCTGGTGGCTACTGGTCTAGAGCGAAACGCGAAAAGTTGACTGGCAATTTTCAAAGTGGAAGCGAGCCTGCTCGCGATAGCAGTCTGTCAGACAACGCAGATGTCGAATCCAGATCCGACATCGCGAGCGGGCTCGTTCCCAGAGGTGGGCCGGATTACGGCATCACCGGTGGTGTATACGCCAGCGTCGTCCCCAATGCCCACAGTAAAAACAACACGATCGGCGTGTGTACCAGCAACTGCACGAACGAGAATCCGATCAAGTCCCGCGCCTTCAACCCCAATACGCCCAATAGCGGCAGCATGTAGAACGGGTTGATCAGGTTCGGCAGGGCTTCGGCGGCGTTGTAGATCTGCACGGCCCAGCCCAGGTGGTAATTCAGATCATTGGCCACTTGCATCACGTACGGTGCTTCGATGATCCACTTGCCACCGCCGGACGGGATGAAGAAGCCCAGGATCGCCGAGTACACGCCCATCAGGAGAGCATAGGTGTCGTGGGACGCGATGCTGACGAAAAAGGTCGAGATGTGATGGGCCAGGGTCTGCGCATCAGCACCTTTGACCGTGGTCATCAATGCAGCGATCGAGCCGTAAAGAGGGAACTGGATCAGTACGCCAGTGGTGGTTGGCACCGCACGGGCCACGGCGTCGAGGAAGCTGCGCGGGCGCCAGTGCAGCAGGGCGCCGAGCATGATGAACAGGAAGTTGTAGGTGTTGAGCCCGGAAATCGCGCTGATTGCCGGTTTGGTCGAGAACTCATGGAACAGCCATCCGGCGGCCAGCAACACCAGCAGAATGGTCAGCAACGGGCTGTGTTCCAGCCATTCGCCGGGGCGGGTGCGTGGTTGCAGGGGCGGCAGGTTGAAACTCGGGTCAACGCCGCAGGCCTTGGCATCACGTGCTGAATTCGGGCCGGGAGCGGTGGCATAGGCAATGATGATCGAGATCACGACCAGCGCCAGCAGCATCACGCCGGACTGCCAGAGAAAGATTGTCTGGGTGAAAGGAATCACCCCGGTGATGGACAGAATCGATGGTGGCAGGCTGGCCGGGTTGGCCTGCAATTGGGCCGCCGAGGAAGACAAGCCCAAGGCCCACACCGCACCGAGACCCAGATACGCTGCGGCACCGGCGGCGCGGTAGTCCATCTTCAGATCGGTGCGGCGGGCGAGGGCGCGCACCAGCAAACCGCCGAATACCAGCGACAAGCCCCAGTTCAACAGCGACGCAACCATGGAAATCAACGCCACCCAAGCCACGGCGGAGCGGCCGTTTTTCGGCAGCTTCGCCAGGCGGTCAATCAGCTTCACCGCAGGTGGCGAGCTGGCGACGACGTAACCGCCGATCACCACGAAAGCCATCTGCATGGTGAAGGGGATCAGGCTCCAGAAACCATCACCAAACGCCATGGCGGCATCCGTGGGTTTCGCGCCCATGGCCATGGTGGCCAAAGCGACAATGATCACCGCCAACGCGGCAAACACCCAGGAGTCGGGGAACCAGCGTTCGGCAAAACTTGAGCAGCGCAGGGCAAAGCGGGCGGAGCGGCTATCTTCGATATCAGCGGCCACGGGAGTACCTCGAATTTTTATGTTTGTTGTGGTCTTCGGGACGTTGGCGGCCCCTCTGGACAGGCCCTTACAGTAAATCAAGACGCGGTTGTTTGCGGGCCTGTTTTTGCGGCTATGGGACTTTGGTCTAACGGGTTGTCCGTCGACGCGTTTGCGTAGACCATGGGCGCCTTGGTTTTTGCCTGTGCCAGAGTTCTGTTCATGACTGCCAACACTGATTCGCGCCCGACGCCGTTCAACCGCTCGGACTACAAGACCCTTGGCCTCGCGGCCCTCGGCGGGGCGCTGGAAATCTACGATTTCATCATTTTCGTTTTTTTCGCCCTGACCTTGAGCCAGCTGTTCTTCCCGCCGGAAATGCCCGAGTGGCTGCGATTGCTGCAAAGCTTCGGCATCTTCGTCACCGGTTATCTGGCGCGGCCGCTGGGCGGGATCCTGATGGCGCATTTCGCCGACCGGTTGGGCCGCAAGCGAGTGTTCAGCCTGAGCATCCTGATGATGGCGTTGCCGTGTCTGCTGATCGGAATCATGCCGACCTACGCGCAGATCGGCTACTTCGCACCGCTGCTGCTGTTGCTGCTTCGCGTGCTTCAGGGCGCTGCGGTGGGCGGTGAAGTGCCTAGCGCCTGGGTATTCGTTGCCGAGCATGCACCGGCCGGCCATCGCGGTTATGCCTTGGGTTTTTTGCAGGCGGGCCTGACCTTTGGCTACTTGCTTGGCGCTCTGACGGCAACGTTCCTGGCGCAGGCGTTCACCCCGGCAGAAATCCTCGATTACGCCTGGCGCTATCCGTTTCTATTGGGTGGCGTGTTCGGTGTAATCGGCGTCTGGTTGCGCCGCTGGCTCAGCGAAACCCCGGTGTTCATGGCCATGCAGGCCAAGCGAGATGCGGCCGTCGAGCTGCCGCTGCGCACGGTCTTGCGCGAGCATCGCCTGGCCATATTGCCGGCCATGATTCTCACCTGCGTGCTGACCTCGGCGGTGGTGGTGTTCGTGGTCATCACCCCGACCATGATGCAGAAAACCTTCGGCATGACCGCCAGCCACACCTTCGGGCTGAGCGCATTGGGCATCGTTTTCCTGAACATTGGTTGCGTACTCGCCGGGTTGCTGGTCGACCGCATCGGTGCCTGGCGCACGGTTATGTTGTATAGCCTGTTGCTACCGCTGGGCATCGGCGTTCTCTACACCTGCCTGATCAGCGGCGGCGACTGGGTGGGTCTGGCCTACGCGGTTGCCGGCCTCTGTTGCGGGGTGGTGGGCGCAGTGCCGTCGGTGATGGTTAGCCTGTTCCCGGCACGGATTCGTGTCTCGGGGATTTCGTTCACCTACAACATTGCCTACGCCGCGTGGGCGAGTATCACACCGCTGGTGTTGATCGGTCTGATGCCGTGGAGCCCGTGGATCTGCGTGATTTTCTCTGCGGTGATGGGTGCGGTGGGGGTGAGCAGTGCAGCGTACTTCTCTGCTCGGATGCCGAGGATCACCGGTAGTTCGGCCACGTGCACCGTAAAAGCATGAGGCGTACGCGTTCCCCTACACGTTTTGCGTGCTGTAAGTATTTTTGTAGGACAAAGCTGAAACGCTCTTCAGAAAACACCCGCAAGGCCGATGGTTAGGCTGCATATCGCTTTCTACCCTGTCCATCGGTGCGTCCCCATGTTCAATAAACGCTTGAAGCAGGAGCTGTCGGCTCTTCGCGAAGAACTTTCCAGCCTTCAGCAAGTGAAGGAAAGTCTGGAAAGCGAGATGCTCGTGCTGACCCTCGATAAAGATGGGCAGGTGCAATCGGTCAATCAGAACTTCCTTGGCGAGATGCACTACAAGAGCAGTGATCTGGTTGGCCGACACATCAACGATATCGTTCCGGAACATGTCAAAACCGACGAATTCCAACGACGCTTCAATAACGCGCTGACCCGTGGCGAGCATTTTGCGGGTGCTGTTCGCCTGCTGCGCGGCAATGGTCAGGAGGCGTGGTTGCGTTCGATCGTGCAACCGGTGCGGTGCGCAAACGGGCGGATCAAGCATTTCTCGATATACTCCAGCGACCTGACCCGTACCATCGAGGCCTCCCGCGAACATGAAAACCTCATCGGTGCGCTGGTGCGTTCGACGGCGGTGATCGAGTTCGACCTCAATGGCAACGTGCTGGCCGCCAACGACCGCTTTCTCAGCGGCATGGGCTACAGCCTGGCGCAGATCAAAGGCAAACATCACCGCACCTTTTGCCTGCCGGAAGAGCAGAGCAGCGCCGATTACCAGAACTTCTGGCGCCGCCTGAACGCAGGCGAATACGTCGCCGGACGTTTCAAGCGCATCGACAGCCATGGTCGTACGGTGTGGTTGGAGGCGTCCTACAACCCAGTGACCGATGCCAACAACAATCTCTACAAAGTGGTGAAGTTCGCCACGGTGATTACTGATCAGGTCAATCAGGAGCAAGCCGTCGCCGAAGCGGCCAATATTGCCTACAGCACCTCTCAGCAAACCGATCAAAGCGCCCAACGTGGCAACGCGGTGGTGACGCAAGCGGTAGATGTGATGCGTGACTTGGCCAAACACATGCAAACCGCTGGCGATGGCATCGAAGCCCTTAATGAGCAGTCGCTGGTGATCGGCACCATCGTCAAGACCATCAGCGGCATTGCCGAACAAACCAACCTGCTAGCGCTCAACGCGGCCATCGAAGCGGCTCGCGCCGGTGAGCAGGGCCGAGGTTTTGCCGTGGTGGCGGACGAGGTACGGCAACTCGCTTCGCGTACCAGTCAGGCCACTGATGAAATTGTCCTCGTGGTGCGTCAGAACCAGGACATGGCCCGCAACGCCGTGGCCCTGATGACTGATGGCAAGCTCCAGGCGGAACAAGGCTTGGCATTGGCGGCGGAAGCGGGCACGGTGATTATCGAGATCCAGGACGGCGCGCAGAAAGTGGTAAATGCAGTGGGTCAGTTTGCCAATCAGTTAGCGACTTGATGCACTGACCTCTAGAAGATCGCAGCCTTCGGCAGCTCCTACACAGGATTGGCGTACATCCTGTAGGAGCTGCCGCAGGCTGCGATCTTTTCAGATCTGGATATCGCTACAATCGGCTCTTTTCCCCAAGGAGCAGACTTCCATGAGCGCCTCCCATCGCCGTCCGGTCCCTTTGCCCAAGGCTTATCGTCTGCTCAATCACGGGCCGACCGTGTTGGTCAGCGCCGCCCATGACGGTCAGCGCAACATCATGGCTGCCGCCTGGGCCATGCCGCTGGATTTCGAACCGCCAAAAATCGCCGTCGTACTCGACAAGTCCACCTGGACCCGGCAGTTGCTCGAAGCCTCAGGCACCTTCGTGCTGAACGTTCCTTGCGCCGCCCAGGCCGATATCGTCCAGACGGTGGGCTCGACGTCAGGCCTGGAACTGAACCGTGACCAGGGGCTGGATAAATTCCAGGTCTATGGCTTGCCGACCTTCAGTGCCGAGTTGGTCGAAGCGCCGATGCTCGACGGCTGCGTCGCCTGGCTTGAGTGCCGACTGTTGCCAGAACCCGATAATCATCAGCAATACGACCTGTTCCTGGCCGAAGTGATTGCCGCGCAAGCAGACGAGCGCGTGTTCAGTGACGGGCGCTGGCACTTCGAAGGGCAGGACGCGTTGCGCACTTTGCATCACGTGGCAGGCGGGCACTTTTTGACCATCGGCGAGCCGGTGGACGGCAAGACCTTGCAGCCGTAAGGTGGCCGCTATCCGAAGCGTAAGCACATTCATTACGAGGCCAGGCAATGAGCAAGTTGCGTGTGGGAATTATCTTTGGTGGACGTTCGGCCGAGCATGAAGTGTCGCTGCAGTCGGCGAAGAACATCGTCGATGCGCTGGATCGTTCGCGCTTCGAGCCGGTGCTGATCGGTATCGACAAGCAAGGGCACTGGCACCTCAACGACCCGTCGAATTTCCTGCTGAACCAGGAGAACCCGGCGCTGATTGCGCTCAATCAATCCAACCGCGAACTGGCTGTTGTCCCGGGCAAGGCGAGTCAGCAGTTGGTGGAAACTTCCAGCCAGGAATTGCTGGGCCACGTCGATGTGATCTTCCCGATTGTCCACGGCACTCTTGGTGAAGACGGTTGCCTGCAAGGTCTGCTGCGTATGGCTGACCTGCCGTTCGTCGGCTCCGATGTGCTCGGCTCGGCGGTGTGCATGGACAAGGACATCAGCAAACGCCTGCTGCGTGACGCCGGGCTGGCGGTCACACCCTTCGTGACCCTGACCCGCACTACAGCGGCGCGCCACGGATTCGCCGAAGTTAGTCGCAAACTCGGTCTGCCGCTTTTCGTCAAACCGGCGAACCAGGGCTCTTCCGTAGGCGTGAGCAAGGTCCCCGGCGAAGCCGAATATGTGGCGGCGGTCGAACTCGCATTGGGCTTTGATGAGAAAGTCCTGGTCGAGTCCGCCGTCAGCGGCCGAGAGATCGAATGCGCGGTACTCGGCAATGAAGACGCCATCGCCAGTGGTTGCGGCGAGATCGTGGTGAAAAGCGGTTTCTATTCCTACGACAGCAAGTACATCGACGAAAAAGCCGCTGAAGTGGTTGTCCCGGCAGATATCAGCGTCGAGACCAGCGATCGCATTCGTGCCATGGCCGTCGAGGCGTTCCAGATTCTAGGATGTTCCGGGCTGGCACGAGTCGATGTGTTCCTGACCGACGGCGGCGAAGTCCTGATCAACGAAATCAATTCGCTGCCTGGTTTCACCCGCATCAGCATGTACCCGAAACTGTGGCAGGCGGCCGGGATGACCTACAGTGAACTGGTTACGCGACTGATCGAGCTGGCGCTGGAAAAACATCAAGCTCGGCGATCATTGAAAATCAGCCGATAAGCGAGATGCGATATCGCGCAACTACCTGGAAGGCAAAGTCACCAGCGTCACCGACGGCGCAGTGAGCGCCGAAGTGGTCATCCAGTTCGACCGCGGCGCGGACGTTTACTCGATTGTCACTCGCGACGCGGTGGCTGAATTTGGCTTGATTCGAGTGTTAGCGCGACGGCTGTGATCAAGGCGTCGCACATCATTCTGGGTGTGCCGGCCTGATTCAGAATTCTGTTTGATATCAGATCAGGCCGGTTTTACTGGCTTGATCAGGCTCTGCGCGGGTATCCCGAACAGATCGTGCAGTTTCCAGATCATCGGAAGCGTCAACGCGCGTTTTCCATTAAGTACCTCGTAGACCCGGTTTGTCCGGCCAATGGCAGGCGCAAGGTCCGCGGCGGACAATCCGGATTGCTCCATTCGAATCACGATGAGGAGTTGTTATCTATAGAAAAGGGCCGACCTCCGGTAAGCCCTTTCTCATTCGTGCGTGCGACTCAATCCCCCAACGCTTCCCCCTCACGCCGAGGATCGGCCCCGCCTGCGAGTGATGCTTTCCCGTGCGCATCCCTGGCCCGGACAATCGCCTGAGTGCCGCTGGTCATATCGATTTCGTTAACTCTGTGTCCTTTATCCTTCAGCGCTTGAATCAACGTCGGGCTGAACTGCCCGCGTTCCAGTTCGGTCGGGCCGTTGCGGCTGCCAAAGTTGGGCAGGTTGATCGCCGCTTGCGGATCGAGATTCCAGTCGAGCATCCCGATGGTGGATTTTGCGACGTACTCAATGATCTGCGAGCCGCCGGGTGAGCCGAGGGTGGCGAGGAATTCGCCGCTCTGGCGGTCGAAAATCAACGTTGGGGCCATGGACGAGCGTGGGCGTTTGCCTGGTTCGACACGGTTGGCGACCTTCTGGCCGTTCTCTTCAGGGATGAACGAGAAGTCGGTCAATTCATTGTTGAGCAGGAAGCCCTGAACCATAACGTGCGAGCCGAACCCGGATTCGATGGTGGTGGTCATGGAAACCGCGCCGCCCTCGTCATCGACCGCCACCACTTGTGAGGTGGAGATGCGCAGCGGTGAACGGTCCGGCGCGTAGGCGACCTGAATACCCGGTGGCGTGCCGGGTTTGGCTGTGCCCATGCTGCGTTCGCCGATCAAAGCAGCGCGGCTGGTCAAGTAAACCGGATCCACCAAGCCTTTGACTGGCACCGGCACGAAATCCGTATCCGCGACGTACTGCGCGCGGTCGGCATAGGCCAGGCGCTCGGCTTCGGTTATCAGGTGCACGGCTTCGGGAGACGGTTCGATGCCAGCGGGGGCGGTGGATTTGACCGGCGGCATAAGCGCCAGAGCGAGGCGTTTGTCGCGGCTTTCCAGGGCTTGCAGCGTCCCGAGGATCTGCGCCACGGCGATCCCACCCGACGACGGTGGCGGCATGCCGCAGACCTGCCAGCGTTTGTAGTCGGTACACAACGGCGCGCGCTCCTTGGCTTTGTAGTCCTTGAGGTCATCGAGCGACAGACTGCCGGGATTGGCGTGACCCTGAACCTTGGCCACGATTTCCTGGGCGATGGGGCCTTTGTACAAAGCGTCCGGGCCTTCTTTGGCAATGCGTTGGAACACGGCAGCCAGCGCCGGGTTTTTCAGGATTGTGCCAGCGGCTTTCGGGCTGCCATCGGCATTCAGAAAGTAAGCCACCATGTCCGGGGATTTTCGTATCGATGAATCCGATGCGATCAACAGATGCAGGCGCGGCGAGATTGCAAAGCCTTGATCCGCCAGTTTGATGGCCGGTTCGAACAGCTGTGCCCATGGCAGGCGGCCGTGTTTTTGATGCGCCAGTTCAAGGGCTCGCAACACGCCCGGCGTCCCCACTGAGCGACCGCCAATCTGCGCCTGGGTGAACGGCATGGGTGTGCCATCGGCTTGCAGGAACAGTTTCTCGGTGGCACCGGCCGGTGCGGTTTCGCGACCGTCGTAAGTGCGCACGTTTTTACCGTCCCAAAGCACGATCAACGCACCGCCGCCGATACCTGACGATTGCGGCTCGACCAGAGTCAGCACCGCTTGCATCGCAATCGCGGCATCAATGGCCGAACCGCCACGACGCAGCATCTCCCGCCCGGCTTCGGCCGCCAGTGGGTTAGCGGCCGCTGCCATGTGTTTCGAGGCGTGACGAGTCTGCAGGTCGGTGCGATAACCGGAGGCGCTTTCCGGCGCGACCGGCAGTGTCGAAATCGACGGTGAAGAGGGCGGGGCGTTGCAGGCCGCAAGGGTCAAAGTGGCGGCAATCAGCGACAACGCCGATCGGCGATAGCGGCTCAAGTGGAAGGCTGAGAACACGCGGGGCACTCCGTCCGTTGGAAAAGGGTTCGTGGACTTTATCGGCCACCACCGAGTGACGCAAACCGGGTCCCTCGAGCAGGATGTTTTGGTCCTTCTTCAATGGATGGATTTTCTGTAGGGTCGATCCCAAGAGAGAGGCCAGAAGATCAACAAGAGGCAATCATGCAGACCGAGTTCCCGACCCATCCCAGCTACCGTTCCCAACGTGAACAATTCCTCGCGGCAGCGTCCGCGGCAGGGGCGACGCTGACCGAGTACCAACACCCGCTTAGCGGGCCTTTTGGCGAACCTCTGAGTACGGACGTGGCGGTACTCGGCGATCCTGCCGCCAAACGCCTGATGATCGCGCTCAGCGGCACTCATGGAGTGGAAGGCTTCTATGGCTCGGGGTGTCAGATCAAATGGTTGCAGGAACTTGGGAATCGCTCGTTGCCAACGGATGTCGCGGTGGTGATGATCCATTCGATCAATCCGTGGGGCATGGCGTGGTTGCGCCGGGTCAACGAAGACAACATCGACCTGAACCGCAATCACCTGAATTTCAATGGGCCGCTGCCGGACAACCAGGCTTATAACGACCTTCATGAAATCTATGCCTGCGCTCAATTAAAAGGTCCCGAGCGTGATCGCGCCGATGCCTTGCTTGATGCGCAAATCCGCGCACATGGCTGGCCGGCGGTGATGTCAATTGTCGAAGGCGGGCAGCATGCGCATCCCGATGGACTGTTCTATGGCGGGCGGGCGCCCAGTTGGTCTAACCGTACGTTGCATCAGATTATCCAGAAGCATGTATCTCATGCCGATGTCGCCATGTGCTTCGACTTGCACACCGGTGCCGGGGAATACGGTCACCCGATGTTGCTGACGATTACCGAAGCAGCCTATCCGGCACTGAGCGACGCGCAGGCGATATATGGCCCGTGGCTTTACGCCTTGCAAACCGGCGCCGACACCCTGAGCGAAACCGGTGTGGCGGCCACCGCCACGGGCTATACCTCGCAGGCCTTGATCAATAAATTGCCGCAGGTGCGCTTGATGCCGTTCGTCATTGAGTGCGGGACGTATCCGGGGCCGGACGTGCATCGTCATCTGCGCGATGATCACTGGCTGCATCTGCACGGTAATCCGAGCGACGCGGTGGGGCATCAAATCAAATTGAATCTGCTTGAGCAGTTTTTTCCCGCCGACAGCGACTGGCAGGCCATGGTCTGGCTGCGCACCTGGCAGATTTGGGAGCGGGCGTTGTCGGCGCTGGCGTCAACGCGCTCCTGAAGCAGTTTTCCGATGGCCCGGTGAGTGATGACCGGGTTGTACTTCGGAGCCACTTTTTTCGAGGCATAAAAAAACGGCCTACCTTTCGGTAAGCCGTTTTTAGTACTTGGTGGCTACACAGGGACTTGAACCCCGGACCCCAGCATTATGAATGCTATGCTCTAACCAACTGAGCTATGTAGCCAAGTGGCGCGCATTATTCACCGGTAATGCAGATGCGTCAAGCGTAAATCTAAAATATTTCTCTACACTTTCAACCGCTTATCCTCCGAACCCGAAAAACTGGACGCAGGAGGGCATCAATTGAGCTGAAACCGGCCGGTATTGGCACTCAAGGCCTTGCTTCCCTGGCTCAAGGTATCGGCTGCAAGGTTCACTGCCCGCGCGCCTTCGAGCAAGCGGACAGCGGCTTGATCGACTTGCTGGATGTTGCCGCTGACTTCGTCGGCGGTGCTTGCTTGCTCGTCGACCGCCGTGGCGATCTGCGTCAGGGTGTCGGTGACACCTTGTACGGCACTGGCAATCTCGCCCAATCGTTCGCCCAGGCCAGTGACGGCATGGGCATCGGATTGGGCCTGGCCGCAAGCCGCTTCCATCAGGCTGACAGCTTCGTTCACGGTGCTGCGCAGGCTATCCACAGTGCCGGCGATTTGTGCGGTCGAGGACTGGGTGCGTTGTGACAGGCTGCGCACTTCATCGGCTACCACGGCAAAGCCGCGCCCCTGTTCGCCGGCGCGCGCGGCCTCGATGGCGGCGTTAAGCGCCAACAGGTTGGTCTGCTCGGCGACACCACGAATTGTGTCGACCACCAGTTGGATCTGTTGACCTTGCTCGCTGACCCGGCCCAGAGCCGCCGCTGTGTCATTCAAACGCTGATTGAGCTGCTGAATGCTCGCCGTCGTGCGCTGACTGTCGCGGCTGCTGTCGGCGGCGATGCGCTGCGTGTGCTGAGCGCTGCCTGAAGCCTGTTCGCAGCTCTTCGCTACACCTTGGGAGGTCGCGGCCAATTGCGTCGCTGCAGCGGCAATCTGGCTGATCTGCAATTGCTGGGCTTCGACTTCGCCCAAGGCACCGCTGGAGTGATGATTGAGGGTTTGCACCGCATCGCTCAGTTGCAGGGTCTCGTGATCGACGCCCAACAGGCTGGTGCGCAACTGCACCACGGCGACGTTGAGAGCGGTACTGATGGCCGCCAGTTCGTCACGGCCCTGAACCGGCACTTGCAAGCTCAGATTGCCGTCGCGCAACGCTTCGGCCAGCAAAGTAATGCCGCTGGCGCTGCGGCGTATCGAGGCCTGCAAGCAAATGAACAGATAAAGCGCGGCCAGCAACAGGCAGCTGAATATGCTCGCCACAACGATGAACTGGCGAATCGCCGAATCGTGGTAGTAATTCAGGCGTTGATCCAGTGAGACCAATGATTGCTGGCGCAGTGAGGCGAGGTCAGCGAGCAGGGCGTCCAGGCTGCGCTCGAAGTCCTCTGGCTTGAGATTGATACTGCCGCCGAATACACCGTCATCCAGGACTTTCAGGCCGGCATCGAGGTGCTTGAGGCTGTCATGGTACTGCCCGGCCCAAGTTTGCAAGGCGCTGGGCAATCGCGCTTCGAGCAGCCCGGCGGTTTTGACCAACTGCTCACGGGCATCGCCGATACGACTGCGCAGATCCCGCAGTTGCAGGCGACTTTGCAGGGTGAATTGCCCGGACACCACCGATGCCTGACCGACGCTGGCCAGACGACCGACGCGCTCGATCAGGTCTGGCGCGTGCTGGGTGGAGATCTGTGTCAGCAAGTAAGTTTCCAGCCATGGCGCCAGCGTCAGGCGATTGTCCATGGCGATCTGCTCACGTAAAGCTTGCAGGGCGCTCAAGGCATTAGTGAAACGATCGTAGCCGTCCGGCCACCAACCGACGCTGCTCAGGCTTTTCGAATCCAGGCCATTGAGGGTGGTTTGCAAGGTTTGATAACGAGACAGGGTTTCGCCATCGGCGCCTTCGGTAATCAACGCGTTGCCGAGGTCCGAGGTGGCTTGCGCGACGGCGGGCTGAACTCCATCAAACGCGGCCATGGCGGCGAGTGTGGCAGGGGTCGGCTGGCGATTGGTTTCGGTGGCGCGCCAACGTGCTGCACGGTCACGCTGGGCGGCCAGCAGGTTGTCGAGCGCATCGAGGGCGAGCAGTTGTCGAACCCCGGCACGTTCGCCGGAAATCAGGCTCAGTTTGTCGCGATAGTCCTGACCGATCATCCACAGGCTGCCGGCCAATGGCAGGATAAACAGCAGAAACAAGAGCTGAAATTTGCGTGCGAAACCAAAACGCCCCAGCAGTGCGATCCCCGGTGATAAAAATGCCTGCATGCCCCATGACTCCTTTGGACACCACGCACCATTGGCGTGCATCGACGCCATTGCGGCCCCGACCTGTGCCCTTCTAAAAGGCCTCGAAAGTTCACCTTTACCCGCTCTGTAGGCCGGCTCTGTGGCGAAACTTCCCATTCTCGGTCCCCTTTGTAAGGGGGCCGCGTTGAAGCGGATAAGCAAGGCAAGATTCAGACCATGGCTTTACGCTATCAGCGATATCGCGATGAATATCGAGGTCGTTAGCAGGCTAAGGGGATGGCGCCGGTGCACTGAAAAATGGCACATTGACGCACCTGCACACGTGCACCTACCTGTTGTCCGGAAATCCTCATGGCTATCACCAACGCCCAGCCTGCCACCACCGCGGCGCCCGCAACTTCGCAAAGCAGTCCTCTGGTCATGCGCATCATCGGCGCGGTGGCGCTGGCGCATCTGATCAACGACCTGATTCAGTCGGTATTGCCGTCGATCTATCCGATGCTCAAGGCCAACTACGGCCTGACGTTCACCCAGGTCGGCCTGATCACCTTGACCTTTCAACTGACGGCTTCGTTGCTGCAGCCTTGGGTCGGTTATCACACCGATCGTCATCCCAAACCATGGCTGTTGCCGGCCGGTACGGTCTGCACCTTGATCGGGATTCTGATGATGTCCGTCGTTGGCACTTTTCCGCTAATCTTGCTCGCGGCGGGATTGATCGGCATTGGCTCTTCGACCTTTCACCCGGAAGCCTCTCGTGTCGCGCGACTGGCTTCGGGCGGACGCTTCGGGTTGGCGCAATCGACTTTTCAGGTGGGCGGTAACGCGGGCTCGGCCTTCGGTCCGTTGCTGGCGGCAGCGATCATCATTCCATTCGGTCAGGGCCATGTCGCATGGTTCGGCTTGTTCGCAGTGTTTGCGCTGTTCGTGCTCTATCGGATTAGCCGTTGGTACGCTAATCACTTGAACCTGTTCAAGCTCAAGCAGGGCCAGGCGGCGACTCATGGGCTGTCAAAGGGGCGGGTGATCAGTGCGCTGGTGGTGCTTGGGTTGCTGGTGTTCTCCAAGTATTTCTACATGTCCAGCCTCACCAGTTACTTCACCTTTTACCTGATAGAGAAGTTCGACCTGTCGGTCGCCAGTTCGCAGCTGCACCTGTTCCTGTTTCTCGGCGCGGTAGCGGCGGGGACGTTCTTCGGTGGGCCGATTGGCGACAAGATTGGCCGCAAGGCGGTCATCTGGTTCTCGATCCTGGGCGTTGCGCCGTTCACACTGCTGCTACCCCATGTCGACCTGTTCTGGACTACTGTTCTCAGCATCGTCATCGGCTTCATCCTGGCCTCGGCGTTCTCGGCCATCGTGGTGTACGCGCAGGAGTTAGTGCCGGGCAATGTGGGGATGATCGCAGGGGTGTTCTTTGGCTTGATGTTCGGGTTCGGCGGGATTGGTGCGGCGTTGCTGGGGCATCTGGCGGACATTCACGGCATTGAGTACGTGTACTTCCTGTGCTCGTTCTTGCCGTTGTTGGGTGTGTTGGCGATCTTCTTGCCCAGAACAAAAAAAGCCTGACCCACCTATAGGAGCAGGCTTGCTGGCGATGAACGATAACGCGGTACACCTGATGCACCGCGTCGTCTGGATCGCCAGCAAGCCGGCTCCTACATGAATTTCGCGCACAAAAAAGCCGCGTATCAAACGCGGCTTTTCCTTGAGCGATGTTTTACACGTTGAAGCGGAAGTGCATCACGTCGCCGTCTTTAACGATGTAATCCTTGCCTTCCAGGCGCCATTTACCGGCTTCTTTGGTGCCGGCTTCGCCCTTGTACTGGATGAAGTCGTTGTAGGCGATCACTTCGGCGCGGATGAAGCCTTTTTCGAAGTCGGTGTGAATCACGCCGGCGGCTTGTGGTGCGGTGGCGCCGACGCGGACGGTCCAGGCGCGGACTTCTTCGACACCGGCGGTGAAGTAAGTCTGCAGGTGCAGCATCTCGTAACCAGCGCGGATCACGCGGTTTAAGCCAGGTTCTTCGAGGCCCAGGGCTTCGAGGAACATGTCTTTCTCTTCACCGTCATCGAGCTCGGCGATTTCTGCTTCGATCTTGTTGCAGACCGGAACAACCATGGCGCCTTCTTCTTCAGCGATGGCCTTGACCACGTCCAGGTGCGGGTTGTTTTCGAAACCGTCTTCAGCGACGTTGGCGATGTACATGACCGGCTTTGTGGTCAGCAGGTGGAAGCCCTTGATCACCGCTTTTTCGTCGGAGCTCATGGTCTTCATCAAGCTGCGCGCAGGCTTGCCGAGGGTGAAGTGAGCGATCAATTGCTCCAGCAGGCCTTTCTGAACCACGGCGTCCTTGTCACCGCCCTTGGCGTTGCGCGCAACTTTCTGCAGTTGCTTCTCGCAGCTATCGAGGTCGGCGAAGATCAGTTCCAGGTCGATGATTTCGATGTCGCGTTTCGGGTCGACACTGTTGGAGACGTGAATCACGTTCTCGTCTTCAAAGCAGCGGACCACGTGGGCGATGGCATCGGTTTCGCGGATGTTCGCCAGGAACTTGTTGCCCAGGCCTTCACCTTTCGACGCGCCGGCAACCAGGCCCGCGATGTCGACGAATTCCATGGTGGTCGGCAGGATGCGCTTCGGATTGACGATGGCTGCCAGGGCTTCCAGACGCGGATCCGGCATCGGCACGATACCGCTGTTGGGTTCGATGGTGCAGAAGGGGAAGTTCTCGGCCGCGATCCCGGATTTGGTCAGGGCGTTGAACAGGGTGGACTTGCCGACGTTAGGCAGGCCGACGATGCCGCAATTGAATCCCATGGTGTTTCCCCTCGGATAAGAGTCAGGCCTTCTGGCTGTGCAGGTTTTTCATCGCGCGGTTCCATTCACCGGCGAGGATATCCGGCAGCACGCCGAGGGCAAAGTCGATGCTGGCATCGAGTTTTTCCTGTTCGGCGCGTGGCGCACGACCCAGGACGAAATTTGAAACCATACTGGCGACGCCCGGGTGGCCGATGCCAAGCCGCAGACGGTAGAAAGTATTCTGATTGCCCAGTTGCGCAATGATGTCGCGCAACCCGTTGTGACCGCCATGGCCGCCGCCCTGTTTGAGCTTGGCGACGCCCGGAGGCAGATCGAGTTCGTCGTGCGCCACGAGGATTTCTTCAGGCTTGATGCGGAAGAAGCCAGCGAGAGCCGCTACAGCCTGGCCGCTGCGGTTCATGTACGTGGTGGGAATCAGTAGACGAACATCCTGACCCTGGTGCGAATAGCGCCCGGTCAGGCCGAAATATTTGCGATCGGCCACAAGGTTGACGCCTTGTGCGTTCGCGATGCGCTCAACAAAAAGGGCCCCTGCGTTATGCCGGGTCTGTTCGTATTCAGCACCTGGATTTCCCAGGCCAACGATCAGTTTGATGGCAGTCACGATAGGGGCCCTTCCTTGGAGTGGTGGATAACATCGCCGCAATCAGAGAGAGCGGCGAAAGTGGACGAAAAATGCTCATTTACCATGATGTAAACTCCGCGTTCTCGCCCGCTTTCTCGCTACGTTCCAGTCCGCGATGTTACTTGATCACTCCGGCTTCACAGAGTGAATTACTCTGCAGCGCCTTCGGTAGCTTCTGGAGCAACACGTGGAGCGTGGACGTTGGCAACAGCCTTGTCATCGCCGTGTGCCAGAGCCACGAACTCAACGCCTTTAGGGGCTTTGAGGTCAGACAGGTGAATGATCGAGCCGATTTCGGCGTTAGCCAGATCGACTTCGATGAATTCAGGCAGGTCTTTCGGCAGGCAGGAAACTTCGATTTCCGAAGTTACGTGCGAGATTTCGCCGCCTTTCTTGGTCGGTGCTTCTTCGTTGACGAAGTGCACTGGAACGATAGCGGTCAACTTCTGGCCAGCTACTACGCGTACGAAGTCAGCGTGCATCACGTGGCCTTTGGCCGGGTGACGCTGCAGGGCTTTGATCACGACGTTCTGCTTGGTGCCACCAACGTTCAGCTCGATGATGTGGCTGTAAGCCGCTTCGTTTTCGAGCAGTTTGGCAACTTCTTTGGCCAGCATGCTGATGGATTCAGGGGCTTTTTCGCCACCGTAAACTACAGCTGGAACCAGGCTTGCGAGACGACGCAGGCGGCGGCTCGCACCTTTCCCCAGGTCGGAACGCACTTCAGCATTCAGAGTAAAATCGTTCATGTTGTATCTCCAAAATAACCACATTCGCCCCAGCGTTTGCGACCAGCGCTAAAGGCGATATGGGCAAAAAAGCCCCGCCCCGACAGGAATGCCGGGGCGGGGCGCTTTTCGTCAACGAGATGTTCGAGAAGGGCAGGGCCCTTAACGGAACATCGCGCTGATCGATTCTTCATTGCTGATGCGGCGGACCGCCTCGGCAACTACCGGTGCGATATCCAGTTGACGGATACGCGCACAGGCTTGTGCTGCAGCGGACAGCGGGATGGTGTTGGTCACCACCAGCTCGTCCAGCACGGAATTTTCAATGTTTTCGATCGCCCGACCCGACAGCACAGGGTGCGTGCAGTAGGCGAAAACCTTGGCAGCGCCATGCTCTTTCAAGGCCTTGGCCGCGTGGCACAGGGTGCCGGCGGTATCGACCATGTCATCGACCAGAATACAGGTACGCCCTTCGACATCACCGATGATATGCATCACTTCAGAGTGATTGGCTTTCTCACGGCGTTTGTCGATGATCCCGAGATCCACGCCCAGCGACTTGGCAACGGCACGTGCTCGCACGACGCCACCAATGTCCGGGGACACGATCATCAGGTTTTCGAAGCGCTGATCTTCAATGTCATCCACCAGAACCGGGGAGCCGTAGATGTTATCTACCGGAATATCGAAGAAACCCTGGATTTGGTCAGCATGCAGATCAACCGTGAGAACACGGTCGATGCCGACTACGGTAAGCATGTCAGCAACGACTTTCGCGCTGATAGCTACACGTGCGGAGCGCGGACGGCGATCCTGACGGGCATAACCAAAGTAAGGAATAACAGCAGTGATACGAGTAGCCGAGGAGCGGCGGAAGGCATCAGCCATCACTACCAGTTCCATCAGGTTATCGTTGGTCGGAGCGCAAGTCGGCTGAATAATGAAGACGTCTTTACCGCGAACGTTTTCATTGATCTCGGCTGTAATTTCGCCGTCGGAGAATTTACCGACAGAGATGTCACCGAGAGGGATATGCAGCTGACGTACGACACGCCGAGCCAGATCGGGGTTAGCGTTCCCCGTAAAGACCATCATCTTGGACACGCGCAGTACCTAGAGGCTGAGGGTAACCTGGATGAGTATAGAAAATGGCAGGGGCGGCTGGATTCGAACCAACGCATGGCAGGATCAAAACCTGCTGCCTTACCGCTTGGCGACGCCCCTGTATCTGTTGCAACGATTACCCAGTAATCGGTTCCTTTAGAGCAGACTTTGAAGCTTGCGATGCAACATCGAAATGTTGCTTCCTTTTGCTACAAAACCTGTAAGGGTCTCTGTAAGAAGGGCCGAGACTTTATCAGCTTCAGCTTTGCTTGGGAAGCCCCCAAACACACAACTTCCAGTTCCGGTGAGTTTTGCTTCGGTAAATTTACCTAACAAATTCAACGCGTTACGTACCTCTGGATAACGCCTTGCTACTACCGGCAAGCAGTCGTTTCGACTGTTTCCCTTGGGAACGGGGCGCACTTTAATGGGCGGCGTGTTACGTGTCAACAACGGATCGGAAAAAATTTCTGCCGTACTAACAGATACTTGCGGCACCAGCACCAGATACCACGGTTCTTCCGGATATTCAGGGGTCAGTTTCTCCCCCACACCCTCAGCGAAAGCCGCGTGTCCGCGCACGAAAACCGGGACGTCGGCGCCAAGCGTCAACCCCAGCGCGGCCAGCCGGTCTTCATCCCAGCCCAATTGCCAGAGGTGATTCAGACCCAGCAAGGTCGTCGCGGCATTCGAACTGCCGCCACCGATTCCGCCGCCCATGGGCAGGATCTTGTCGATCCAGATATCAATCCCGAGTGAGCAACCGGATTGCTCCTGAAGTTTTTTCGCGGCTTTGACGATCAGGTTGCTGTCGTGCGGGACACCGTCAAACTCGGTGTGCAGATGAATGACACCGTCATCGCGCACGGCGAAGGTGATCTCGTCGCCGTAGTCGAGAAATTGAAACAGCGTTTGCAACTCGTGGTACCCGTCTTCACGGCGACCCAGAATGTGCAGCATCAAATTAAGCTTGGCCGGGGAGGGCAGGGTCAGGCGATTGGCTGGCATGTCATTGACCCAGTTTGCGCGGTTGCCAGGCCTTGATCACCAGCGTGACATCAAGGTCGGTGCCGTGCAGTTTGATTCGCTCGGGCAGCCAGTAGCCGTTTTGCTCGATGTACGAGGAGTATTCGATCTGCCAGCCGTCCTGCTCAAGATTGGCCAGGCGGCTGTCAGCGTCGAGAGTCAGACGACTCTTGCTGTCCGGAGCCGGCAGCCCGCGGACCCACCAGGCCAGATTGGCGACAGGTAGCTTCCAGCCGAGTTGCTCTTCAAGCAGTGCATCCGGGGATTCGGCTTCATAACGACCCTGGTTGGCGACTTCCAGAGAAACCTTGCCTGGACGTCCGGTCAGGCGTGCCGCGCCGCGACCCAGGGGGCCGGAAAGGCGGATGTCGTAGTAATCCTGGCGCTGCAGCCAGAACAGCGTGCCGCTTCCGGAATCCTTTGGCGCACGAATGCCGATCTTGCCGTCGATTTGCCAGCCATCGAGGTTGGTCAGTTGCTGTTTATGCTCGCGCCATTGGGTGGGATTTCCGTGGCCCTCGACCGATTCGCGGGCACCGAAGCCCGCGCAACCGGCGAGCAGGGTGATGAAACTGAAAACGATGATGTGGCGCAAAAACATAATCTTAAAGAGTCTCTGATCCGGTCAGGCGCTTGATGGTGCTGCGCAGGGTTGGGCTGTCAGGCTGTTCCTTGAGGAACTTGCCCCAGATTTGTTTGGCTTCGCGTTGCTTGCCATTGGCCCACAGGACTTCGCCCAGGTGCGCGGCGATTTCCTGATCGGGGAAGCGCTCCAGCGCCAGGCGCAGGTAACGTTCGGCCTCATCGAGATTGCCCAGGCGGAAATTCACCCAGCCGAGGCTGTCTAGGACCGCCGGGTCTTCCGGATTTATCTTGTGCGCCTGTTCGATCAGGGCCTTGGCTTCGGCGTAGCGCGTCGTGCGATCGGAAAGGGTGTAGCCGAGGGCGTTCAACGCCATGGCATTGTCCGGATCGCGCTTGATGATCAGGCGCAGATCTTTCTCCATTTGCGCCAGATCGTTGCGCTTTTCCGCCTGCATGGCACGGGTGTAGAGCAGATTCAGGTCGTCCGGGTATTTTTGCAGGGCTTGGTCCAGGACTTGCCACCCCTTGTCTCCCTGTTTGTTGGCGGACAGGGTTTCGGCTTCGATCAGATATAGCTGGATCGCGTAATCCGGTTGCTCGTCACGTTCTGCCGCCAGCTTGCGCTGGGCTTCGGCCGTCTTGCCGTTGTTCATCAGGATGTCGGCCTGACGCAACTGCGCCGGCAAGTAATCGTTGCCAGGGCCGACCTGGCCGTATTCGATGAGCGCGCCTTGTGGGTCATTGCGTTCTTCGGCAATGCGACCCAGGTTCAGGTGTGCCGAATCCACGTGGCTGTCCCGGGCAATCAAGTCTTCCAGATAACCTTTGGCTTCATCCCAGGCCTTGGCTTCCAGGCATACCAGGGCCAGGGAATAACGCAGTTCGTCGTCGTCCGGATATTGCTGGACCAGGCTGGAAAATTCGGCTTTGGCGTCGTCCATGCGGTCCTGTTCGACCAGCATGCGCGCGTAAGTCAGGCGCAGGCGTTTGTCGTCCGGATATTTTTTGATGCTTTTTTGCAGCAGCGGCAAGGCTTCGTCGCCGCGATCGAGGCTTTGCAGCAGACGTGCGCGCAGCAGGATTGGAGCAATCTCGCCGTCGTCCGGCGGATTATCTTCCAGCAAGGCCAGTGCGCCTTTCGCGTCGCCATCCTGTTGCATCAATAAGGCCTTGCCGAAAATCAGCTGACTATTGTTCGGGTGGCGTTGCAGCAGGCGGTCAAAACTTTTCATCAAGCCATCGCGCGTGTCCTGGTCGGTGTCGGCCGCGGACAGGGCGAGAAAGTCGAAGTGGGTGTCGCCCTTGCCCAGCAGGACTTTCTCCATATAAACCATGGAATCGTCATAGCGCCCGGCACGTGCCAGTTGCACGGCTGCTGCGCGCTGCGCTTCAAGGTCGTCGGGGGCATTTTTCGCCCAGATCAGCGCGGTATCGAGGGCAGCCTGGTCGGCACCCAGGTACTCGGCAATGCGAAATGCCCGCTCGGAAATGCCCGGATCCTGGGTATTGACGGCTTGGGTGACATAGTTGTCCAGGGCAATGTCGAAGCGATTGCGCTGACCAGCCAGCTCGGCGCTCAGCAAGCTGAAGACTGTGTCTTCGCTGAACGAGCTGTATACCTTGGGCTTTTCAGGTGCCGGAGTGCTGCCTTCGACCGGCGACGGGTCGTCCGTCGACACGGGCGCAAAGGCTTGGCAGCCGCTGAGCAAGACAAAGGCGAGGAGCAACGCGGAAGATCTATTCATATAGGAAGAGGACGACTAACCTGCGGTCGGATCATCATGACACAAGCTTTGTGGCAAACATAACCGCCCCGTTATATTCCCGAAACAAGAATGGCTCGCAAGCCGAGGCGTCTCCCATCGGGGCGATAGATATCGAGTAGTTGTTCTGAATCTGACGAAGTAGGACAATTGCCGGCTTCACGTCACCATCAGCGACTTTGAATGGCCTTCCTTGCACTCGGCATCAACCACAAGACTGCTTCAGTAGACGTCCGCGAGCGCGTGGCCTTTACCCCTGAGCAGCTGGTGGAGGCCTTGCAGCAGCTCTGCCGACTCACCGACAGCCGCGAAGCTGCGATCCTCTCCACCTGCAATCGCAGCGAACTGTATATAGAACAGGATCACCTGTCGGCGGATATCGTGCTGCGCTGGCTGGCCGAATATCATCATTTGAGCCTCGAAGAGCTGCGCGCGAGCAGTTATGTGCACGAAGATGATGCGGCAGTTCGTCACATGATGCGGGTGGCTTCCGGGCTCGATTCGCTGGTGTTGGGCGAGCCGCAGATCCTCGGCCAGATGAAATCCGCCTACGCCGTGGCGCGTGAGGCCGGCACCATCGGTCCGCTGCTCGGGCGCCTGTTCCAGGCCACGTTCAATGCCGCCAAGCAAGTGCGCACCGACACCGCCATTGGTGAAAACCCGGTGTCCGTGGCGTTTGCCGCGGTCAGTCTGGCGAAACAGATTTTCAGCGACTTGCAACGCAGTCAGGCCCTGTTGATTGGTGCCGGCGAGACCATCACCCTGGTCGCCCGTCATCTGCATGACTTGGGTGTAAAGCGCATCGTCGTGGCCAACCGCACGTTAGAGCGCGCCAGCACACTGGCTGAACAATTCGGCGCGCACGCGGTGCTGCTGTCGGACATTCCGGCTGAACTGGTGCGTAGCGATATCGTCATCAGTTCCACCGCCAGCCAGTTGCCGATCCTTGGCAAGGGTGCGGTGGAAAGCGCTCTGAAACTGCGCAAGCACAAACCGATTTTCATGGTGGATATTGCCGTTCCTCGGGATATCGAACCCGAAGTCGGCGAGTTGGACGACGTTTACCTGTATAGCGTCGACGATCTTCACGAAGTGGTCGCCGAAAACCTCAAGAGCCGTCAGGGTGCCGCGCAAGCGGCCGAAGAGATGGTCTCGGTCGGTGCTGAAGATTTCATGGTGCGCCTGCGTGAATTGGCGGCGGTGGACGTACTCAAGGCCTATCGTCAACAAAGCGAACGCTTGCGCGACGAAGAACTGCAAAAGGCCCAGCGCCTGCTGGCCAACGGTACGAGCGCCGAAGAGGTGCTGGTGCAATTGGCGCGTGGCCTGACCAACAAACTGTTGCACGCACCGAGCGTGCAGTTGAAAAAGCTCTCTGCCGAAGGTCGCCTCGATGCGCTGGCGATGGCTCAGGAACTCTTCGCCCTCGGTGAGGGCTCATCGGAAAGCTTTTCGGATAAGAAACCGCAATGAAAGCGTCACTGCTCAATAAGCTGGACATCCTCCAGGACCGTTTCGAGGAATTGACCGCCTTGCTTGGCGATGGCGAGGTCATTTCCGATCAAAACAAATTCCGCACCTATTCCAAGGAATACGCGGAAGTCGAGCCGATTGTCGAAACCTATAAACAGTTGCTGAAAGTGCAGGGTGACCTTGAAGGCGCCCAGGCACTGCTCAAGGATAGCGACCCGGACATGCGTGAAATGGCCGTGGAAGAAGTCCGCGAAGCCAAGGAACGTCTGGTCGAACTGGAAGCCAATCTGCAACGCATGCTGTTGCCCAAGGACCCTAACGACGGGCGCAACGTGTTCCTCGAAATCCGTGCCGGCACCGGTGGTGACGAAGCGGCGATTTTCTCCGGCGACCTCTTCCGCATGTATTCGCGTTACGCCGAGCGTCGCGGCTGGCGGGTGGAGATCCTCTCGGAAAACGAGGGTGAGCACGGTGGCTATAAAGAAGTCATCGCCCGGGTTGAAGGCGATAACGTCTACGGCAAATTGAAATTCGAATCCGGCGCACACCGCGTACAGCGAGTCCCGGCCACCGAATCCCAAGGTCGCATCCATACCTCGGCCTGCACCGTGGCGGTGTTGCCCGAGCCGGACGAGCAGGAAGCGATCGAGATCAACCCGGCGGATTTGCGGATCGATACCTATCGCTCCTCCGGCGCCGGCGGTCAGCACGTCAACAAAACCGACTCGGCGATCCGTATTACGCACTTGCCGTCCGGTATTGTCGTGGAATGCCAGGAAGAACGTTCGCAGCACAAAAACCGTGCGCGGGCGATGTCCTGGCTGTCGGCCAAGCTCAACGACCAGCAGACCAGCGCCGCCGCCAATGCCATCGCCAGCGAGCGTAAATTGCTGGTGGGTTCGGGCGACCGCTCCGAACGTATCCGTACTTATAACTTTGCCCAGGGCCGGGTCACCGACCATCGGGTCAACCTGACGCTCTATTCCCTCGACGAAATCCTCGCCGGTGGCGTCGATGCGGTGATCGAGCCGTTGTTGGCCGAGTACCAGGCCGATCAACTGGCGGCGATAGGTGAGTAAATGACGATCATTGCCAGTTTGTTGCGCGCCGCCGATTTGCCCGATTCGCCCACGGCCCGTCTGGATGCCGAATTGTTGCTGGCGTCGGCGTTGGGCAAGTCCCGCAGCTTTCTGCACACCTGGCCGGAGCGCATCGTCCCGAGCGAAGCGGCGTTGATCTTCGCCGAGTATCTGCAGCGTCGTCGCGGCGGTGAGCCAGTGGCCTACATTCTCGGCCAGCAAGGTTTCTGGAAGCTTGATCTGGAAGTCGCACCGCACACGCTGATCCCGCGCCCGGACACCGAGTTGCTGGTGGAAGCCGCACTCGAACTGCTACCCGCCACGCCGGGCAAAGTCCTTGACCTCGGCACCGGCAGCGGCGCGATTGCCCTGGCCCTGGCCAGCGAGCGTCCGGCGTGGAAGGTCACCGCCGTGGATCGCGTGCTGGAAGCCGTGGCTCTGGCCGAACGCAATCGCCAGCGCTTGCACCTGAACAACGCCACCGTGCTGAGCAGTCATTGGTTCAGCGCTCTACAAGGACAGCGTTTTCAATTGATCATCAGCAATCCGCCGTACATTGCTGCAGCTGATCCGCATCTGGTGGAAGGCGATGTGCGCTTCGAACCGGCCAGTGCGTTGGTGGCCGGGGTCGACGGTCTCGACGACCTGCGTTTGATTGTCGCCGAAGCGCCGGATCATCTCGAGGCCGGTGGCTGGCTGATGCTCGAACACGGTTACGATCAAGCCGAGGCGGTGCGTGATTTGTTGCTGACGCGTGGCTTTGAAGAGGTTCATAGCCGCACCGACCTCGGCGGTCATCAACGCATCAGTCTGGGACGCTTGCCATGCTGAGTGATCAGGAATTGCTGCGTTACAGTCGGCAAATTCTGCTGCACCACGTCGATATCGACGGACAGTTGCGTTTGAAAGAAAGTCGCGTATTGATTGTCGGGCTCGGTGGCTTGGGCGCGCCGGTGGCCTTGTACCTGGCTGCCGCGGGCATCGGCGAGTTGCACTTGGCGGACTTTGATACGGTCGATCTGACCAACCTGCAACGCCAGATCATTCACGACACCGACAGCGTCGGGTTGAGCAAGGTCGATTCGGCGATCAAGCGTCTGACGGCGATCAATCCCGAGATTCAACTGATCGCCCATCGCACGGCGCTGGATGAAGATTCTTTGGCGGCTGCGGTGGCCGCGGTGGATCTGGTGCTCGACTGTTCCGACAATTTCTCGACCCGCGAAGCGGTCAACGCTGCTTGCGTGGCTGCGGCCAAGCCCCTGGTCAGCGGCGCGGCGATTCGCCTCGAGGGGCAGTTGTCAGTGTTCGATCCGCGTCGTCCGGAGAGTCCGTGCTACCACTGTTTATACGGGCACGGCAGTGAGGCTGAATTGACCTGCAGCGAAGCCGGAGTGGTGGGGCCGTTGGTAGGCCTGGTCGGCAGCCTGCAAGCCCTTGAAGCGTTGAAGTTGTTGGCGGGTTTTGGCGAGCCGCTGGTGGGGCGCCTGTTGCTGATCGATGCTTTGGGCACGCGCTTCCGTGAATTGCGGGTCAAGCGCGATCCGGGTTGCAGCGTTTGTGGGCCGAAGCATGCGTGAAGCGCCGATCGGCGTGTTCGACTCCGGTGTCGGTGGGCTTTCGGTGCTGGCCGAGATCAAGCAGCTGCTGCCCAACGAGTCTTTGTTATACGTCGCCGACTGCGGGAACATTCCCTACGGCGAGAAAACCCCGGAATTTATCCGCCAGCGTTGCAGCGTCATGGCCGATTTTTTTCAGAAGCAGGGCGCCAAAGCCCTGGTACTGGCTTGCAACACCGCCACCGTGGCCGGTGTTGCCGATTTGCGACGGGACTATCCCGAATGGCCCATCGTCGGCATGGAACCTGCGGTCAAGCCCGCGGCCGCCGCGACCCGTAGCGGTGTGGTCGGCGTGCTGGCCACGACCGGCACGTTGCAGAGTGCCAAGTTCGCCGCCTTGCTCGACCGTTTCGCCACTGACGTTCGGGTGATCACTCAACCTTGCCCCGGGTTGGTGGAGCACATTGAAAATGGCGATCTGCACAGCCCCGCTTTACGTCAATTGCTGGCCGGTTATGTCGCGCCGCTACTCGGCGCAGGTGCTGACACCATTATTCTGGGCTGCACTCACTATCCTTTCCTCAAGCCGTTGCTCAAGCAGATGATCCCGGACGACATCAGTCTCATCGACACTGGCGCGGCTGTCGCACGACAACTTCAGCGTCTTTTGGTCGAGCGCAACTTGCTCGCCGAAGGGCCAGTAAGGGCCGCGCAATTCTGGACTAGTGCCGATCCGGATCACTTCAGAAATATATTGCCGATCTTGTGGAATACCGCTGGCGATGTGCGAAGCTTTAAAGGTTAGAAAAGTCTTGGGGCAAGCGAATAATTGGAGTGAACTTCTGATAAATCGCCGACTTCTATAGCAAGGTGCGTCGAGCATAAAAAAATCAAACGAAATCGTTCGGAAAAGGAAGTTTCTAATGAAGCGTCTATTCTGTTTGGCCGCGATTGCGGCTGCGTTGATGGGGCATAGTTACACTGCACAAGCGGCAGGCGTGGAGTTCGCGGTTGGCCAGACCGGTGAATCGACCATGACTTACCGTTTGGGGATGCAATTCGATTGGGACCAGAGTTGGTGGCAGAGCGACGTAGGTCGCCTGACCGGTTACTGGAGCGGTGCCTACACCTATTGGGACGGTGACGAGAAATCCAGCAATCACAGCCTTTCGTTCTCGCCCGTGTTGGTTTACGAGTTCGCTGGTGAGAGCGTTAAACCCTATGTCGAACTTGGGGTTGGCGTGGCGCTGTTCGCCAGTACCGAAGTCGAGAACAATGATCTTGGCAGTGCCTTTCAGTTCGAAGACCGCTTCGGAGTTGGTCTGCGCTTTGCCGGCGGACATGAAGTCGGCATTCGTGCGACGCACTATTCCAACGCCGGGATCACTACGCCGAACGACGGTGTAGAAAGTTACGCGTTGCACTACACGATGCCGTTGTAAGGATTGCTGCCGCAACCATTTGTCATATACCTGTAGGAGCGAGCTTGCTCGCGATAGCGGACCCGGGCTCAACATCGATGTTGACTGACAGGCCGTCATCGCGAGCAAGCTTGTTTCTACAGGGGTATGTGTTTCTCTTTCAGCGATACGCCGTCGAAATGCCTTGGCGTTCTTCGATGCATTCCGGTGCCCCCATCTCGAATTCCCGGCAGATCAACGGGCGTTTTTCATAGATGGTGCACATCATCGTGTTGCGATCCAGCGCGGCGCACCAGCCGTCATCCAGGCGCAACATGACTTCCCCGCCCCAATCATCGGTATCGATAAACCGTTCGGGCACGCCTGTGTCGGTGATCAACATGACTTCAAGCTGACAGCAGCAGGCTGCACAGGTCGAGCACGTGACCGCCGGTGCGGTGATTTGCGTGTGCGGGATGATTTTCATGGCGCGCAGTGTAAGGCAGTCAGTCAGCCCTGTGTGAAAGGCCTGACAGGACGTTCATTCGCGTGCATCGACAACGAGGCGTGGCGCCATGGCATGCAGTAGCGGAAACAGCAGCGCCCAAAGCAGTCCGATACCGATCAGCGTCGATAGTTGCCCGTAGGGAAATTGCACCCCCGCCAGATGTCCACCGGCGTAATACGACAGCGGGCCGCCTACCGCGCCCAACACACTTGCCCGCCACCAGGGCCTGGCCGTCCACGACAGGCAGTGGCGCAAGGTAGTCGCCAACAGGGCCCACAGCAACATCAACCACAGCGGAATCAAGGGCGAGTCATCACTGAAACCGAAAACCCCCAGCCAGCGCAACGCGCTATCGACCAGCGTGCCGACGATCACCACGCTGAGAATCAATCGACCTTCCTCGGCCCAACTACTTATCCACAGCAGGTGAATCACCAATGCCCCCAGTGGGACTAGCAACCACAGACTGTTGCCACCCATGACACACGCGAACCAACCGAGCTGAAATAGCGCGGCATTGGCCAAGCGATCAAGCATCGAAGCGTCCGAGCAGCGGCGCGGTGATCGCCGCCGGTTTAGCCAGCAGTAGCTGTGCGGTACCGATGGTGCGTTCCAGAAACCCCCCTTCGCAGTAACACAGGTAAAACTCCCATAGCCTCAGGAATTGCTCGTCGTAGCCCAACTCGCCCAGGCGAACTTGCGCACGGCGAAAATTTGCATGCCACAGGCGCAGGGTGCGTGCGTAGTGCAGACCGAAATCTTCCATGTGCAACAGGTTCATGTCGGTGTCGCGACTGACGACTTCCAGCATCTTTTGCACGCTGGGCAGGGCGCCGCCGGGAAAGATGTAGCGCTGGATGAAGTCGACACTGCGCCTGGCCTGTTCGTAGCGCTGTTCGCGAATGGTGATGGCCTGCAACAACATCAAGCCGTTGCTCTTGAGCAAATGCGCGCATTGCTTGAAGTAGGTGGACAAAAAACGATGGCCCACCGCTTCGATCATTTCGATCGACACCAGCTTGTCGTATTGCCCACCGAGATCGCGGTAGTCCTTGAACAACAGTGTGACCTGATCCTGAAGCCCCAAGGATTCGATCCGTCGAGCCGTGTAAGCATGCTGCTCCCTGGAGAGCGTCGTGGTGGTCACTTTGCAGCCGTAATGTTGCGCCGCGTACAGCGCCATGCTGCCCCAGCCCGTGCCGATTTCCAGCAAATGATCGCTGGGTTTGAGGTCGAGCTTCTGGCAGATGCGCTTCAGTTTATTCAGCTGCGCCTGTTCGAGGCTGTCCTCGGGGCTCATGAATTGAGCGGCCGAATACATCATGGTCGGGTCGAGGAATTGTTCGAACAGGTCATTGCCCAGGTCGTAGTGGGCGGCGATGTTTTTCTGCGAGCCCTTGCGCGTATTGCGATTGAGCCAGTGCAGTGCCTGGATTAATGGCCGACCGAGTTGCGCCAGACCGCCTTCCATCGCATCCAGCACCTCAAGGTTGCTGACGAAGACCCGGATCACCGCCGTCAGGTCCGGCGAACTCCAGTAGCCATGAATGTAGGCTTCGCCCGCGCCGATCGAGCCATTGCTCGCCACCAGTCCCCAGGCCGCTGCGTCGTGGATCTGGATCTCCCCGAGAAAATGACTGCCGACAGTGCCGAACACATGGCGCTCGCCCTCCTCGACAACCACCAGTTGCCCGTGTTGAAGGTGCGCCAGTTGTCGCAATACGCCATGGCGCAGCAGCGATCCGGTCAAGCCGTTCGTGCTCAGCAAACTGGCTTTCGCCAAGAGACTAGAGGATTTCATGGTGGCGATCCTTGGGCGTAACAATGGCGGTCTGGAAGCGGCCATCGGCAGCTTGATGAGCAAAAATCGGTAGGCGTTTGAACAGCAGGCGCAGGGCTTGCCAGTAAATCCCCAGGCAGGTTTTTGCCGTCATCCAGGGAAAACGCCGCAAATAGCGGTGCAGGCCCGCGCGATCGAGGGTTTCGCGTTGGAGGTTCAGCGTGGCGTCGAACATTTTCAGATCGCCTTGCCAGTCAGCCATGTACACCCCCAGCTTTTGCGCGGCGGGGCTGAAGCTCATGCGGTGTTCAAGATCCCGGGGCAAAAACGGCGACACGTGAAAAGCCTTGGCAACGGTGAAATGTTGATGGAAGTCGTTGAGGTCCTCCGGCGTCCTGGCTGGTAACACGTAGTGATAGCGTTCACGCCACGGGGTATTGGTGACTTCAGCGAGAATCGCGGCCAGTTGACCATCGGCTTCGTAGCAATAGAAAAAACTGACCGGGTTGAACGCCAGTCCCCAGCTGCGAGGCTGGGTCAGCAGGCAGATCGAGCCTTGTGGCGCACGGCCGATCGCTTGGCGAACTTGTTCGCGCACCACATCGCTCAAGCGCATGCCGCGAGAGGTGAAGGCTTTGAGGTAGTCGCTTTCACGAAACGAAAAGGGTGAGAAGCGTTTTCTGCCCGACAGAGGCGACAACGCCAGCACGGCGTCTTGTTCGTCGAGGTCGATGTACAGCAAGCCGATCCGATAACGGAATTCGTGGGTTTTCGGTGAGAACCGCCGATGAGCGATCCAGCCATTGTAAAGGGCGCTGTTCATAACGTTTCACCGAACGAACGGGCAACGCGCAGTGCGCTGACCACGCCATCTTCATGGAATCCGTTAGCCCAGTAGGCGCCACAATAAAAGGTGTGTTGCGCGCCGTTCAGTTCTTCCCAGCGCTCTTGGGCCGCCACGGCTGTCAGGTTGTATTGTGGATGCGCATAGGTGAACCGGCCGACTACCAGGGAAGGTTCGATGGCCGCGCTCTGGTTCAGGCTGACGCAAAAGGTGGTAGCGCTCTGGATGCCTTGCAGGATGTTCATGTCATAGGTCACCGCGGCGCGCGTGTGACCGGCGCCGCCGAGGCGATAATTCCAGCTGGCCCATGCCAGTTTTTTCGATGGCAGCAGGCGGGTGTCGGTATGCAGCACCACTTCGTTGTCGGCGTAGGGCAGGGCGCCGAGGATCGACTGTTCGGTGGCGCTCGGTGTGGCCAGCAGGGCCAGTGCCTGATTGCTGTGGCAGGCGAACACGACCTTGTCGAAGCGTTCACTGCTGGCGGCGCTGTGGATAACGACGCCGGTTTCATCGCGTTCCACTCGCGTCACGGGGCAGTTGAGGCGAATTTTCTCTTTGAAACTTGCAGTCAACGGTGCGATGTAGGCACTCGAGCCCCCCTCGATCACGCACCATTGCGGACGATGATTGACCGACAGCAATCCGTGATTCTTGAAAAACCGGATAAAGCCTCGCAGCGGAAAGTTCAGCATGTCGGCCATGGACATCGACCAGATCGCCGCCCCCATGGGCACGATGTAATGCAGGATGAACCGTTCACCATAACCGCCGGACTTGAGGTATTGATCCAGCGTGATGTCGTCGCTGATCCGACCTTCGGACAGGTCAGCCTGAGCTTGCCTGTTGAAGCGCAGGATGTCGCGCAACATGCCCCAGAACCCCGGCGACAGCAGGTTGCGACGCTGGGCGAAGAGGCTGTTGAGATTGTTGCCGTTGTATTCCAGGCCGCTGTCCGGGTCGGTGACCGAGAAGCTCATTTGCGTCGGTTTGAAACCCACGCCAATCTGGCTCAGCAAGCGGATGAAATGGGGGTAGGTCCAGTCGTTGAACACGATGAAGCCGGTGTCTACGGCATGGCGCTGGCCGTTGGACACCACCTCCACGGTGTGGGTATGGCCACCGATCCGGTCACCGGCCTCGAACAGGGTGATGTTGTGGTTTCGGTTGAGCAGGTAGGCGCTGGTCAGACCCGAGATACCGCTGCCGATGATGGCGATGTTCACGGCGAACCCTTGATGGGCGGATTGCCGCGCACCATTCGCTTGCCGATGGCGAGCTTTACCCGGTTGGGCATTTTAGACAACGGCCAGAGGGCTGCCATGAACAGGGCCGGAAAGGCGATCTCCAATGGACGATGTTGCAGTTTGGCGAAGATATGCCGCGCGGCTTTGCCCGCCGGCCAACTGAGGGGCATCGGGAAGTCATTTTTCGCGGTCAGCGGTGTGTCGACAAAACCGGGGCTGACCACGGTCACTTCGATGCCTTCCGGGGCCAGGTCAATGCGCAACGATTCGAACAGATAGCGCAGCCCGGCTTTGGACGCGCCGTAAGCTTCGGCCCTGGGCAATGGCAGGTAGGTCACCGAACTGGCGACGCCTACCAGATGCGGCGCCAGTCCGGCCCGCAATAAAGGCAGGGCCGCTTCGATGCAGTAACTGCTGGCCAGAAGATTGGTGCGCACGACGTGTTCGATTATCGAGGAGTCGAACTGCTGGACGTCGATATATTCACAAGTGCCGGCATTGAGGATCACGGTATCGAGCGAGCCCCAGACTTCTGCGATGTGCTCACCGATTTCGCGTACGGTCTGGCTGTTGGTCAGGTCACCGGGGACAACCAGCACTTGCCCGGGATAACGCTGCGACAACACTTTCAATGGCACCACCGAGCGTGAGCTGACGGCCAGGTGGGCGCCGGACTTGAGAATTTCTTCGGCCAGCGCAGCGCCAATGCCGCTGCTGGCGCCCGTCAGCCAATATCGACGCGGAGATGTAAGTCTCATCCCATTCTCCTTTTCAGCCAGGTGATCGCCCGGCCCAATACGGGTAAATGTTCGTAAAGCAGCGCCCCGGCGTCGAAGTAGTCGCGGTGGCGATAAACCTTGTCTCGCCAGTGCAGGTGTGAGCAGCCGTCGACTTGTATCAACCGCCCGCCGGACAGGCGTGGATGTCGGTAGCTCATGACCCAGCGCAGATAGCCTTCGCCTTCAGCCACCTGGTCGTAGCCGTGAAAGTCGAAATGCAGTTCGCTGACGTTGGCGTAGAGCTCGCCGAAGTAACTACGCAAATGCCCGATGCCCTGCACGTCATGCAACGGATCAGTGAAACGCACATCAGCGGTGTACAGCTCATCCAGGCGATGAAGATTGTTTTTGTCCAGACCGGCGAACCGATCTGCAAAGCGTCGAAGAAAATCACTCATAGCCACCTCCGGCATCCTGTTGTCGCGATGGCAGGTTTTTGAACGCCGCCAGCGCCCGTGTGCGAGAGGTGCTGAGGTTGACGATCGGTGAGGGATAGTCCGCCACCCCGAACAACCCGCCCAGGTTCGCCGGGTTGTGCACGTCTTTTTTGTTCAGCGCCATCAGTTCCGGCAGCCAGTGCTTGATGAAAAGGCCTTCAGGATCGAATTTTTCCGACTGACTCAGCGGGTTGAAAATACGGAAATACGGCGCAGAGTCGGTGCCTGTGGACGAACTCCACTGCCATCCGCCGTTGTTCGCGGCCAAATCGCCATCGATCAGGTGTCGCATGAAAAAGCGTTCGCCTTCGCGCCAGTCGATCAACAGATTCTTGGTCAGGAACATCGCCACGACCATGCGCAGTCGGTTGTGCATCCAGCCGGTTTCCAGCAATTGGCGCATGGCGGCGTCAATGATAGGCAGCCCCGTGCGCGCTTCTTGCCAGGCGGCCAGTTCTTCGGGGGCATTGCGCCAGGCCAGGGCTTCAGTCTCCGGGCGAAAGGCGCGGTGACGCGAGACGCGCGGATAGCCGACCAGTATGTGTTTGTAGAATTCGCGCCACAGCAACTCGTTGATCCAGGTGACAGCGCCGACTTTGCCACTTTCGAACTCCCCCTGATTGCTTTGCAGGGCCGCGTGCAGGCACTGGCGGGGGGAAATGACACCGGCCGCCAGGTAAGGCGAGAGCTGGCTGGTGCCGGGTTTGGCCGGAAAGTCTCGTTCGTTTTTGTAGTAGTCGATCTGCTCGTCGGCAAAGGCGTCGAGGCGATGTCGGGCTTGGGCTTCACCGGCAGGCCATAGGGCACGCAGGGCCTCGGTTGGCGTGGCGAAGCCTTCGACGCTGGAGGGTATCGGATCGCTGTCGATACCCAACGCCGATTGCGCCATGGGTGTGCTGACCAGATTCGGCAGTGAGCGATGCAGGCGCTCGTAACACACCTTGCGGAACTGACTGAAGACCTGGAAGTAGGTGCCGGATTTTGTCAGTACGGTTCCAGGGGCGAATAGCAATTGGTCGAGATAGCGGTGGAATCCCGTGCCGTGGGCCTTCAGCAGTGCGCTGACCGCCGCGTCACGTCGGCATTCGTGAATGCCGTATTCTTCGTTGACGTGCACGGCGTCGATCTTCAGTTTCTGGCAAAGATCGAGCAAGACCTTCGGTGCGTCGTCCCAACGAGGAGCGTGGCGGATCAGCAGGGGGATGTTCAGTTCGCTCAACGCGGCACTCAATAGCGTGAGGTTGCGCAGCCAGAAATCCACTTTGCACGGAGCGTCGTCATGCGCCTGCCATTGTTCCGGGCTCAGCAGGTACACCGCCACACAGGGGCCTCTGGCCGCGGCAGCCGAGAGGGCGGTGTTGTCGTGTAGGCGCAAGTCGCTGCGCAGCCAGATCAATTGCATGGGTATGTCCGCACGATTCATTTAGATAAGCCCGCGCTGAACCAGGTCCTGGTGGGCCGATATTGGATCGGCGGCCAGGAACAGATCAGACGTCTGGGAAGTTCTTGCGGACAACTCGGCGTGGTGGATGCACACCGTGGGTCCGACGATCATTTTTGGGCAGGCGACGCCATTTAAAAGCTTCGCCAGCAGTGAGAGGTTCATGGCTTTGCTGGAATACAGCAGTACGCCCCGGGGCTGCAGATGATCGACCGCCAGCGCCAACTCACCGGCGGGCAGCGGCCAGTCGAACACCTCTACCGGGCAATCGGCGCTGCTGATCAGCCACGCGGTCAGCCACAGGGAGGGTTCCAGTGGCAGGTCCGAGTGGTTGATCAACAGCAGTGGCGCAGTGTGTAACTGGCGATTGTTATGGTAGATGCGCGCACCGAATTTGCTGCGTAACCAGGAGTAAAAAAACACTCGCTCCATCTGCGCGCCGAACTGGCCCTGCCAGCGTTGTTCCAGCTCCGACAGCAATGGCATCAGCAATTGTTCGCACAAGGTCCGCGGCGGATACAGCGCCATGGCCTGATTCACGGTGTCATCCAGGCTGCGTTCATTCAGTTGGGTGACCGCTTGCAGCAATGTCCGGAGCAGCAGTTGCCAGTCGTTTTCCACCGATTGGTCAAAGGCCTGCGGCGTGTCGAGCAGTTGCTTGACCTGGCTGACGGCGACGCCGCGGTTGAGCCAGGTAAGGATGGTCAGAATGCGTTGTACATGCTCGACCGAGAACAGCCGATGCCCCTTGGGCGTGCGTTGCGGCACAATCAGGCCATAGCGCCGTTCCCAGGCGCGCAAGGTGACGGCGTTGACGCCCGTTTGCCGCGCCACTTCACGGATCGGCAACCAGCCTTCGTCTAGCGCTTTCTTGAAGTCGCTGCCGAGGTCTTCGCTGGCGCTGGCGTCGAGGGTACCTTTCATTAGATGGCGTTTCGCAGGCTGAGGTTTTCCGGGTGCGGTTGCAGGTAAACCTGCTGCGCAATGTACGGATCCGGGTGCAGGCGAAAGTGATGCTTGAGCAGCGTCAATGGCACCACCAACGGAACGATGCCGTGGCGGTACTGGCCAATCACATGTTGCATTTCCTGCTTGTCCTCGGCAGTGATCGCCTGTTTCAAGTAACCGCTGATGTGTTGCAAGACATTGGTGTGGGTGCGGCGCGTGGCGCATTTTTTCAGGGCGGCCATCAATTCGCTGAAATAGCGTGGGCCGAGTTCTTTCGGGTCGGTGTCGCCCATGTTGCCCAGCAGACTGCCCAAAGCTTTGTATTGCAGCGGGTTGTGGGCCATCAGCTGGTATTTGTAGCGTGAGTGAAAGTCCGTGAGGCCGCGGCGACTTAAACCTTCCTGTAACAATCGCTGCCAGGCGCTATAGGCAAATACGCGGGTGAGGAAGTTTTCCCGCAGCACCGGGTCGTTAAGTCGGCCGTCTTCTTCCACCGGCAAGTCAGGGTGCAAGTCACAGAACGCCTGGGCATAAATGCCTCGGCCACCACCGTCTACCGGTGCGCCATTGGCGTGGTAGACCTTGACTCGTTCCAGCCCGCAAGACGGGGATTTCTGCATGAAGATGTAGCCGCAGATATCGCCGAGCTCTGCCGCCATTTTCCGAGCGAAATCGGCCAATGGGCGGGTGACGTTGACCGTGTGGTCCACAGTACCGACGGCTTCTGGCTGAAGCGGATCACCCACCAGTCGAATGGGCTCGCGCGGAATGCCCAGGCCGATGGCGACCTCCGGGCAGACTGGAACGAAATCAAAATATTCGGTGAGCGTTTGACTGCACAGACGGGATGCCTTGTGCCCGCCGTTATAGCGCACCTCGGCGCCCATCAGGCAGGCGCTGATAGCGATTTTCGGTTTGGTGGGTGGTAGGGGCATCGGAGTACCTCGGAATCTAAACCTGTACAGATTTAAAAGTCTGTACAACATAGGTTCATCATAGATTCAAAGGTGTACGTGTCAAATTATTTGTACAAGTTTATATCGGGAAGATTAGACCCAGCCAAACCTCCAGTGATCCTGATTGGAAAGGTCATGCCACGCCAACCGTTCACTGCGTTTGGTCAACACCGCCTGCAATTCGATGCCTATTACTGCCCCTTCCTCATCGCGGAACAACTCGGTCACCAGAAAGTGTTTTTCGCGGTTTTGCGGGTGGGCTGCTGTCCATTTCGACAGCAGCAATTTGCTCGGATTGATGCGATTCACTGCAGGTGCTCATGCAGGCGGCGGGCGGCTTCCTGGCCGCTCAACCATGCCCCTTCGACACGCCCGGACAGGCACCAGTCGCCGCAGGCATACAGGCCCAGATCGGCGTCGGCCAAAGTGCCCCATTCGTGGCTGGTGGCGGGGCGGGCATAGAGCCAGCGGTGGGCGAGGCTAAAGGATGGTGCGGGCATGGCGCTGTGCAGCAGTTCGGCGAAAGCGCCGTGCAGTTGCTCGATCACCGCTTCTTTCGGCAGGTCTATGTGTTGCCGGCTCCAGGCGCTGGTGGCATGCAGCACCCAGGTGTCGAGGGTGTTGTCGCGCCCGGGCTTGCTGCGGTTGCGCGCCAGCCAGTCAAGTGGGCTGTCTTGCACGAAGCAACCTTCCATGGGGGTGTCCAGTGGTGTTTCGAACGCCAGTGCGACGGCCCAGGTCGGGTCCATTTTCACCCCGGCGGCGGCTCCGGCGAGCTTCGGCGCAGAGGCCAGCAATGCCGTGGCTTGCGGGGCTGGCGTGGCGATCACGACATGGCTGAACGGCCCATGAGTGAAACCTTCAGCGTCCTGCAAATGCCAATGTTCTTCGCCGCGATAGACCTCGGTGATCCGGCAGGCGAAATGTACTTCGAGGTCGCCGATCAAGGCGCGGGTGATCGCGCTCATTCGCGGCGTGCCGACCCAGCGCGTCTGTTCGTCCGGCGACAGATTGAGCTGACCGCCATGGAAGGTGTACAGCTGCGGCGTCCATTCGGCGACCCAGCCATTGGCTTGCCAGCGTTGGACCTCGGTGACAAAGCGGCGGTCGCGAGCGGTGAAATATTGCGCGCCCATGTCCAGGGCACCCGCATCGCTGCGCTTGCTCGACATGCGTCCGCCACTGCCGCGGCTTTTATCGAAAAGTTGCACGACGTGCCCTGCGTCTGTCAGGGCTTGCGCGGCTGAGAGCCCGGCTATGCCGGTGCCGATGATTGCGATAGGTACAGTCATAAGGGCCTCGTTTACCTTTCTGTACAGACTACGCCGGGGTTGAAACCTGTACAATAATGTTTTTTGGTATAACTTTTAGCGTTCTTGTTCTGACAGCTTGGCCTATTGTTAAACACAGAGCCTGCCCGATACCAAAAGATCCCTTGCTTATAAAAATAGACTAGTGATCAGGGTAAAACGCCACGCGAGGAAGAAGTCATGCACATATTGCTGACCGGCGGTACTGGTTTGATAGGACGTCAGCTCTGTCGTCACTGGTTGGGCCATGGGCATCGCCTGACAGTCTTGAGTCGGACGCCTGAAAAAGTCGTGAAAATCTGTGGCGCGCAGGTGCGAGGAATCGCTCGGCTTGAGGACGTAGGGCAGGAGTCGGTTGACGCCATCGTCAATCTTGCCGGTGCGCCAATTGCCGATCGGCCCTGGACTTCCAAACGCAAGGCACTGCTCTGGGGCAGCCGGATCACGTTGACCGAAAATCTCCTGGCCTGGCTTGAAAGCCGCGAGCAAAAACCTCAGGTGCTGATTTCAGGCTCCGCCGTTGGTTGGTATGGCGATGGTGGCGAACGGGAATTGACCGAGCAATCGCCCCCTGTCATCGATGATTTCGCCAGCCAGTTGTGCATCGCCTGGGAGGAAACGGCGCAGCGGGCCGAGGCCTTGGGGATCCGCGTCATTCTCATCCGCACCGGGCTGGTGTTGTCCGCCGAGGGCGGCTTTTTGTCGCGGCTGCTGTTGCCGTTCAAGTGGGGGCTGGGCGGGCCGATTGGCAATGGTCGGCAGTGGATGCCGTGGATTCATATCAACGACCAAATTGCCCTGATTGATTTTCTTCTGCATCGCAATGAAGCCAGCGGTCCATATAATGCGTGCGCACCGAAGCCGGTCCGCAATAGCGAGTTTGCCAAAAACCTGGGCAGCGTGTTGCACCGCCCGGCGTTCATGCCGATGCCGGCCCTGGCTTTGAAAGTGGGTTTGGGTGAGTTGTCACTGTTGTTGCTGGGGGGCCAGAAGGCCATTCCGGCGCGGCTGCTGGAAGCGGGTTTCACTTTCCAGTTCACTGATTTGCGCGCGGCCCTGGACGATCTGTCCAGCCGCCTCTGAAATAGGACGTTGCATGACAGATCACGCGTTGCTTCTGGTCAACCTGGGCTCACCTGCCTCCACCTCGGTGGCGGATGTGCGCAGCTACCTCAATCAGTTTCTGATGGATCCGTATGTGATTGACCTGCCATGGCCGGTGCGGCGTCTGTTGGTGTCGCTGATCCTGTTCAAGCGCCCCGAGCAGTCGGCCCATGCCTATGCCTCGATCTGGTGGGAGGAGGGCTCACCACTGGTGGTGCTCAGTCGTCGCCTGCAACAGGCGATGACGTCCCAGTGGCATCAGGGCCCGGTTGAACTGGCGATGCGCTACGGCGAACCGTCGATTGAATCGACACTGTTGCGTCTGGCGACGCAGGGCGTGAAGAAGGTCACGCTGGCGCCGCTTTATCCACAGTTCGCTGACAGCACCACGACCACGGTGATCGAAGAAGCCAAGCGCGTACTGCGGGAGAAAAAACTCAATTTGCAGCTGTCGATCCTCCAGCCGTTTTACGATCAACCGGAATACCTCGACGCTTTGGTGGCCACCAGCAAACCGCATCTGGAACAGGATTTCGATCATCTGCTGTTGAGCTTTCACGGGTTGCCGGAGCGGCATCTGACCAAGCTCGATCCGACCGGCCAGCATTGCTTCAAGAATGAGGATTGCTGCAAGAATGCTTCGCCTGCCTCCCTGGCGACCTGTTATCGCGCCCAATGCCTGCGTAGCGCGGCTGAATTTGCCAAACGCATGGGCCTGCCGGATGGCAAGTGGTCGGTGTCGTTCCAGTCGCGTCTTGGTCGCGCGAAATGGATTGAACCCTACACCGAGGCGCGCCTCGACGAATTGGCTAAAAGTGGCGTGAAAAAGCTGCTGGTGATGTGCCCGGCATTCGTGGCCGATTGCATCGAGACACTGGAAGAGATTGGCGATCGCGGTAAGGAGCAGTTCCGCGAAGCGGGAGGGGAGGAGTTGGTGCTGGTGCCTTGCCTCAACGATGATCCGCAGTGGGCGCGGGCGTTGAATACCTTGTGTGAGCGAGCGCCGTTGGCGCTTTAAAAGCATCGCCAGCAAGCCGGCTCCTACAAGGTTGCGTACAGACCTGTAGGAGCCGGCTTGCTGGCGATAGCATTCCTGAGCCTCGCTTAGATCAGTGGCTCATCCGCCTTCTTGTGCTTCCAGCTGTCATTGCCCGGCAAAATAAGGTTCAGCGCAATCGCCACCACCGCGCACAGCGCGATGCCTTTGAGGCCGAAGTCATCCGGACCTGTGCCGGTGCCGACCAGGACGCCGCCAATCCCGAACACCAGGGTCACCGAGACAATCACCAGATTGCGTGCTTCGCCCAGATCGATCTTGTGGCGAATCAGCGTGTTCATCCCCACCGCCGCAATCGAACCGAACAACAGGCAGAGAATCCCGCCCATCACTGGTACCGGAATGCTTTGCAGCAGTGCACCGAACTTGCCGATAAACGCCAGGCTGATGGCGAAGATCGCCGCCCAGGTCATGATTTTCGGGTTGTAGTTTTTGGTGAGCATCACCGCGCCAGTGACTTCGGCGTAAGTAGTGTTGGGCGGACCGCCGAACAGGCCGGCAGCGGTGGTGGCAATGCCATCGCCGAGCAGGGTGCGGTGCAGGCCTGGCTTCTTCAGGTAATCGCGACCGGTGACGCTACCCACGGCAATTACGCCGCCGATGTGCTCAATGGCCGGGGCCAAGGCTACTGGAACGATGAACAGAATCGCCTGCCAGTTGAATTCCGGCGCAGTGAAGTTCGGGATGGCAAACCACGGTGCAGCGGCAATTTTCGCGGTATCGACCACGCCGAAATAGAACGCCATGCCAAAGCCGACCAGCACGCCGGAAATGATCGGCACCAGGCGGAAAATGCCTTTGCCGAACACGGCGACGATCAGGGTGGTCAGCAGCGCCGGCATCGAGATCAGCATCGCCGTCTGGTAATGAATCAGTTCACTGCCGTCGCCAGCCTTGCCCATCGCCATGTTGGCGGCAATGGGTGCCATGGCCAGGCCGATGGAGATGATCACCGGGCCGATCACCACGGGCGGCAGCAAACGGTCGATGAAACCGGTGCCTTTGATCTTCACGGCCAGGCCGAGGAAGGTATAAACGAAACCAGCCGCCATCACACCGCCCATGGTCGCCGCCAGGCCGAACTGGCCTTTGGCGAGAATGATCGGGGTGATGAACGCAAAACTCGATGCCAGGAACACCGGCACCTGACGCCCGGTGACGATCTGGAACAGAATCGTCCCCAGGCCAGCGGTAAACAGCGCCACGTTCGGATCGAGGCCGGTAATCAGCGGCATCAACACCAAGGCGCCGAAGGCCACGAACAGCATCTGCGCGCCGGACAGCACCGTGCGCCAGAGCGGATCGTTGAACTCTTGCTGCATGCTCACGCGTCCTTCTGCTTGGTGCCGAAGATCTTGTCACCGGCATCACCGAGGCCCGGGATGATGTAACCGTGTTCGTTCAGTTTTTGATCAATGGATGCGGTGTAGATGATCACGTCCGGGTGAGCTTTCTCGACCACGGCGATACCTTCCGGCGCGGCGACCAGCACCATGGCGCGGATGTCCTTGCAGCCCGCTTTTTTCAGCAGATCGATGGTAGCGACCATCGAACCACCGGTGGCGAGCATCGGGTCGATGATCATGGCCAGCCGTTCGTCGATTTCCGGGACCAGTTTTTCCAGGTAGGTGTGGGCTTCGAGGGTTTCTTCGTTGCGTGCCACGCCCACGGCGCTGACCTTGGCGCCCGGAATCAGGCTCAGCACGCCTTCGAGCATGCCAATACCGGCACGCAGGATCGGTACTACAGTAATTTTCTTGCCGGCGATTTTCTCGACCGACACGGTGCCGCACCAACCTTCGATATCGTAGGTTTCCAGCGGCAGGTCTTTGGTGGCTTCATAGGTCAGCAGGGCACCGACTTCCTGAGCGAGCTCACGGAAATTCTTGGTGCTGATGTCTGCGCGGCGCATCAGGCCAAGTTTATGACGGATCAGCGGATGGCGGATCTCGAGGATGGGCATGGGAAAGGCTCCGGCGGCGGGCAAAAAAACCGGCCTAGATTAATCTATCCGAGGGTGTTGTCCTATAGACATACAGTACGTTAGTCCACAAACGCTTGATCTGGCCGTGCGGGATGCGTACCTTTGCCCGCTTTTCCGCACTTAGTCCCCCCGATACCACCCCCAGGAGAGCGCCATGTCCGCTGATCTCGAGCATATCCGTCAAATCATGCGAGAGGCTGACTGCCTGTACACCGAAGCTGAAGTCGAGGCGGCCATCGCCCGCGTCGGTGCGCACATCAATGAAGAACTGGCGGACAGCAACCCGGTGGTGTTCTGCGTGATGAACGGCGGCCTGATTTTCGCCGGCAAGCTGCTCACCCACCTGCAATTCCCGCTGGAAGCGTCCTACCTTCACGCCACTCGCTATCGCAATGAAACCAGCGGCGGCGAGCTGTTCTGGAAAGCCAAGCCGGAAGTGTCGTTCATCGACCGTGACGTGCTGATCATCGACGACATCCTCGACGAGGGTCACACCCTCGGCGCGATCATCGACTTCTGCAAACACGCCGGCGCGCGCAAAGTGCACACCGCCGTGTTGATAGACAAGGACCACGACCGCAAGGCTCGCCCGGACCTGAAAGCCGACTTCGTTGGCCTGCCGTGCATCGACCGCTACATCTTTGGCTATGGCATGGACTACAAAGGCTACTGGCGTAACGCCAACGGGATTTTTGCCGTTAAAGGCATGTAAGCCCTCGCAACATCCTCTGTAGGAGCTGGCTTGTCAGCGAAGGCGGTGTGTCTGCTGCACCGCGTCGTCTTTTTCGCCAGCAAGCCGGCTCCTACAAGTATCTGATGGCTGCTACAGTGCTCGGCCCCGTCCTCCGGAGCCCGTCATGAGCCTTTTGATCCGCACCTGCGCCGCCCTGTTGTTGACCTTCAGCCTGCCACTGGCCGCCGCGCCGGCCCCGATGCACGGGCAATTCCTGCCGCCGGATGACCTGACCCTGCGTGACGCCGAGCCCGAGCAACAACAACTGTTGCAGGTCACCGAGTATTCGGTGGTAGTTGGCAGTCAGCGTCAATCCAACCAGCAGCCGATTCCGGTCACGTCACCGTTGATGATCCGACTCAAGGGCAAATCCCTGAACAAGGGCGCGACGATCACTCAGGTGCTGGTCAACTTCGATGGCGAAAGCAAAAGCCTGAAAAAACCGGTCTACGACGAGAAGAGCAAGACCCTGACGCTGTTTTATCCACAGGCTCAATACCGCGTGGTCATCGACTTGCTGCGCAATGACACGGTGTATTGCCAGTTCCTCAGCTACGCCAACGGCCATGTCTGGGCGGATCTGCACACCGGCAGCGTTCGTCCGCGTTGAGTGCGACGCCCGCGCGGGGGTAAACTGCTCGCCCCGTGAAATGTCTGCGAGCTGGAGTCGGCAATGCGTAAAGATAAGAAACAAGTGATTGGTGACGAGATCGGTGATGAGCAGATCAAGTTGTTCCTCGATTTCGAACCGGTCGACGCCACTTCACCTTCGTTGCACAAACTGATCAAGGCTTACCGTGGCCTGCGTATCGATGACTTCGAGCGTTTCCTGACGTTCTTCGTCGAAGCCGGTTTCGATGTGAACGGCAAGGATGAGCATGGCAATGACTTCGTCGCCCTGATCAAGGATCAGCGCAACGCACCGGATTACATCGAGCTGATCGAAAAAGCTCGCGGCTAAACCGGTTAAACCCGCTTTTGTAGGAGCCGGCTTGCTGGCGATAGCATCACCTCGGTCTGTCCGACCCACTCAAGGGATGTTATCGCCAGCAAGCCGGCCCCTACAGCAAAAAAAACGCCCCAATGGGGCGTTTTTTTATGCGGCCGAATCAAGCGTAGCTTTCGGTCTCGCTGCTTGCTTCAACCAGTTCCAGCGCGACGTTGTTCTGCGAGTTGATCTTGCGATACAGCGCGGCGTCGGTTTCCAGGACTTTCTCGCGGGCCGGGAAGATTTCCGCGAGTTTGGCAGCCCATTCGCCCTTGGCTTTGCCCGGGAAGCATTTTTCGATCAGTTCCAGCATGATCGAAACAGTCACCGATGCACCTGGCGAAGCGCCGAGCAGGGCAGCAAGGGAACCGTCCTTGGCCGCGACGAGTTCGGTACCGAACTGCAGAACGCCGCCTTTTTTCGGATCTTTCTTGATGATCTGCACCCGTTGGCCAGCCACTTCCAGGCGCCAGTCTTCGGCTTTCGCCTCAGGGTAGAAGCGACGCAGGGACTCCAGACGTTGCTCCATCGACTGCATCACTTCGCTGACCAGGTACTTGGTCAGGTCCATGTTGTTTTTCGCCACGGCCAGCATCGGGCCGATGTTGCCGGCGCGAACCGACATCGGCAGGTCCATGAAGGAGCCATGCTTGAGGAACTTGGTGGTGAAACCGGCGTAGGGTCCGAACAACAGGGACTTCTTGCCATCGACAACGCGGGTGTCCAGGTGCGGCACGGACATCGGTGGCGAACCCACGGCGGCCTGGCTGTAGACCTTGGCCTGGTGGTGCTTGACCACTTCCGGGTTGTCGCAACGCAGCCACTGGCCACTGATCGGGAAGCCGCCGAAGCCTTTGCTCTCTTCGATGCCCGAGGCTTGCAGCAATGGCAATGCCGCGCCGCCTGCGCCGAGGAAGACGAACTTGGCGTCGACTTCACGGCTGTTGCCGCTGTTGACGTCCTTGATGCTGACAGTCCAGCCGCCGTTGTTGCGTTTCAGGCCGGTGACGCGCTTGCAGTACTTGACCTGGGCATCGGGTGCGCTGGTCAGGTGCTTGAGCAACTGGTTGGTCAGGGCGCCGAAGTTGACGTCGGTGCCATTGATCACGCGGGTGGCGGCGAGGGTTTCGCCAGCGTCACGGCCCGGCATCATCAATGGCATCCACTCGGCCATTTTGGCCTTGTCTTCGGTGTATTCCATGTCCGCGAAGGCGTGGTGCTTGCTCAGGACCTTGAAGCGTTCCTTGAGGAAGGAAACGCCGCTGTCGCCCTGCACGAAGCTCAAGTGCGGAACCGGGCTGATGAACGATTTGCACGAGCCGAACGTGCCTTTTTTGGTCAAGTACGACCAAAACTGCTTCGACACCTCGAACTGGGTGTTGATGTGCACGGCTTTCTTGATGTCGACGGTGCCATCGGCAGCTTGCGGCGTATAGTTCAACTCGCACAGGCCAGCGTGACCGGTACCGGCGTTGTTCCACGGGTTGGAACTCTCCGCAGCACCGGAATCCATCAGCTCGACGACTTCCAGCTTGATCGCGGGGTCGAGCTCTTTGAGCAGTACAGCAAGGGTGGCACTCATGATGCCGGCCCCAACCAGTACTACGTCGACTGCTTCGTTATGCGCCATTTAACGCGTCTCCAAAATCTGCAGCACCAAATTGACGGCATGGCTGCCAAGCGTTCCGGGGCGTGTCAGTGTTGCCCCAAATACCCATGGCAGGATCGCCATGTCCGAATCTTCGCAATTTTTTGCAACTTCGACGGACGCTACCGGCCGGGTCTAATCAGAGTTCCATGAACTCATTTCAACGGGCGGCTGGCAATTCGACTTATGGTCGATACATCCGTTTGTGCAACCAAATCCGTAGCGGACAGGCTTCAGGCTCCGGTGTTCGAGGAGTACTCGGTCCTGTGTCGTTGGGCTGTTGTAGACACTAATGGTGCATGTTCAGACGCAAAACTATTCATTTGCTCGCCACACTCTTGTGAAGTTGTGAAAACCCGTTTTTTTCACGCTCTTTTGAAGACGTGAACCTCAAAAAAGGGCTGTCCCAGCCTGGCACCGTGCCCGGATGGTTCGCCGCCAGGGAATTCATGGCAGGCAAAACGGGCAAAACAGCTCAGTGACCGAGCGTAATGACAGCTCTGCAGATTCGCGAAAAGTGGAGGTTTTGCCAAAGTAACAGCAAGCGCGCCAGCTTCACTCGATCTGTGTGGGCGGCTCTCTGTGGGCGGTGCGGGGTGTCAATACCGGGGCATTGACGATGCTGCGAGGCCCGATCAGGAGACGTCCTTATAATCGGGGGGAGATTGTAGCGAAGAAACGCAGGGAATTGGTCGTGTTTAATGACTTTTATTAGGCGTTCGGTCAGGTGGTCAGCAGTTGTTGCACGCGCGTGCGGGGTTGCCGCTGGCTGATGCGGGCGCTGGCAGGCAGAGGCTGATGCAGCCAGTTCAGGCGGATTTCTTCGATTTCGACCCATCCATCGCCCATCGGCTGCAGGCTGCACTGCTTGAATGCCTGGCAGTGGCCGTTGTGGTCGAGCAGGGCGAAGCAGCGATGCCGAGGACGTGGTGCGAACAAGGAAATGAGAAAGCGCATAAGTAAGTACCGTGTGGGGTGACTGCAGTAGAGATTGCCAATGAGCCGTGACGTGCAAGTGTATGGAGGGTGACAGGTGTGTGACAGGAACCGCGGTCTGAAAGCCTTGTCAGATTTTTCTGAAATTGTTGCGCTGGTTCGCGGCAGTGGCGCACCGCTATACTGCCGGCCTGTTTGTGCCTGATTCTGGAGAGAAGAGCATGTTGCAACGCCTGTTGTTCGGTTTGATCACTGTGACCACCTTGACGCTGGTCGGCTGCGCCCACAGCCCGCAACAACTGAACCCGGAACCCAAGTTGACGGCTCAACTGGCGCCGGTCGGTCGCGGTCAGCCAGTGGTGGTGCGTGTGGTGGACGGGCGTCCGTCACCGACCCTGGGCACCCGTGGTGGCCTGTATCCAGAGACCAGCGCGATTACCGTGCAGGGCGCGCAGATCCTGCCGAAATTGCAGGCTCAAGCTGAGGCGGCCGTGCGCTTGCTGGGCTTCACCCCGACTACCAATGCGGCGAACGCGCCGCAACTGACCGTGACCCTGGCGGAGCTGAAGTATCAGTCGCCAAAAGAAGGCATGTATGTGACCGAGGCAACCATCGGCGCGACCTTCCGCTCCGATGTGCAGAACGCCAATCGTCGTTACAGCGGTCGTTACGGCGCATCCCTGGACCAGCGTTTCGGCATGGCGCCCAATCAGGAGACCAACACCAAACTGGTCAGCGACGTGTTGAGCGATGCGTTGACCCGTTTGTTCAAGGACCCGACCGTGGGTCAGATCCTCGGCGAGTAAGCTTTTGCCAGGTGTTAAAAAGCCCGGCACCAGCGATGGTCCCGGGCTTTTTCATGCCTGCTGATATGTCGAATGCGCGATCTCCTGCAGGAGCCTGGCTTGCCAGCCACGGCGCAGGGTCAGTCGACATCAATGTTGAATGGTCCGACGCTATCGCTGGCAAGCCAGCTCCCACAGGGATGAGTGTATTCAGGCGGCTTGTGAATAAAAATCCAGCACGCTCACACCCGTCAGCAAATCGGCTTCAGGCAAATCCGGGTGTTGATGACCGCCCAGTGCGCAATACACCAGCCAGTGACGGTCCTGAACGTTAAAGGCGAGGCTGCCGACGAGGGTTTGTTGTTCGTCGTTGTGGGCAATGAGGTAGAGGCGATCCTGGTTTTCGGCGTGCAGCATGACAAGGTCCGTGTCGGTTTCGAGGGGCGAAAGACTGACGTATTCAGATGACGGAACCGTGACGCAGGACAACCACTGGTCAAATGCCTCATTTTTTGTCGCAAAGGAGAGGGCAGCCTTGGAGGCATTCGGTAGAATCCGCGCCGCGGTCGCCGGTTCGGCGTCTGCCACATCGGTTTTGTTCGAGGTCCGTGATGTCGCTGCACTTGATGACGCTGTTAACCGCCCATCCCGCCAAATTGATCAACCTGCTGGCCCTGCTCTTTGCATGCCCCGGCGGATGGCTGCTGCACGCGACCCGTCGCCGTGAGCAGCGTGCAATGGCCAGCCTGGAGGCGCAGAGCCAGAGCCGTCGCATCGACGAACCGACGTTGATGCTCGATGGTGCGACCTTGCGCATGAACCGGTTTTTCTACCGTTTCGGTTTCGCCTGCCTGGGGTTGGCGTTGCTGGTGTCGTGGATTAGCACGCGGGTCTGAAGCCCTATGGCGCGGGAGCAAGTTCCCTCGCCTCAGGTTGTGTGATGATCTGGAAAACCAAACGGCGCCCCTTAGGCGCCGTTTTACCATCAGCGGTTAAAGCGGCAATCCCGCCTTCACCCGATACTGATTACGCACTGGCGTCGCATATTGCAGCACCAGGAACGGACGATGTTCCTCGGGGCAGGCGTCCAGACGTTGCTGCCACTGTTCTTTGGCCTTGGCCAATTCATCGGCTGCAAACACCTGCGCAGCGTTCGGCACCTGCAACTGCGGGTCAGCGTCTTTCCATTGCGCGTAAGCCAGGTAGTGCACCGGAAACAGGCGATAACCGCCGAGAATCTGCTTGTCCATCTCGACCGCCAATTGCTTGGTGTCATCGAACAGCTCGCTTATCGGCGCGGAAAAGTGCACGTGCACCCGGCCTTTATAGCCGGTGATGCCCTTGGCGATGCTCACGTCGTCTTCGCCTGGCGCCTTGGTGTAGGTGCCCGTCGTGGCGCGGATGTAGAGCTCGCGGGCCTTGGCCTGGTCGCACGGGTCGTATTCGTAGCTGATCGACACCGGGGTCAGGTTCAGTGAACGAATGACTTCGCCGAACGGCTCATCCTTGCGGCTCATGTGGAACATCTTGAGGATCGCCGACTCGGTGCGGTCGTCGCCATCTTTGGCCCGGCCTTCGGCCTGGGCGATCCAGATCGAGGCGCAATCGTTTCGGATCGAATGGTTGATGTATGCCGACAGCAACTGATAGGCCGCCATTTTTTCGCGGCGACCGGTGATCGAACGGTGCACGATGAAGCTCTTGTTCAGGCGCATCAAATCGCTGACGAAGGGCTTTTGCAGCAGGTTGTCGCCAATGGCGATGCGCGGCGTCGGCAGGCCGGCGTGGTACACGGCGTAGTTGACGAAGGCCGGGTCCATCACGATGTCGCGGTGGTTGGCGATGAACAGATAGGCGCTGCCGGACTTGAACTGCTCGACGCCGGTGTACGTCACGCCGTCGGTGGCGCGCTCGATAGTGTGGTCGACGTACACCTCGACTTTGTCCTGCAAGGTGGCGACCGAATTGACGCCGGCGAACTCACGACGCAACCGATGAGCTATAAGAGGTTTGAGCGCCCAGCCTAAAGCGCCAGCGAAACGCGGGAAGCGGAAGTGGGTGAGGATATCTAGAAACGCCTTGTCGCCGAGCAGTCGTGCCAGCACCGCTGGGACTTCGCTGTCGTCGTAAGGTCGGATGGCATCGAATTCGCCCATCATGCTCTCTTGTTAGAAACGGCTAGGGTAAGTAAAGGTTTTGATCGAAAACCGGCGGGGCACGGTCTGAAAAAGTAGTCAGACAAAAATAGCCCTGCAAATAGACCGGCGATTATACGCACAAGTCACCTGGGAGACCGCGATGCTGGAAAGTGCAGTGTATGAATGTCCGTATTGTGGTGAAGAAGTCGAAACGACTGTCGACTTGTCTGGCGGCGATCAGACCTATATCGAGGACTGCCAAGTGTGCTGCCGACCGATAACGTTTGTATTGCAGGTTCACGGTGAGGAATGGCATCTCGAAGTTTTCAGTGAAAATGCATGAGGGGCGTATATGCAGCGAATCTACGAGCCGGAAAACCTGATGGAAGGCGAGTTGCTGCAGGGCATGCTCGCCAGCGAGGGCATCGAGGCGCACCTGGTCGGCCGTGATCTGGTGGGCGGCACGGGTGAACTGCCGATCTTCGGTTTGCTGGGCCTGGCGGTGGATAACGATCAGGCTGAATACGCCCGCGAACTGATCAGTGCGTACAATGCCGCGCTGCCGCTGTCCGGCGATGAACCGGAAAGCTTTCCCGGCACGCTGGTCTGTTAGGCTGGCGTTCGTTTGATCAAGAGTCGTGCTGCCCCATGTGTGGACGTTATGCCCTGTTTCGCTGGAACCCCGCCTTCGCGGCCCTGCCCGGTTTTCCTGCCGATCAGCAGGCGCAGTGGAACATTTCCCCCAATGATACGGTATTGATGCTGCGAGCCGGTGCGGACGGTCAACGCGAGTTGGCCCGCGCGCGCTGGGGCCTGACACCGCCATGGCTGACCGATTTGTCCCGCACCCCGGCTCACGCCCGCGCCGAAACCGTGGCCGAACAGCCGATGTTTCGCCAGGCCCTTCGTGAACGCCGTTGCCTGCTGCCGGCCAATGGTTTTTATGAATGGCGCGGCACTACGCGCAAACGACCTTATTGGTTGACGCCGGGGGAGGGTTCGTCGCTGTTTTTCGCGGCAATCTGGGAGGCGTATCCGGTGCAGGAGCAGGTGTGGCTGAGTACGGCGGTGATTACTCAACCAGCCGCCAGTCAGCGGCGACCATTGATTCTTGATGCGGTGGGGCAGGAAATCTGGCTCGATCCGGAAACACCGCTGCATGCCTTGCAAGCCTTGCTGGCCAGCGAACCTGTTGCGCTGCGTGAGCGGGTGCTGGCGAACATGGTCAATGATCCGAAGCTCAACGGGCCGGAGTGTCTGACGCCGGGTTGAAAGGATCGCAGCCTGCGGCAGCTCCTGCAATGGATCGGCGTTCATCCTGTAGGAGCTGCCGAGAGCGGCGATCTTTTAATTTCCTGCGTTGGTGAGAGCTTTGCCTGATATAGGCGTCTTATCTCCTGTGTATCTGGCGTCGATACATTTCCACGCCTAGGATAGGCGGCAGTTTTCATGGAGTTTTTCGATGAGCAAGATTTTGGTTGTGGGTGCACTGGGCGCAGCGCTGCTGCTCGCCGGCTGTCAGTCGGTCAACACCACCAGCGGTGGTGCCGTAGGTGTTGAGCGCAAGCAATACATGTTCAGCATGCTGTCCACTGATGAGGTCAATCAGATGTACGCCCAGTCCTATCAAAAGACGGTGGGCGAGGCGAGCAGCAAGGGTGTGCTGGACAAGACCAGCAGCGATGCCAAGCGCATTCAGGTGATTTCCGATCGGCTGATAGCACAGGCGCCGGTCTTCCGTCCGGATTCGGCCCAGTGGAAGTGGGAAGTCAATCTGATCAAGAGCGATGAGCTCAACGCCAACTGCGGGCCTGGTGGCAAGATCATTTTCTATACCGGCCTGATGGACAGCCTGAAACTGACCGATGACGAAATCGCCGCCATCCTCGGCCACGAAATCGCACACGCCCTGCGCGAGCACGGTCGTGAGGCCATGTCCAAGGCCTATGGCATCGAGATGGCCAAGCAAGGCGCCGGTGCCTTGTTCGGCCTCGGCTCGGACACCCTGGCGCTGGCCGATACCGTCGCCAACTACGGCATGACCTTGCCGAACAGCCGGGCCAACGAAAACGAGGCCGACCTGATTGGCCTCGAACTCGCCGCACGTGCCGGCTACAACCCGAACGCCGCGATCACCTTGTGGAACAAGATGGCCAAGGCGTCGGAAGGCTCGCCGCCGGAGTTCA